>DQTL01000312.1 GCA_015662775.1 Lutibacter sp.
CAAATTAACTAGTTAGTCCTTCAAAAATATAACTTCGAATTGATTAAAAATTCGTTCAAACTGTAAACAAAGCTTAGGTCGAACTCAGGTTATAAGATGTTAGACTGATTAGTTTATTTTTGAAAATTTGATAAAACATTGAAACTTCATAACAATCCATAGTCTAATATCTTTTTGTTAAAGTCTTAGGAATAAAATAATTAGATTGGAAAATATAATCATAAGACACTCATTGTCAATCGAAAATATTGTATTACTTTTGCCGTCTTGATGAAAGACATCATACATAATAATTATTAAACTTAATGTTGGCATGTATTTAACACCAGAAGCAAAAAGAGACTTATTCAAAAAACACGGTAAGTCGGAAAGTGACACGGGTTCAGCAGAAGGGCAAATCGCTCTTTTCACAGAACGTATCAATCACTTAACAGAACATCTAAAAAACAATCGTAAAGATTATAACACAGAACGTTCCTTAGTAAAAATGGTAGGTAAACGAAGAAGTTTATTAAACTATTTAATTAAAAAAGACGTTCTTAGATATCGTGCGATAGTTAAAGAGCTAAAATTACGTAAGTAATTTTAACAACAAAGAGACGTGATTATAACGTCTCTTTGTTTTTTACACTCCAAACAGAGTGACTACACAATATTAAAGCGTTAGCATCCCGAAATAAATGGGATTCATTGGAAACCTTTTTCGACACAATTAAGAAACCAATTGCTTACTAATTTCCGAATAAATCGGATATAAAAAATTTACAAATGATTCCAGAATTATTTAAAGAAATCATCACCTTAAATGATGGTAGAGAGATTTCTATCGAAACAGGAAGATTAGCCAAACAAGCTGATGGATCCGTAGTTGTAAGAATGGGCGATGCAGTTATGCTTGCCACTGTTGTATCAGCTAGAAAAGCAAAAGAAGGATTAAATTTTCTTCCATTAACAGTTGACTACCGTGAAAAATTTGCAGCAGCAGGTCGTTTCCCAGGTGGTTTTTTCAAAAGAGAAGCACGTCCTAGTGATGAAGAAGTATTAACCATGCGTCTTGTTGACCGTGTGTTACGCCCTTTATTCCCTAAAGATTATCATGCAGGAACACAAGTTATGATGCAATTAATGTCTCATGATCCAGAAGTTATGCCAGATGCTTTAGCAGGTCTTGCCGCTTCTGCAGCAATTCAATTGACTGATATTCCTTTCGAATATCCAATCTCTGAAGTTCGTGTAGCTCGTGTAGATGGAAATTTCGTAATCAACCCTTCAAGAGAAGTGTTAGGAAAAGCTGATATTGACCTTATGGTTGGTGCATCAGAAGAATCAGTGATGATGGTTGAAGGTGAAATGGATGAAGTTTCTGAAGAAGAAATGACAGAAGCAATCAAATTTGCTCATGAAGCTATTAAGGTGCAATGTATAGCACAAAGAAAATTAGCTGAAAAAGCAAATAGAGTACTAGAGACTCGTGAGTATGAAATGGCTGATACCAATGAAGACATCGAGAAAAAAGTCCATGAATTTGCTTATCAAAAAATATATGACATCGCAAAAGCAGGTTCTGCTAAACAAGAAAGAACTCAAAAGTTTAGTGACTTAAGAGAAGAACTTTGTAAAACGTTCTCAGAAGAAGATGCTGAAGAATTTGGGGAGTTAATTAAAAAGTATTACTCTAAAACGCAAAAGAAAGCCATTAGAGATGTGGTTTTAAACGAAGGTATTCGTCTAGATGGTAGAGCAACTGATGAAATTAGAGATATTTGGTGTGAGATTGCTCCACTACCTTCTACTCATGGTTCTTCTATTTTTACTCGTGGTGAAACACAAGCTTTGGCTACAGTAACTCTAGGAACATCAAGAGACGTAAATATGATTGATTTACCAACTCACGAAGGTGAAGAGCGTTTCTATTTACATTATAACTTCCCTCCATTTTCAACTGGTGAAGAAAGACCTTTAAGAGGCACTTCTCGTCGTGAAGTAGGTCATGGACATTTAGCACAACGTGCTTTAAAAGGAATGATTCCTGATAATACTCCATATACAATTCGTATTGTATCAGAAATTTTAGAATCTAACGGTTCTTCTTCTATGGCAACTGTTTGTGCAGGTACAATGGCTCTTATGGATGCTGGTGTGCAAATGATCAAACCAGTATCTGGTATTGCAATGGGACTAATCACAGATGAAGAAACAGGTAAATATGCTGTTCTTTCTGATATTTTAGGTGATGAAGATCATTTAGGTGATATGGACTTTAAAGTAACAGGAACTGCTGATGGTATCACTGCTTGTCAGATGGATATTAAAGTAAAAGGTTTGTCTTATGATATTATGGAGAAAGCACTTTCTCAAGCCAAAGACGGTCGTTTACATATCTTAAAAGAATTAACGGATGCAATCGCTGCACCTAACGAAACAGTAAAATCGTACGCTCCTAAAATGGTTAAAGTAACTATTCCAGGTAAGTTTATTGGTGCTGTTATCGGACCAGGTGGTAAGGTAATTCAAGAGATGCAAAAAGAAACTGGCTGTACTATTGTAATTGATGAAGATGAAAATGATAATGGTATTGTTGAAATCTTAGGTGTAAACCAAGAAAAAATTGATGATGTAATTCAAAAAATTGAGGACATTACTTTCTCTCCAAATGTAAATGAGGTGTATAAAGTAAAAGTTATTAAGATTTTAGACTTTGGTGCTGTTGTAGAATTTAGACCAGGTAAAGAAGTATTACTTCATATCTCAGAATTAGCATGGGCACGCACAGAAAATGTAAGTGATATTGTTAGTATTGGTGAAGAAATAGAAGTTAAATATTTAGGAACAGATCCTAGAACAAGAAAACAAAAAGTTTCTTTAAAAGCTTTAACAGAAAGACCACCAAGAAAAGAAGGTGATAGAGATAATAGAGACAATAGAGATAGAAAACCTCGTCAAAACCGAGACAGAAGAGATTAACGCTTATTAGTTAAAAGCCATGCCTTGCCGGCAGGCAGGTTAAAAGTTGAAAGTTTATCGAACTTTGATGTTTTCTCTTTTAAAATAAAAAAAAGCTGTTTGCAAATTGCAAACAGCTTTTTTCTGTTATTAGATCTTTTGCATTAGAACTTCCCTCCTCGTTTTTGCTGTAATCTTTTTAATAGTTCTTTTTTGAAATCTTTTTCTACTCTATATAATAACAGTACTTTCTTAGCAGAAATAGTTTTTTGAATTTCTTTGAATTTCTCTTTTCGTTTAGTAAAAATTGCATCTTGCATAAGCTCTAATTCATTGAGTTTTGCTTGTGCTTCTTGTTCTGATAAACTTTTTACACCACCTTTAGACACAATGTTTCGAACGAGTTCTTTTCTATCCATAATTTCTAATTGATGTAAGTCCTTTTCGTATTTATTGTACACAGGCCAGAATTTTTCGGCTTCTTGAGAACTTAACTCTAACTTATCCGTGATATAAGCTACTTTGTGAGCCTTTATTTTTTCAAAACGTTTATTTTTTTGTGCAAAAACACTAGATGTTGTACTTAATACAATGAATATTAATAGGTATTTATACATGGTTTTTATATTTTTCATGGTTTTGGGATTTATTAATTATAAAATATAGATTCGTCTATTTCTTCTAATAGATAATCTTCTATGTCGTTTGTGTTGAGATTTGGTTTTATTGCTATGTTATCCATTTCGAAATCATATAGGTCAGCCATTTCATACGAGTTTAAATCTAAATTACCTTCTTCTATCCAAGCTTCAATCTCTGCAATATCTAAACTCTTATCTTCTTTAAATGGGTTATAAATACTTATAAAAAGGAGTAAACTAGCTGCAATTGCTACAGGAATCCAATATTTTTTTAAGGAAAAAACTTTTGTTTCTTTTTCTGAAGCCAATCGTTTAAATAATTTGTCTTCAAAATTTTCAAAATAGTCAACAGGTAAATCATTTTCTACTCTAGTGTTTTTATTTAGCTGTAATTTTGAAGTAATCTGATTTTCAACTTGCTCAAAATAATCCTTTGGAACTTGATGCCCTAACTTAGTTGGTAAACTAGTTAAAAACAGCTGCCCAAAAACCTTATTTTCTATTTCTTTAAAATAGTTTTTTGGTAGTTTGAAGCCTGTTCCATTATTTTGGATTTCAACTAAAGTTGGTGCAATATGTTTTAGTTCTTTTGGTTTCATTTGTTAGTAAGACCTCACTTATAAGGATTCGTTTAATTGCTGGTCAAATATTTTTCAATTTTTTTTACCGCATGGTGGTAATTTGCTTTTAAACCACCAACTGAGGTTTCTAATATTTCGGAAATATCTTGGTATTTCATATTATCAAAATACTTCATATTAAAAACTAACTGTTGTTTCTGAGGAAGTTGTGCAATGGCTTTTTGTAATTTCCATTGTATTTCATCTCCTTCAAAATACACATCGGCTTGTAGGTTATTGACTAGTTGCTGTTGTAATTCTTCACTTTCTATTTGTTGGTGTTTTGCTCGTTTATTGATTAATGTAATACTCTCGTTTGTGGCTATACGATAAAGCCAAGAGTAGAGTTTGCTCTCTCCTTTAAATGAATTTATATTTCTATAGACCTTAATAAATGTATTTTGTAACACATCATCTGCATCTTCGTGAATAACTACAATCTTACGAATATGCCAGTACAAACGTTGTTTATACTCGGTCATAAGCACGCGAAAAGCACGATCTAATGTGCTTTTATTTTGCAACTCTGCCACTAATGTTTTATCGTCAATCAAAATTTATTTGATTGGTTTCGTGCTTAGACTCTGTAAATATAGAAAGGTTTAATAGTATTAACAATTATATTTATAAGATTGCTAATGATTTGACACTTAAAAAGGTTTATCATGTATTATTCTCTTAACTTTGTCATTTATTTTGTAGTTGTTTAACAAACGATAAACTCCATAAAAATGAGAGTTTATCTTAAAATCGTTAAAAAAAATACTTCAATACGCCCTAATTATATCTATTTTTGAAATCAATAAACTTCCCTAGTAACAATTTCAAAACCTCATAAATAAATACTGTTTTGCTTAGCAATTATTCTCAAGGGATAATAAAAGGATCTGAATCGGTTTGGAATTACTTTGATTAATACCATTTCTAAATAGCCTCAATTAGCAGCCCATTTAACTAATGATGATTGAATAGATTTCATATTATCTTGTGAATAAGTTTTAATTACTTTCTTTAGTTTTGCTGTCTTGATACTATCTTATTCTTAATTTTGTACATGAACTCATTTAAAGTTTAAATTAAGAACCGACTAAAAAAAAATGACTAAAAAAAGTGATTACGACATAGTAGAAAATGTGTTTACGCAATTTTTAGAAGCAAATAAACATAGAAAAACACCTGAACGCTATGCTATTTTAAAAGAGATTTATAATCAAACAGAACATTTTGATGTAGATGCTTTATTTGCTTTGATGAACAAAGGTAAATATAGGGTTAGTAAAGCAACAGTTTACAATACGGTAGAGTTACTACTTGCTTGTAGTCTTATAAGACGCCATAGATTTGGGCAGAATCAAGCATTTTACGAAAAATCATATTTCGACAAACAACACGATCATTTAATTATCGAAGACACTAATGAAATCATCGAGTTTTGTGATCCAAGAATAGAAATGATTAAAAAAACAATCGAAGAAGTCTTTAAAGTAAATATTTATAAGCATTCACTGTTTTTCTATGGAACAAAAAAAGAAGACACTTCTAAAAAATAATTTAACTACAGTTAAATAGCATTAAATATGTCAAAAGTAAATTTATTGTTAGGTCTCCAATGGGGAGATGAAGGAAAAGGTAAAATTGTTGATGTACTCACCAAACAGCACGATATTATTGCAAGGTTTCAAGGAGGTCCTAACGCAGGTCATACTTTAGTTTTTAATGGTCAAAAACATGTATTACATACGATACCTTCTGGAATTTTCCACGACAAAGCCATGAATTTTGTTGGTAATGGTGTTGTTATTGATCCTGTTATTTTTAAAAATGAATTAGATCATTTAGCCAAACATCAAATTGATTTTCCATCAAAATTATGTATTTCAAGAGGAGCTCATTTAATACTTCCCACACACAGGTTGTTAGATGCCGCTAGTGAAACAGCGAAAGGAAAAGCCAAAATAGGATCTACCTTAAAAGGAATTGGACCGACCTATATGGATAAAACAGGTAGAAATGGATTGCGAATTGGTGATTTAGAACTTCCAGATTGGAAAGAACGTTACCAAAAATTAACGCAAAAGCATTTAAAGATGCTTTCAAACTATACAATTAAAATTGATTTTAATCTAGAAGAGCTAGAAACAGCCTTTTTTGAAGGATTAAAACTATTACAAACAATTCCTTTTGTAGATGGTGTTTTCTATATGCAAAATGCTATTGATAAAAATCAAAAAGTATTAGCAGAAGGTGCTCAAGGTTCTTTATTAGATATTGATTTTGGAACTTATCCTTTTGTAACTTCCTCAACGACAACAGCCGCTGGTGCTTGTACTGGTTTAGGTATCGCTCCAAACCAAATTGGAGAAGTTTATGGAATTATGAAAGCCTATACAACACGTGTTGGTTCAGGTCCTTTTCCAACTGAATTATTTGATGAAGACGGAAAAAGAATGGCAGAAGTTGGTAAAGAATTTGGTGCCACAACAGGAAGACCTAGAAGATGTGGTTGGTTAGACTTGGTTGCTCTAAAACATGCTGTACAATTAAATGGTGTAACTCAGTTAGCCATGATGAAAGGTGATGTGCTTTCTGGTTTTAACACCATTAAGGCTTGTACTTCCTACTTATATAAAGGAAAAGAAATATCGCATTTCCCTTATTCTATAAATGAAGAAGACATTAAACCCATTTATACTGAGTTTACAGGTTGGCAAGAAGATATTACGGAAATAACAAGTGTTGCTGAAATTCCTAAAGTATTAAAAGAGTACATTGCATTTATCGAGAATTATGTAGGTGTGCCAATTAATATCGTATCTGTAGGACCAGATCGAAAACAAACAATTATCTTATAAATTGTGTAAAACACATATAAAACCTTTAGAACAATGCAGTTTAAGCATCCTGAAATTTTGTACGCTCTTTTTGCTTTACTGATACCTATTGTTATTCATTTATTTCAGTTACAACGTTTTACAAAGACACCTTTTACCAACGTAAAATTTTTAAAAGAAATAGAATTACAAACGCGTAAAAGTTCTAAATTAAAAAAATGGCTGGTTCTGTTTTCTCGTCTTTTGATTTTTGCTTCAATCATCATTGCATTTGCACAACCTTATTTTTCGCAAAATGATTCGTCAAAAGAATGGTTAACAACGCTCTACTTAGATAATTCTATTAGCTTATCCGCTAAAGGTAACCGAGGTGAATTGTTGAAAAGAGTCGTTCAAGATATAGCTGAGAATTTACCCGAAAAAGGTCTATTTACATTAATCTGTAATGATAAAGTACTGCCTAATATTTCTCAAAAGAAAATAATCGAAGAGCTTAAAATAATAGATTACACAGCACAAACTAAAAGTATAAAAACAGTATTATTACAGGCTCAAGACCTAATAGATTCGCATAAAAATAAACATCATAAATTAATACTAGTCTCAGATTTTCAAAACAAGTATTCAACTTATTTAAATTTAGAAAATCAACTTGCATCCATTAATACAAACTTAAATTTAGTACAATTAAAACCTAAGATTTCATACAATATTAGTATAGATAGTGTCGCTGTAAAAGAAAATAATATTGACAATATGGTCTTAGAAATCACACTAAATCACCAAGGAGAATCTGCAAAATCGGTGAGTGTTAATGCACTTCAAAATGAAATTGTTCTTGCTAAAAACACATTTAAAATAGAGCCAAATAAAAACAAGACAATTAGCTTAAGAATACCGACTAAAGTTACCAACTTAACTCTAAAAATAGATGAAGAGGACGCCTATATTTTTGACAACACCTATCAAATTAGTTTTCCTACTAAAAAGAAAGTCAATGTCCTAGTTATTGGAAAATCAAATTCTTTTTTAGAAAAAATATATACTAAAAATGAGTTTAACTTAAGTCAAAAAGAAGTTAATCAAATTAGCTATGAAGTAATTGACAAACAGCAACTAGTCGTTTTAAACGCGTTGGATAAAACGCCACAATCTTTAGGTGAAAAGCTAAATACATACGTAGAAAACGGTGGTAGTTTAGTGATAATTCCCAATAAGAATATTAGTGTAAACGAATTAAACATCCTTTTTAACAAGCTGAATATAGGTCAGTTATCAAAAAAACATACTGATAGTTTACAAGTAACTAAGATTCACTTTTCGCACCCATTAATTAAAAATGTCTTTGACATGAAAGTTAGTAACTTCCAATATCCTAAAGTAAATACTTATTTTAATGGAAAGCTAACTAGGCAATTAGCCATATTAAGTTACGAAAATGAGCACCCTTTTATTAGCCAGATTAAAAAAGGGAAAGGTTCAATTTTTTGGGTGGCAAGTCCACTTGACAGAAATAGCAGTAATTTTGTTAAATCACCTTTGATTGTTCCCATCTTTTATAATATTGGGAAAAACAGCACCCTGCACAACCAATTGAGTTATAGATTAGGAAGTACCAATAAAATTATTGTAAATCAAAAATTACAACAAGACGAAATTGTTCATATAACTAGTGCAACTACTGATTTTATTCCACTACAAGAAATTCAAACAGATAAAGTATTGTTATATACTGATGAGCAACCAGCTAAAGCTGGGTTTTATGCTGTAGAACACCAAAATAATACGATTCAAAACCTAGCTTATAATAATCCTAAAGCAGAAAGCAATTATTCTTTCTACACTCTTGAAAAGCTTTCAAATACGAATATACAGTTACAGAATGACATCAAAGAAACACTAACTACTTTAAGTTCAGAACAAAATATTCAATCGTATTTTAAATGGTTTGTTTTACTCGCTTTATTCTTTGTCTTAATTGAAATTTTACTGCTCAAATATTTATAAATTATGAACTTACTTATTAAATCGGCTATACTAATTGACAAGAAAAGTCCTTTGCACAACAAGAAAAGAGATATTCTTATTGAGAAAGGAGTAATCACTAAAATAGCGACTTCTATTAAAACAGAAAAGAAAATAAAAGAGTTAAAACTACCTAATTTACATGTGTCAGTAGGCTGGTTTGATACTAGTGTGTCTTTTGGTGAACCAGGTTATGAAGAAAGAGAAACCATAGAAAACGGATTGCAAACAGCAGCAAAAAGTGGGTTTACAGCAATTGCATTAAACCCAATAACACATCCAATCACCGATAACAGAGCAAGTATTGAGTATTTAAAAAGTAAATCTCAAGCCTGTGCAACAGATCTTTTCCCAATAGGAAGTCTTACAAAAAAGGCAGAAGGCACAGAAATGGCAGAGCTTTACGACATGCAACAAGCAGGTGCCATAGCCTTTGGAGATTATAAAAGAGCTATTAATAATCCTATTTTATTAAAGGTGAGTTTACAATATGCGCAAGCATTTGATGGTCTTATTATGAGTTTTCCGCAAGAAAATCTCATAGCAAATAAAGGTATTGCAAATGAGAGCGAAACCACCATACGATTTGGGTTAAAAGGAAACCCCAGCTTAGCGGAAGAATTACAAATAATTCGTGATTTATATTTAATAGAATATACAGGTGGAAAATTACATATACCCACTATTTCTACGGCAAAATCTGTAAAACTTATAAAAGAAGCCCAAAAGAAAGGACTTGCAGTAACCTGTAGTGTAAGTGCACATCATTTAACTTTAACTGATGTAGAATTAGCTAGCTTTAATTCTAACTATAAAGTCTTACCACCATTACGAACTCAAAAAGATTTAAATGCATTAAGAAAAGGAGTAAAAGAAGGAACAATCAGTTGTGTAACTAGCGACCACCAACCTTTAGATATTGAGAATAAAAAGAAAGAATTTGCTCATGCCAAATCAGGTACAATAGGACTAGAAAGCATGTTTGGTGCTGTTAATTCAGTTTTAGAGTTAAATGATTACATAGAAAGTATTACAAATAAACCAAGATCTATTTTTGG
>DQTL01000299.1 GCA_015662775.1 Lutibacter sp.
AGAAGAGGCAATCTTTTTTGAATAAATCTTGCACAATAACTCGTTGTTCCTTAAAATTTATTCTTCAAATCTCACCTTTTCTTTGCATTCTGTATAGTAAAGCTTAGGTCGAACTCAGGTTAATAGCTATATTTCTCAATATTTAAAGAGTTTTCCAGAAAATCTTATAATGAAATAACGCCTTTAACAGTAGCTACTTCTTTATACTTACTAATAACTTCTGTTGCAGATTTGAGTTTCACTAGAATAGAAACACTTGTAAAAGTACCTTTACTCGATACTTTGGTAGTAATAACTGCTCCCATATTATTAAAGAAAGATTCTATTTTTTGAACACCATCGCCTTTTGTAGGCACAATAAACTTATATAAATACTTCGTTGGGAAAGTTGTTGTTTCTTCTAACGATATTTTTAGTTTTATATAGAATTCTTTGGTGTTCATATATTGGAGATTTGTCTTTTAAATCCCAACCCTGCAAAGGTTTAAAACCCTTGCAGGGTTTAATTGTAGGTTTGACTACAGACTATTTATCTATTGCCAGTAACTAAAAAACTACAGATACATCTTCTTACGTAGTTCTTTAATCTTTGGATCATCTAAGTACTCATCAAAGGTACTAAAACGGTTAATAATTCCTTTTGGTGTTATTTCAATGATTCTATTTGCTAAGGTTTGGGCAAATTGGTGGTCATGTGTTGAAAATAAAACTGTTCCTTTAAATTTATTGAGTCCGTTATTAAAGGCTTGTATAGATTCTAAATCAAGGTGATTGGTTGGTTCGTCTATTAGTAATACATTGGCACGTATCATCATCATACGAGAGAGCATACAACGCACTTTTTCTCCTCCTGAAAGTACATTTACTTCTTTAAGAGCCTCTTCTCCACTAAATAACATTCTGCCTAAAAACCCTCTAAGATTTACTTCTTCTTTTTCTTCTTCTGTTTTTGCCCATTCTCTTAACCAATCCACTAAACTATCGTTGGTGTCAAAAAAAGGTGAATTATCAACTGGCAAATAAGATTGGGTTGTGGTAACTCCCCATTTATACTCGCCATGATCCGGTTCTTTATTACCTATTAATATTTCGAAAAAAGCACTAACTGCTTTGGAGTTTTTTGATATTACTGCTACTTTATCACCTCTATTTAAATTAAGGTGAATATCATTAAATAGCAATTCGCCATCAATTGATTTTGAAAAATTTTCGATATTTAATATTTGATCTCCAGCGTCTCTTTCTTGTTCAAAAAAGATTCCTGGATAACGACGACTTGATGGTTTTATATCGCCAATATTTAATTTTTCAATCATCTTTTTACGACTTGTTGCCTGCTTTGATTTGGCAACATTGGCAGAAAAACGACGAATAAAATCTTCTAATTCTTTCTTTTTATCTTCTGCTTTTTTATTTTGTTGGGCACGTTGTCTTGCCGCAAGCTGACTGGATTCATACCAAAAAGTATAATTTCCTGAATAATGTGTTATTTTTCCAAAGTCAATATCTGATACATGCGTACAAACAGCATCTAAAAAGTGCCTATCATGCGAAACAACAATAACTGTGTTGTCATAATTCGCTAGAAAGCTTTCTAACCAACCAATCGTTTCAAAATCTAAATCATTGGTAGGCTCATCCATAATTAGCACATCTGGGTTTCCAAAGATCGCCTGAGCAATCAATACACGAACCTTGTCTTTATTATCAAGATCACCCATTAAGGTGTAGTGCATTTCTGCTTTAATTCCTAATGAAGATAATAAATTTGCTGCTTCGTTTTCAGCAGTCCAGCCACCCATTTCTTCGTAAGTCGCACCTAAATCTCCTACTTTTACTCCATCTTCATCAGAGAAATCGGGTTTTGCATAGATAGCATCCATCTCAATTTTCAAATCAAAAAGATATTTATTACCCATTAATACAGTCTCCAATACCGGGTGTTTATCATATGCAAAGTGATCTTGTGATAAAACGGACATACGTTTTCCCTTTTCTAAATGAATTTGACCCGAAGTAGGATCTATTTCACCAGATAATATCTTTAAAAAGGTTGATTTCCCAGAACCATTTGCTCCGATAATACCATAACAATTCCCTTGTGTAAATTTCACATTTACTTCATCAAATAAGATTCTTTTACCGAATTGTACTGATAAGTTTGATACTGATAACATATTGTAAATAATTAGGTCGCGAAAATAAGACTATTTATGAGATTAACAAGTAGTTAAAAGAATAATAAAAGTCGTCTTCAAGTAGAAAATGATAAATCTTTTAACACGGAATTAACAACGACCTAGTGCTGACTCTATATTTTTGTGGAAGTGAAGTTTACTTACATATACATGCTACTTGGGATTGTATTATTTGGTTGTAAAGTACAAACAAATGATTCTTCAGTCTATATTGGAGGTGAGATTATTAATCCACATTCCAGTTTTGTATTAATTATGCAAAACGAAACAATTGTAGACAGCATCCATTTAAATGCAGATAATACTTTTGGAAAAAGAATTCACGGACTCAGCTCAGGTTTGTATAGTTTTAAACATGGCTACGAATTTCAATATATTTACTTAGACCCTTATGATAGTATTAAATTTAGACTCAATACTTGGGATTTTGATGAAACCATTGTCTTTGAAGGCAAAGGTGCTGCTAAAAATGAGCTTTTAATTAATTTGTTTTTAGAAAATGAAAAGGAAGCAAAAAACTTCTATTCCTATTTTTCTTTAGAAGAAAATGAATTTTTAGAAAAAATAAATTTAGCATACAACAGACAAAAAGAACAACTTAATTCTTTATTAAATTCAGAAAGTGGACTATCAAAAGAGTTTTATCATATTGCAAATGCAGCTATTGACTATCCTCTTTATAGTTTAAAAGAGCTCTACCCCTATTACCATAAAAAGTCCTTACCAAATGATTTATTTATTGTTTCTGATGATTTTTATAAATACAGAAAAAAAATAAATCTCAATGACACCTTATTATTAGATTTCCATCCCTATAGAAGTTTTGTTACAACTTATCTACACAATTTGGCATATCACAAAAATGAAGGAAAAATAAACAATCAAGAGTATTATCAAATAGTATTGAATCTTATTAGTGAAAAAATAAAAAATGAATCTGTAAAGAATAGTTTATTACAAAGAGAAATTGATTATATATTCATCAATAAACCTGAGTTTATCAATTCTAAAGTATTAAATATATTCTATACAAATAATACGGATTCAACAACAGTATCAAACTTTAAACAGACAATCCTTAAAAAAGAAAGCTTGGTTGTTAACAGCAAATTTCCAGATTTCGAAGTTGTATCTGTGGCAGGGAAGAATCGGCGTATTCAATCTATAACAAAAAATAAAAATGTAGTACTTTACTTTTGGTCAAACAATACCGTTTCTAACGAATACTTAAACAAAAGGATTTTGTACTTAACCAAAAAACATCCCGAAACAACATTTGTAGGAATTAATACAGATATACCTACATCCCAAAACAATTCTTGCCTTTCTAAATTAAAAAATCAATACTATTTAACGGCTTCAAGTGAAGGTAATAAACTAATTTCTAATAAATATCCAAGAGCTATTCTTATTAATTCAAATGGTAACGTAAGCAATAGTTTTACAGTTTTAACTAGCAACTGTATTGATGAACAGATTAATGAAATAGCGAACAAATAATTAGTTAAGCTTTCCACTCCATTTATTTGTCATTTTTTCATATCTTTAAAATCTTCGCAGATTAATATCCAATGTAACATAAGTTACTGATAAATAATTATTTACAATGACAATTATCATAAGTTTATGCTACTCGTACTATTAGTTTTGTGCTTTAATTTAATAATAACCATATAATAATAGATGTAAATGTCAGAAATAGGAGTATTTGAGTTTAAAGGAAAACGTTATGAATTTCCAGTAGAAGTAGGAACAGAAAATGAAATATCAATCAACATTAAAACCTTAAGAGGTAGTACTGGTGGTATCATTACTTTAGACCCTGGTTTTAAGAATACAGGATCTTGTAAAAGTGAAATTACTTTTCTAGATGGAGAAAAAGGAATTTTAAGACATAGAGGATATGCAATTGAAGAATTAGCAAAAAAAGCAAGTTTTTTAGAGGTAGCCTATTTATTAATCTTTGGAGAATTACCAACAAAAGCACAACTTACTAAATTTGAAGGTGATATTAAGAAAAATTCATTAGTAAATGAAGAAATAAAAGATATATTAGATGGTTTTCCACGTTCAGCACATCCTATGGGAGTACTTTCCTCATTAACAGGAGCTTTAACGGCATTTCATCCAAAATATACCGATGTACATTCTGAAGAAGAAATGTATAAAGCCATTACAAAAATTCTTGGAAAATTCCCAGTACTTGCTGCTTGGGCACATGCCAAAAATGAAGGTATGCCATTTAACTATGCAGACAACTCTCTTGATTATATTGAAAATATACTCATGATGATGTATAAAATTCCAACAGAAAAATATATTCCTAACCCTGTTGTTAAAAAAGCAATGGAAGAATTATTAATCTTACACCAAGATCATGAACAAAACTGTTCTACTTCTACTGTACGCTTAGTAGGTTCTTCTCATGCTAGTTTATTTGCTTCAGTATCGGCTGGTGTATCTGCACTTTGGGGTCCATTACATGGTGGTGCAAACCAAGCAGTAATTGAAATGTTAAATGAAATAATTGCAGATGGTGGTGATGTTGATAAATTCATCAACAGAGCAAAAGATAAAAATGATCCATTCCGTTTGATGGGCTTTGGTCATAGAGTTTATAAAAACTTTGACCCAAGAGCTTTAATAATCAAGAAAAGTGCAGATGCTGTATTTGAAAGTTTAGGTGTTACTGATCCTGCTTTAAAAGTAGCCAAACATCTTGAAGAAGTTGCCTTAAGCGATCCGTATTTCAAAGAAAGAAAACTATTCCCTAACGTTGATTTCTACTCAGGGATTATCTATAAAGCTTTAGGAATACCAGTTGAAATGTTTACAGTAATGTTTGCAATTGGTCGTTTACCAGGATGGATTGCTCAATGGAGAGAAATGCGTATGAATAATGAACCTATTGGTCGTCCAAGACAATTATATACTGGAGAAACAATTAGAGATTTTAAAGAAATGTCTAAAAGATAATTAAAATCTAATTTAGCCATATAGTTTAGTTTTGAAATTAAACTGAAGTTTAAAAAAAAGTTAATAAAATCACTTTTTGAAGGTGAAATTCCCTTCAAAAAGTGATTTCTTTATGAATATTGTTTACTTTTATGCACTTTAATTTTTTCACATACTATGTCAAAACTTTTTATAAGCAATGAAACTGACAGGCTCATATCCGTTATTTTAGGAACAGCTGCTAGCAGTGGTAAAGCGCCACGAATTGATGAAGCCTATGACCCTAAGTCAATTGAGCACCTCAAAGCAGGTACCTATCCTAAAGTTGTAGATATGGTCAATGAAATGGAAGCTTTTAACAGAGTGCTTCAAAAACACAATGTTCAGGTTTTTAGACCCAACGCTATAGAAGATTGCAATCAAATATTTACTAGAGATATTGGTTTTGTTATAGATGATCTCTTTTTCATTTCTAACATCTTACCAAATCGTGAAAAAGAAATTGATGCCATCCAATATATAATTGATAAAATAGACCCAAAATATGTAATTAGGCTTCCTGAAGATGTGCATGTTGAAGGTGGAGATGTCATGATACATAACGAATATATTTTTATAGGAACTTATAAAGGAGATGATTATCCCAACATTATTACGGCAAGAACTAATATGGAAGCTGTCAAATATCTAAAAAATAAATTTCCTAATAAAATAGTAAAAGAATTTGATTTAAATAAATCTGCAACCGAACCTAGAGACAACGCCTTGCATTTAGATTGTTGTTTTCAACCTGTAAGCACTAATAAAGCTATTATTTACAAGGGTGGCTTTAAAGAAGAATCAGAATACCAGTTTTTAGTCAATTTATTTGGAAAAGAAAATATTTTTGAAATTACGCGTGATGAAATGTATCATATGAATTCTAATGTTTTTTCAATTGCACCAAACATTGTCGTTTCAGAACAAAATTTTACTAGACTTAACACATGGTTACGAGAACAAGGAATAACAGTAGAAGAAATTCCTTATGCAGAAATAAGCAAACAAGAAGGATTACTTCGTTGCTCTACACTACCTTTGATAAGAAGAGCCGATTTTAAAATTTAATAATCTCTTTTTTCAAACACCAATACTTATAAACATTTTAACTCTCAATAAATGAATAAATTAGCTGTTATTGCACTTGGAGGAAACGCTATCATTCGCGGACATGAACGTGGCACCATACAAGAACAAAATAAAAACTCAACAGATACATTTAAACACCTTACTTACCTTTTAAAAGAAGGATATAATTTAGTTTTAAGTCATGGGAATGGCCCACAAGTAGGAAACATACTTTTACGAAATGATGCTGGTGAAGAAATTTACGATATTCCACAAATGCCTTTAGATATTTGTGTTGCTGACTCACAAGGAGGCATTGGCTATATGCTAGAAAAAACGTTGAAAAATGTTTTAAAAGAAGAAGGCATCGACAGAGAAATTGTGACCCTTGTTACTCAAGTAGTTGTTTCAAAAGATGATCCCGCTTTTTCAAATTATACTAAAAGAGTTGGAAAACTTTACAAAAAAGAAAGAGCTGATGAACTTACGGCAAAAAAAGGATGGCAATTTAAAAAAAGTCCGAAAGGAGATGATGCTTGGCGTAGAGTGGTTCCATCACCCAAGCCAATAAAAATCATGAATGAAAAAATCATTAAAAGTTTAGTCAATTCAGGTGTTATTGTTATTACAGTCGGTGGTGGTGGAGTACCTGTTTATTATACTAATGAAGGTATGCTAAGAGGTCTCGAAGCAGTCATAGATAAAGATGCAGCTTCTTCATTATTGGCTAGTCAAATTGGTGCAGATGAGTTTTATATGCTTACTGATGTTCCTTATGTTTATAAAAATTACGGCACACCACAGCAAGAAGTTCTAGAATTTTTAACAAAAGCAGAAATTGATATGTTAATCAAAAAAAATGCGTTTGGAGAAGGCAATATGCTTCCAAAAATACAATCAGCATTGAGGTTTGTAGAAAATGGAGGAAATAAAAGTGTCATAACTGACGCCAGTAATCTAGAAGACCGTACCTTTGGCACACGTATAACTTTAAAATAAATAGGTAATTAGCAAGTTCAAGAATAAATTTCAATAGGAGTAAGTTTCACTAAATATGACGTGGCAAACTCATGATATAAAACAAATTTAAACTGGCACTAAACAGCAAAAGATTGGTTCGTTCCTCGCAATGACACTTTCAAATAGACAAAAAATTAAACAACTAAAAATATGGCATTTAACTTAAGAAACCGAAACTTTTTAAAACTACTCGATTTAACTTCAAAAGAAATGAAGTTTTTAATCGATTTATCAGCAGATCTTAAAAAAGCAAAATATGCTGGGACAGAACAACAAACTTTAAAAAATAAAAACATTGCTTTAATATTTGAAAAAGCATCAACCAGAACTAGATGTGCTTTTGAAGTCGCTGCCTTAGACCAAGGAGCAAATGTTACCTACTTGGGACCTACGGGATCTCACATCGGAAGTAAGGAAACCATGAAAGATACGGCAAGAGTACTTGGTAGAATGTATGATGGTATCGAATATAGAGGCTTTACACAAGATACTGTAGAAATTTTAGGTGCAAATGCAGGTGTTCCAGTTTGGAATGGACTCACTAACGAATTTCATCCCACTCAAATACTTGCTGACTTTTTGACCATGCAAGAACATTCTGACAAGCCTTTACATCAAATTAAATTTGCATATCTAGGTGATGCTAGAAATAACATGGGTAATTCTTTAATGATTGGTGCAGCCAAAATGGGTATGGATTTTAGAGCCATTGCACCTAAATCTTTATTACCAGAAGATGAATATGTAAAACAAGCTAAAGAAATTGCCAAAAAAACAGGGGCAAAAATCACTTTGACCGATGACATTAAAAAAGGAGTAAAAGATTGTGATTTCTTATATACCGATGTTTGGGTATCCATGGGAGAACCTGATGAAGTTTGGAAAGAAAGAATAGCTTTATTATTGCCTTATCAAATAAATCAAAAAATGATGGATTTAACAGGTAACAAAAAAGTAAAATTTATGCATTGTTTACCTGCTTTCCACAATAGAGACACTAAAGTAGGGGAAGATATTTATCAAAAATTTGGTATTGATGCTATGGAAGTAACCGAACAAGTTTTTGAGTCAGAAGCTTCGATTGTATTTGATGAAGCAGAGAATAGGTTACATACTATTAAAGCTGTTATGGTCGCGACTTTAGGAGCTTAATTAACAAATAAGTTATTTAGAAAATTAAAGGTAAACGTCAAAATTTGTTAAGGATCAATTAACCAACAAATTAATTTACTTTAGTTAGCAATATTTTTCTCATATTTGCCCTCTAATACAAACTAATTAGTAATTATATTAACACATAACAACATATGGAATCAAATATAAGCATCCCATTAATTGGTGATTTAGCTCCTGATTTTAAAGCACAAACAACTCAAGGTGAAATCAATTTCCCAGCAGATTATAAAGGAAGTTGGGTGGTGCTATTTTCGCATCCAGCTGATTTCACACCTGTTTGTACTACTGAATTTTTAGGTTTCCAAGACTTAATTAAAGAGTTTGAAGCACGAAACACTAAATTACTTGGCTATAGTGTTGATGGAATACATTCACATATTGAATGGGTAAGAAATATTAAGAAAAATTTTGGAGTAGACATAGAATTTCCAGTGGCATCAGGAGGACATATAGCTAAGAAGTATGGGATGATTCATCCAAATGCTGATACCATGCTTACCGTAAGAGCTGTATTTATCATTAGTCCGCATGGAATTATTGCCACCATTATGTACTACCCTTTATCTAATGGTAGAAATATTTTTGAAATTCTTAGAACTGTTGATAGTTTACAGATGTCAGTAAACAATCAAAGGGCTACCCCAGCAAATTGGCCTCATAATCGTATTTATAAAGATCGTGTAATTGTTCCACCAGCTACTACATTAAAAGATGCTGAAGCAGTTATTGAAAAATACCACGATGCTAAAGATTGGTATATAGCTACTGAAGAAAACCCTAATAAAAAATCATAAATCTATTCTTATGAATATTAGTTATCTAGAAAATGTAGCCGCCGCTAATAAAAGTTTAATCATTTGGTTTTCAAATATTGAACAGATGCATAAGGGCATTCAAATGTTTTCAGAAGAAAACATCTTACAAAAAGAGAATACTCAATTTGGTAAATGGTATACAGGAGAAGGACAAATATTTAGTAGTTTTGAATCTTTTAGAGCTATCGAAGAACCATACAACTCCATGTACTCAAAATATATTGAGTATATTGAATTATATAATCAACCAATCAAAAAGGGTCTCTTTTCAAATAACGAAAAGAAGAGAAAAAGTGAACTTTCTGTAATTTTAGAAGAAATTAAAACTAGTAAAAATCAACTAATAAATTATCTTTCTTTTTTTGAAACAAATTTAAAACAATCTTTATTATTCAAAAAAGAATCTGAAAAAGAAAAAATCACTACAGTTTCAGATGAAAACATATCAACTAATAAAGTATCAGAAGAAGAAATAATAGAAGTAGAATCTTCACCTATAGAATCTGACAGCAATCAGGAGATTACAATCAATCCCGAAGTCACTAGCACCAAAGAAATTGGTCAATTAGACAAACCTAAAATAGAAAACGAATCAAAAGAAATTGATATTGAAGAAGAAATTCGCAGAATTCTTAGCTAGTTTCGCTCAATTCACATTTTCGCATTATTCGCACTAAATTTTATAAATATCAATAGTCCTAACAAAAATCATGTTTGTAAATTATTAGAATATGTATTTTTGGCGGCAATTGATGAAAATATAATAAAAAAATGAACAGCCAAAAGAGCACAATTCAAAAAGCATTACAATCTTACGGGATTAATAATATTGAAGAAATCATACACAATCCATCGTATGACTACCTACATAAAGCAGAACTAGACACCAATTTAACTGGTTACGAAAAAGGCGTTTTAACAGATTTAGGTGCTGTTAATGTTATGACGGGAAAATTTACAGGTAGATCTCCTCGTGATAAGTATATTGTTAAAGATGCTATCAGTAAAGATACTATCTGGTGGAATAATGAAATTTCTCCAAATGACAACAAGCCTTTAGCTCCTGAAATTTGGGATGATTTAGAAAATACAGTAACAAGTCAATTAAGTAATCAAAAACTTTATGTAATTGACGGTTATATTGGAGCAAATGAAAACACAAGACTTAAAGTACGATTTGTGGTAAGAGTGGCTTGGCAAGCACATTTTGTAAAAAACATGTTTATAAGACCAACCGAAGAAGAGTTTTTAAATTTTGGTGAACCTGATTTTATTATCCTTAATGCTTCTAGAACAACCAATCCTAAATGGAAAGAACATGGTATGCATTCTGAAGTATTTACTGTTTTCAATTTAACTAAAAAAATGCAACTTATAGGTGGAACTTGGTACGGAGGTGAAATGAAAAAAGGAATGTTTGCCATGATGAATTATTACCTTCCTTTAAAAGGGATGGCAGCTATGCACTGTTCTGCAAACAAAGGAAAAGATGGCGATGTAGCTGTCTTCTTTGGTTTATCAGGAACAGGAAAAACAACTTTATCTACAGACCCAAACAGAGCTTTAATCGGTGATGACGAGCATGGTTGGGATAACGATGGTATTTTCAACTTTGAAGGTGGATGCTACGCTAAAACAATTGATTTAGATAAAAATGCAGAACCAGAAATATATAGTGCCATTAAAAAAGATGCACTTTTAGAAAATGTAATTGTTGATAAAAATGGAAAAGTAGATTTTACCGATGTAAGTGCCACTCAAAACACAAGAGTCTCCTACCCTATTTATCATATAGACAATATTGTAAAACCTATTTCAAGAGCAGGTCACGCTACTAAAGTTATTTTCTTAACCGCTGATGCATTTGGTGTTATGCCACCTGTTTCAAAATTGACTCCTGATCAAACAAAATACCATTTCTTATCTGGTTTTACAGCAAAACTGGCTGGAACTGAATTAGGAGTTACAGAACCAATACCAACATTCTCAGCTTGTTTCGGAGAAGCTTTTCTTTCTTTACATCCAACAAAATATGCTGATGAATTAGTCAAAAAAATGGAAGAACATAATGCTACAGCCTATCTTGTAAATACAGGTTGGAATGGTAGTGGAAAACGTATTTCTATTAAAAACACAAGAGGTATTATAACAGCTATATTAAATGGTGAGATAGAAAAGGCTAAAACTAAAACTACTCCTATTTTTAATCTTGAAGTTCCGACCAACCTTAAAGGTGTTGATGACAATATTCTATGTCCCGCAGATACTTATAAGAGTTTTAATGAATGGGAAGTAAAAGCTGTAAAAATGGCTCAATTATTTATTAGTAATTTCCAAAAATACACAAATACTGAAGAAGGTAAAAAATTGATTGCTGCTGGTCCACATATAGACTAGTTATTAATACATCCTTAAATTATTAAAAATCCGTAAACAAATTTTGTTTACGGATTTTTTCTTTTGATAGAAATATATTGGGTTTATTTTATTACTTTAACCGCATCAAAGTAGGTCTCTTCTATAAATAAATTTCATATTATGGCACTAAATTATATTTGGGTAGGTTTTTTTCTAATTGCTTTTGTAGTAGCTCTTTTTAAACTTATTTTTTTAGGAGATACCGAAATATTTTCTAAAATAATGCAAGCTGTTTTTAATAGAGCTGAACTTGGGTTTACTCTTTCTCTAGGTCTAACAGGTGTTTTGGCATTGTGGATGGGCATTCTTAAAATTGGAGAAAAAGGCGGATTAATTGATACTTTATCAAGATGGGTAAGCCCTTTATTTACAAAGCTTTTCCCAGGAATCCCTACTGGGCATCCTTCAATTGGAAAAATGGTGATGAATCTTTCTGCGAATATGTTAGGACTTGATAATGCCGCAACACCTTTAGGTTTAGAAGCAATGAAAGAACTACAAGAAGTTAATAAAACGAAAGATATTGCTAGTGATGCTCAAATCATGTTCTTAGTATTAAACACATCTGGTATGACACTAATTCCTGTTAGTGTTTTAGCTTTACGAGCAACAGCAGGTTCCACAAATCCGACTGATGTTTTTATACCTATTTTAATAGCTACTTTTGTTTCTACTATGGTCGGATTAATAGCTACTGCTTTGATTCAAAAGATTAACCTTTTACAAAGAACAATTATTTTGTATTTAGGTAGTGCCACACTTTTAATTGTTGGCCTTGTCTTTTATCTACAGTCATTATCTCCAGAAGACATGCAACTATTCTCTACTTTACTGACAAATATATTGTTATTTAGTATCATTATTTCTTTTATCGTAGTAGGAGTTTTTAAAAAAATTAATATTTATGATGCATTTGTCGAAGGTGCTAAAGATGGATTTAAAGTTGCTGTTTATATAATTCCTTATTTAATTGCTATGTTGGTTGCTATTGGTGTTTTCACAGCTTCTGGTGCTATGGATTATGTAATTAATGGGCTTGAGTATCTTGTTGCTTTAACAGGTGCTGACACAAGTTTTGTTGAAGGTTTACCAACTGCACTTATGAAGCCTTTAAGTGGTGGTGGTGCAAGAGGTTTAATGGTTGAAAGTTGGGGTGTTGATGGCGTTAATGTCGATAGTTTTGTAGGAAAATTGACTTCTATCTTCCAAGGTTCTACAGAAACAACCTTTTATGTTTTAGCAGTTTATTTTGGTTCCGTTAAAATTAAAAATATACGTTACGCTGCCACAGCTGGTTTGATAGCAGATTTCGCAGGAATTATTGCTGCCATTTTAGTTGCTTATTTCTTCTTTGGATAGCTAATGAGTAGAAAGTTAAAAGTTAGAAAGTAGAAATTTTATGTTTTCTTCAACCCCATCATTTCTTTTTGTTGTTGTTTGTAAACAATCTTAGCTATAATTATACTTATTTCATACAATATAATAATAGGTATGGTTACAATAATTTGACTGATTACATCAGGTGGTGTGATAACTGCTGCTAAAATTAAGACTAAAACAATGGCATGTTTTCGATAGGTCTTTAAAAAATCAGGAGTTACTAAGCCCATTTTAGTTAAGAAAAATATGATTACAGGTAATTCAAAAAATAAACCAGCTGCTAAAACGGAAGTTTTTACTATTCCTATATAATTTCCAATCTTAAAATTCCGCTCTACTGATTCACTAATTTGATAATTTCCTAAAAAATTAACTGATAATGGTGTTATAACATAGTAACCAAATAATACACCCATAAAAAATAAGATTGAAGAAGTCAATATAAAACCAACAGCATATCTTCTTTCTTTCTTATACAATCCTGGGCTTATAAATTTCCAAACTTCCCAAAGAATATATGGAAATGCAACGATAACACCTGCGGTTATGGAAACCCAAATATGAATAGAAAACTGCTCTGACATTCCTAAACTCTGTAAAGTAAAAGGCAAATCATCAATACACATTCCTTCAGATGTGAAAAACTTTGAAATATCACATAAAACTCGATAGGTGTAGAAATCTAGTTTAGTAGGGGCTAATAATACCGTATCAAAAATAAAACTTTTAAACAAAAAAGCAACCGTACCCAATATCAAAATGGCAACCGTAGATCGTATCAAATGCCATCGTAAAACCTCTAAATGGTCTAAAAATGACATTTCCTTTTTTGGTTCTTTACTCATTTACTTAGTTGTGTGTTGTTAAGGTTTCAAAAGTAGTTAAAAGTTTGTTAACTGCTAATTACATTTTTTTTATTTTAAGAGTTTGCTTCTCTCATTCTTCGCTCGCAAAGACGAGTTTCAATACTAACAATAATCATCAAATAATCCCTTCCTTAAGTAAATCATGTAAATGTATAACGCCTACATATTTATTAGCCGCAACGACTAATAATTGAGTGATGTTATTATTTTCCATTGTCTGTAAGGCTTCCACTGCTAATGTGTCGGCTACAATTGTTTTGGGATTACTACTCATAATATCTTTGGCAGACAGGCTTTCAAAATTTTGATGTGTTTCTAACATCCTTCTTAAATCACCATCTGTAATAATACCAATAATCTTTGCTCCTTCTACAACCGCAGTTGTTCCTAACCTTTTAGAAGATATTTCTACAATTACATCTTTAATATTTGCATCAGGGGTTACTTTAGGTATGTCCTTTTTTAACATGACATCTGTCACACGCATGTATAATTTTTTCCCTAACGCACCTCCTGGATGATATTTCGCAAAATCATCACTTGTAAAATCCCTTAATTGCAATAAAGCTACTGCCAATGCATCACCTAAAACTAACTGAGCAGTTGTGCTAGAGGTTGGTGCTAAATTATTCGGACAAGCTTCTTCTTTCACATAGGAATTAATAAAAAAATCTACATTTTCACCTAAATAGGAATCTGAATTACCACTAATTGCAATTATTATATTGCCATAACTCTTAATTAATGGTATTAAAACTTTAATCTCTGGCGTATTACCACTTTTTGAAATACATAAAACGACATCATCTTTTTGTATGTTTCCTAAATCGCCATGAATGGCATCTGCTGCATGCATAAATATTGCAGGTGTTCCAGTAGAGTTAAAAGTGGCAACAATTTTAGTGGCAATATTTGCACTCTTACCTATGCCTGTAACTATTACTCTCCCTTTAGAAGCCAATATAGCTTCTACAGCACTTTCAAAATTTTGATCTAATAATTCTGATAATCCTGCAATTGCCTGACTTTCAATAGCAATTGTTTCACGAGCAATTTCTAATATATGATATGAATTTTCCATGTTTTTATTTCAAATTATTGAAAATAATTAAAATTACTATCCAAAAAGTAAGCTTAAATAAACAATCCTAAAATCTACAAGATAAGTTAATCTTTAAGTTCCCTTTTAAAATTCACAATAAATCAATTGAAGTATTGAAAAATTTTTATTATATTCGTATGGTTCAAATATGTGTATTTATTATTCCTGTTCGAACTACAAAAATATCTAAAATATCTGACACTAAACAATAATGCCAACTACAGAATTAAACTTAAAAAAAGCCTTAAAGAAATATTTTGGTTTTGACAATTTCATAGGTCTTCAAGAAGTGGTCATTGAAAGTATTATGGCAGACAATAATACGTTTGTTATCATGCCAACTGGAGGTGGTAAATCTCTGTGTTATCAATTACCTGCACTTTTAAAAGAAGGTACCGCAATTGTAGTATCTCCACTCATAGCATTAATGAAAAACCAAGTTGATGCAATAAGAGGAGTCTCTGAAAATCGAGGCATTGCACATGTTTTGAATTCTTCTTTAAATAAAGGACAGATACGTGAAGTGATGAGTGATATTGAAAGTGGGGTTACAAAATTATTATATGTGGCACCAGAATCTTTAGCCAAAGAAGATTATTCTGCATTTTTACGTAAACAAAATATTTCTTTTGTTGCTGTAGATGAGGCACATTGTATTTCGGAATGGGGTCACGATTTTAGACCCGAGTATAGAAATTTACGAAATATAATCAATGATATCGACGAAGTTCCTATCATTGCTTTAACAGCAACTGCTACTGAAAAAGTCGAAGAAGATATATTAAAAACCTTAAGAATGGTTGATGCGAATACTTTTAAAGATTCGTTTAACCGACCTAATCTTTTTTATGATGTACGCCCAAAGACTAAGGATGTTCAAAAAGATATTATTCGGTTTGTAAAAAAATACCCAAACAAATCTGGTATAATTTATTGCTTAAGTAGAAAAAAAGTTGAAGAAATAGCACAAGTATTACAAGTAAATAATATTAAAGCTGTTCCCTATCATGCAGGATTAGATGCAAAAACCAGAGCTAGCCACCAAGACATGTTCTTAATGGAAGATATTGATGTGGTAGTAGCTACAATAGCTTTTGGTATGGGAATTGACAAACCTGATGTTAGATTTGTAATACATCATGATATTCCGAAAAGTTTAGAAAGTTATTATCAAGAAACAGGTAGAGCTGGTCGAGATGGTGGTGAAGGCTATTGTTTAGCTTATTATTCTTATGATGATATTGAAAAACTTGAAAAATTCTTAGCAGGAAAACCTGTTGCGGAACAAGATATAGGTCATGCTTTATTACAAGAAGTTATTGGTTATGCCGAAACATCTATGAGTCGTAGAAAATTTTTACTGCATTATTTTGGAGAAGAGTTTGATGATGTCAATGGTTTAGGTGCTAATATGGATGACAACATGCAAAACCCAAAGAAAAAGCACGAATCTAAGGGTGAAGTTAAATTAATTTTACAAGTAGTAAAAGATACCAACCAACAATACAAGGCAAAAAATGTTGTTAACACAATAATTGGACATGCAAATGCCATGTTAAAATCGCATAAAACTAATTTAACTGAGTTTTTTGGGAATGGAAAAGAAAAACCAAGTCTTTATTGGATGGCACTTATTAGACAACTAATAGTTGCTGGTTATATCAGAAAAGAAATTGAACAATATGGTGTTATCAAACTAACTAAAAGAGGTGCAGAGTTTATAGAAAATCCTATTTCTTTTATGATGACAGAAGATCATGAATACCATGAATCAGATGATGGCTCAATAATCACCAATGAAGGTGGAAGTGGTGGTGTTGCCGATGAAGCTTTACTAAAAATGCTCAAAGATTTACAGAAAACAGTTGCAAAAAGACATAAAGTACCTCCTTACGCTGTTTTTCAAGAAACATCTTTGGAAGATATGGTTTTAAAATACCCTATTACAAATGAAGAATTATCAAAAGTATATGGTGTTGGTGAAGGCAAAGCCAAGAAATATGGAAAAGATTTTGTTAGTTTAATTAGTAGGTACGTTGAAGAAAATGATATTACAAGACCTGATGATTTAATAGTTAAAAGTACAGGAATTAATTCTTCTTTAAAGCTATCTATCATTCAAAATACTGATAGAAAAATACCTCTAGAAGACATTGCCAAATCAAAAGGACTGACCTTTGAAGAACTTATTAACGAAATGCAACGTATTATTTATTCGGGTACTAAACTTAAAATTAATTATGCAATTGATGAATTGCTAGATGAAGACCAACAAGAAGAAATTTTTGATTACTTCTTAGAATCAGAATCTGATAAAATATCAGTTGCTTATCAAGAATTTGATGGTGATTACGAAGAAGAAGAATTAC
This sequence comes from Lutibacter sp., assembly GCA_015662775.1. GTDB lineage: Bacteria > Bacteroidota > Bacteroidia > Flavobacteriales > Flavobacteriaceae > DQTL01. Next base: position 17,407 of record DQTL01000299.1, read on the forward strand.
GTTTAATGCGTATTCGTTTTTTAAGTGAAGTTGCTAACTAAATTTATAGAAATTACTTTCTTTTTGATTCTTCTCACAAGGAACTACAATCTATAAACTTACTAAACACAAGAAACCCCCAACAAACAGGCGTTTGTCAGAGGTTTCATACCCAAAAAAATGGATTTAATATCTTTGTTTTAAAAAAACTAATGGTTTATAATTACTAATAACAAGTAATCTTATCATTGTTCTTTCTTGTTGCAAATTTAGGAATTTATATTTAAAAAAAAATTATTTCTTACAATATTATCTAAAACTTATTAATAGCTATATATCTATTTGATATTCTGTTATATATAATATAAGCGATTTATTTTTTATAAAGTTTAACAAAATTTTCTAAAACTTTCATCGGATAAATAATGTTTTCTTTGCTTGCCTTTTCAATTATTGAAGTTACTGCTTCTGGTTTAAAATAACCCGCATTTTTATAAAGTTCTGCTCTTAGTTTTACACCTTCAAAATCAAGCTCTGGATGAAACTGAGTTGCATAGACATTTTCACCTATTCTTACCATATGAACAGGACAATCTTTTGAACTAATTAAAAGTTTTGAATGTATTGGACATGATTGCCAAGACTCTTTGTGACCAAGAAATGTTCTAAAATCATCTGGAAATCCTTCTAATAATTTATCTTTTTTACCTTCATCAGTTAAAAAGACAGTTGCCGCTCCAGGTTTTTCTCCATACTTTTCAGTACTTACATTCACATTTTGTTGTAATCCAAGAATCCCTAAACCATAACAAGCACCTAAATACGGAAAATCAGCTTCAATAACTTTTTGCATAATAGTTATTAAGTAAGCTTCAAATTCTTTTTGTTTTTTTGATTTAATAGCCTCTAAATCTGAAACATTACTCGAACCACCACCAATAATTATAGCCGAATAATCTGATAAATCTACTTTTGGAAATCTTTCTTTAGTCAAATCAATTCGTACTACTTCTTTAGTCGTTAGCTTACCATATTTTAAAATAGCTTCAAATTCATTATCTGAAGTTTCTTTGATAGATCGTACTTGAAAAATTAGAATGGGTTTCATAAGACTTATTAAGTTGTCATTTATTTTTGAATTACTATTTTTACTCTACTAAATAATTAAAATAAGCTTTTAATACTTGTGCATTTTTTTCTTTTGGTGTAAATATTTCTAACAATTTTGGTTGTTTACTCACTGAAAAGAATTCCTTTAAACAAATTTCTAATTCGTCTGTATTTGTTGCCGTTTGATAGATTATATTATGCATTTCACAAAGTTGTTTGGCTTTGAGATTATGTGGTGTTTCGAAGAAATCTAAGGTTTTGGTTGTGGTAGGTCCAGGTATAAACCTAAAGATTCCTCCACCTCTATTATTTATTACTATGACTCTTAAACTTTTTGGTATATACTTGTTCCACAACGCATTACTATCGTAAAAGAAACTCAAATCACCAGTTACAAATAAAGTTTGTTGTTGACTAGCTACCGCAACCCCTATTGCCGTGGAAGTACTTCCATCAATACCACTTGTTCCTCTATTGCAACCGATTTTATTTCCTTTTAACCAAAGAAATAATTGAGAATATCGTATAGTTGAACTATTAGAAAACTGAATATGAATCTCCTTTGGAATAAAATCTTTTAGTATTTGAAAAACTTTAAAATCAGAAAAAGGAACTGTTTTAATAAATTCATTATGCCTTATCCTTCTTTTTTTCTTGAGATTTAGCCATTGTTTTTGATACCTACTTTCTTTTATTTTGGTCAAAAAGAAAAACTGACTAAAAAAGAGACCTATACTCACTTTAAAATGATGTGTTAAACACATATAGGTGTCTAAACTTCTGTTTTTATCAATATGCCAATGCTCTTTTGGAGGGTTTTCTCTAAGTAGTTGTTTAATCTTTTTAGAAACAACTAATCCGCCAAAAGTTATCAATATTTCGGGTTGATACTCTTTGAAATCATCTTTTGAAAAAGGAAATAATACCGTATCTATAGATTGAATAAATTGCGTATTTGTAACGTTCGAGGTGTTTTCAGTTAAAATAATAACTGAGGGATCTTTTGCTAAATGAACTAATTGCGTTTGCAACATTTCATCTGGAGAATGAACACCCAAAACAATCATTTTTTTGGTTGCTTGATTCCATTTATCAGCAAATACTTGTAATTCATCAACGACAAGAGGTGTTTCATCTAATAAAGATTCTTTGTTGCTTATTTTGTTAAACAGACTTGGATCAGCTAGCACATCTTTTGTTGTTTCATATAAAGGCTCAGAAAATGGGACATTAATATGAATAGGTGTTTTAAATTGTTCAATACCAACAAAGACATTGTTTAGCAGCTTAGTATTTATTGATGGTTTCTTTTCTGATAAACTAGCAGAAAATTCAATGTGATTAACAAACACATTTTCTTGTCTAATTGCCTGACCATCACCGACATCAATCAATTCTTTAGGTCGATCAGCAGAAATAATTACCAAAGGAATTTCACTGTAATAGGCTTCTGCAATAGCAGGATAATAGTTTAATAATGCAGAACCCGAACTACAAATTAATGCAACAGGTTTTTTTGTTTTTTTTGCAATTCCCAAAGCAAAAAAAGCAGCAGAACGTTCGTCAACTAAACTATACTTTTTAATATTTTTATAAGCATTAAACTCAATAATCAAAGGTGCATTTCGCGAACCTGGAGACACTACTACATTTTCAATACCTTTTAAACTACAGATACTGACAACTTGCTGTGCCAAGATTTTATTGGAATGGAGCATGTTTACTTTTTGAGTTTTTTTATTTATTAAGTTTTGAAATTATATTTATAAGCTTTTCAACCCATTCGATTTTATCCGTATATTCTATTATATAATCGGCACATCCAGCTGCTGTTGTCGAATAGTCACTTCCTTTTTTTCGAAAATAAATAATTGGCTTTTGATTGGCATAAGCATAACCTATTTCTATTCCTACTCCTATTGATTTTTTGGTTAATTCTGCTAATAACAAATCTGATTTATCAAGTTCATTAAAAGCTGTTTTCATCATTTCAATTTCTTGATTTTGTTTGAAATTATAATGATTCACAAATACAAATACCTCAACACCAACCTCTTTTACTTTTTTGACTAGATATGATATTTCGGTATCTAAAGTATGTCTGTCAGAAAAACTAATGGCCAAATAAGCTCTTTTAACTGGCATACTATTCACTTTTTAATGTAGCGATCCAATCTAATAGCTCTTGATTTTCTTCATCAGAAATAACAGCCTCAGGATGCACTCTTAAATAACCGACTAAAGGCATTTCTCTTGTTTCTATAGATTTTTTTAAATCTTTAATAATATGCTTTTTCTGATCTTTATTATAAGAAGTCCAAATATCAAAGTTTACATGATCTTTTCCATCTTTCACGTGTAAAGAGACAATCCAAGATATAGGAGAAATATTGTGATACCATTCATAATTTGTATTGTTTGAATGACAATCGTTACAAGATTTATCTAAAATAATTTGGATGTTTTCTGGTGCGACAATAGCTGTTGCAGATACTGTTTCACTTCTATTTTTATTAGGACGAATTATTTGAATCAATAAAACAATAAGAATTAAATAAATAAAGAATTTTTTCATTTAAAGAGTATTTATAATCGCAAATATATTGTTTTTGACACAAGCAATTTACTTTGTTAGATATATATTTATAAAGATTGCTCATGTAGTAGATTATTATTTTTCTACTAATGTGTAAAAATCTGACTTACTCCTATCATAATTCACTAGATATTGTATTTTTGTTCACATAAAAAAATTAGATTATTAAAAACTTTCTCTGTTTTTCAGAAACAAGAAATAAATATGAATAAAATAGTATTCGCAACAAATAACGAACATAAATTAACAGAAGTACGGGCTTTAATTCCTAATTGGGAAATAGTTAGTCTTTCAGATATTGGATGTTTTGAAGACATACCAGAAACAGCCAATACTTTACAAGGAAACGCACAACTCAAAGCAAATTATATCACAGAAAAATATGGTTTAGATTGTTTTGCTGATGACACAGGTTTAGAAATTGATGCTTTAAAAGGTGAGCCAGGTGTTTATTCTGCACGTTATGCTGGAGATCAAGCTAATAGTGAAGAAAATCTACAAAAAGTATTAGCTAATTTAAAAGGAAAAAGTAATAAATCTGCTCAATTCAGAACCGTAATCGCTCTAAATTTAGCCACTAAAACACATCTTTTTGAAGGGATTTGCAAAGGAAGTATTCTTTCCGAAAAAACAGGCAGTAGTGGTTTTGGCTACGACCCTATTTTCAAACCCAAGGGTTTTAATAAAAGCTTTGCAGAAATGAATCAAGTAGAAAAAGGTGAAATTAGCCACAGAGGAAAAGCCGTTAGAAAACTCATGGATTTTTTAAATAAATAGCAGTCATTATCACTAAAAAGAATCCCACATATTATTTTAGTTTTTTAGTTTTACTAGTTATACTACTCTTTTTTTGGGTACTTAACATAAGTATGGGTTCTGTTTCAATTCCTTTTAAAGAAATTGTCTCGGGTATTTTAGGAAATGATTTATCTAAAAGTTCATGGCAACATATATTATTTAGTTTTAGAATTCCAAAATCGTTTACTGCCATATTAACTGGTAGTGGTTTGTCCTTAGTAGGTTTGTTAATGCAAACACTTTTCAGAAACCCTATGGCAGGACCTTCAGTACTTGGGATTAGCTCTGGAGCTGGTTTAGGAGTCGCACTTTTAGTTATGGGTGGCGGTGTAATTGGTGGCTTCTCGGTAGATGGTTTTAATTTAAATTTAAGTATTTTATTGGCTGCAATTCTTGGAGCATTTATTGTTTTGTCAATCATTTTACTTTTGGGTTCTAAAATAAAAAACACTTTATCAATACTTATTATAGGGTTGATGTTAGGGGCTTTGACCACTTCGGTTGTCAGTATTTTAGCTTATTTTACAAAAGCCGAACAATTACAACAATATATGTTTTGGGGTTTTGGTAGTTTAGGGCACTTATCGAGTAAAGAACTAGTGCTTTTTTCTTTTTTTATTTTAATTGGAATTCTAGCCGTTATTCCTCTATTAAAACCTTTAAATAGTTTATTATTAGGTGAGAATTATGCTCAAAATATGGGTGTAAATATTAAACAATTAAAAAGAAATGTTTTATTGATTGCTGGTGTATTAACGGGTGTTATTACTGCTTTTGTGGGACCTATTGCCTTTATTGGTTTGGCAATTCCTCATATCGCTAGGTTATTATTTAACACCTCTAATCACAAGGTTTTAGTTCCTGCGGTACTATTAATTGGGGCAATTGTTTTGTTAATTTGTGATAGTATAGCCCAGCTTCCTTTTAGCGAACAAGTAATTCCTATAAATGCCATTACTTCACTATTTGGAGCTCCATTAGTCATTTGGTTACTCATACGTAAAAAGAACTATAACTTTTGAAAACTGAAATAAAAAATAGCATCCTAACAACTAAAAACCTACGAGTTGGTTACCCCAAACTTGATGTAGTTAAGGCAATTAATATAAAACTAACAGCAGGAAAGTTAGTATGTGTTTTAGGAAAAAATGGTTCTGGAAAATCAACACTTATTAAAACTTTAGCCCGAATTTTAGATCCATTAGAAGGAAGTATCTCAATAAAAGACAAAAAATTAACAGCGTACAAACAACAAAAATTAGCACAATTGTTTTCTATTGTTTTGACTGAAAAACTACCTGAAAATTTACTGACCGCTAATGAGTTAATAAGTATGGGCAGGCACGTACATACCAATTGGTTGGATAAAATCACCACAAAAGATCAAAAAAAAATTGATTTTGCTATTGAAGTAACCCAAACAAGTTCTTTTTTACCTAAAAAGTTTTCTAAATTATCAGATGGACAAAAACAAAAAGTTTTAATTGCTAAAGCAATCGCCCAAGATACACCCATTATTTTTTTAGATGAACCAACCACACATCTAGATGTACACCATAAAATGGAAACCTTCCTATTACTTAAAAAATTAGCTCATACCTATCAAAAAACTATTATCATGGCAACACATGAAGTTGGTTTATCCACCCAATTGGCTGATGAGTTATGGTTAATAGACGATAAAAAGATTAAAATTGGTACGCCAAAAGAAATGATTACAAACAAAACTTTAGGAAATATTTTTAATTCAGAATTAATCCGTTTTAACTCAAAAACGAGTAGTTTTGAATTTCGTTAAATTAAAGGTTTCATCTGCATTACATAAACACATTTTCCAAAATTGAAAATAGCACTAGTCATCTTAAATTGGAATGGTAAAGACTTATTAGAAAAGTTCTTACCAAGTATTGTGCGTTATAGTCCTACTGAGTATTCTGATATTTATTTAGCCGATAATGCATCGACTGATGATTCAATTGCCTTTGTGAAAAAGAATTTTACATCAGTTAATATAATTAAAAATGAAGAAAATTGGGGATTTGCAAAAGGCTATAATAAAGCTTTAAAAAACATAAAAGCAGATGTTTATGCTCTCGTTAATTCTGATATAGAAGTGACACCTAATTGGTTAGAATCAATAAAAGATTATTTTCAAAATAACAAAGACACAGCCATTATTCAACCTAAAATACTTGATTTTAAAAAGAAAACTCATTTTGAATATGCAGGTGCCGCAGGTGGCTATATCGATAAATTAGGTTACCCTTATTGTAAAGGAAGAGTATTTAACAGCTTAGAAGAAGATCAAGGACAATACAATAATAGCTACCCAATTTTTTGGGGTTCAGGTGCTTGTCTATTTATTAGATCAAGTGTTTTCCATGAGTTAAAAGGTTTTGATGCTGATTATTATGCACATCAAGAAGAAATAGACTTGTGTTGGCGAGCTCAGAACAAAGGCTATACCGTTAGTTATGTTGGTTCAAGTACAGTGTATCATGTTGGCGGAGCTACATTAGACAATTTTCATTGGAAAAAAACCTTTCTAAACTTTAGAAATAGTTTGTTTAGCATTACAAAAAATGCACCTTCTAATTTTTTATTATTAATTCTTTATAGATTAATACTTGATGGAATTGCAGGAGTAAAATTCTTTTTCGAAGGGAAATTTATTCATACATGGGCAATTATTAAAGCCCATTTTTCATTTTATTATCACTTCTCTAAAATGTATAAAAAGCGAAAAGAAAATCCTCAAAAACGCAAAGATTATTACAGAAGTAAAAGCATTGTTTGGGACTATTTTGTCAGAGGTAAAAAGCAATTCTGACGTTTTCAAAACTAAGCAGTAAAATCATTCTTCTAAAATGTAATATATTTACAAAATATTAGTGTTTTTTGTAATATCACTATTTTAAATATATATTCATTAAACAGACTTAAAGTTTTTGTTATTTGTATTGAATATTTCATGTTATTAAAAAACAATCAATATTTAAATTTTGATTAAAACACCTCTATTTCTCAATAAAATAGTTGATATATTACAATTTTTGCTAACATTTTACAATTAAGAAATTCACAAATAATTACTAACTTTATGCTATTGTTTTATTTATTTTAAACAATTCTTTCGTATTAACTTAATAAATTATAAAATTATGAGTAATTATCACATCAAACACCTAGAAGAATATTTTCATGTCTATAGAAAATCGATTAATGAACCCGAAAACTTTTGGGAAGAAATTGCCGAAGAAAATTTTGTTTGGCGTAAAAGATGGGATAAAGTTCTAGAGGGTGATTTTAGCAAAGATGAAGTAAAATGGTTTATAGGAGCCAAACTAAATATTACCGAAAACTGTATTGACAGACATCTAAGAACACGTGGTGAAAAAACAGCCATTATTTTTGAACCAAATGGTGTTGAAGAAAAAGCCCAACATATTACCTACCAACAACTCTATGAAAAAGTAAACAAATTTGCCAATGTATTAAAAGGACAAGGGATTCAAAAAGGAGATCGTGTTTGTATTTATTTACCAATGATTCCTGAATTAGCAGTTGCCACACTGGCTTGTGCTAGAATTGGAGCTATTCATTCTGTTGTTTTCGCTGGTTTTTCAGCAAATGCATTAGCAACACGTATTAATGACAGTGATTGTAAAATTGTACTGACTTCAGATGGTTCGTACAGAGGAAAGAAAACGATTGACTTAAAAGGAATTGTAGATGAAGCTCTAGAAACTTGCCCAGGTGTAGAATCTGTATTAGTAGCTAAAAGAATTAATACTGAAATACCTATGAAAGCAGGTCGTGACAAATGGTTACAACCACTTTTAGATAAAGCTTCAGCAGAATGCGAACCAGAGATAATGGATGCAGAAGATCCTTTATTTATTCTTTATACATCAGGTTCTACAGGTATGCCAAAAGGAATGTTACATACTTGTGCTGGGTATATGGTTTATACCGCTTACACTTTTAAAAATGTATTCCAATACAGAGAAAAAGACGTTTACTGGTGTACCGCTGATATTGGTTGGATAACAGGTCATAGTTACATTGTTTATGGTCCATTAACAAACGGAGCAACAACAGTTATGTTTGAAGGTGTTCCTAATTATCCAGATTGGGGTAGATTTTGGGAGATTATTGAAAAACATAAAGTAAATCAATTCTATACTGCACCAACTGCTATTCGAGCTTTGGCAAAAGAAGATATTTCTTATGTAGAAAAATATGATTTATCATCACTTAAAGTTTTAGGTTCTGTTGGAGAACCTATCAACGAAGAAGCATGGCACTGGTATAACGATAGTATTGGAAAGAAAAAGTCTCCAATTTCTGACACTTGGTGGCAAACAGAAACAGGCGGAATTATGATTTCTCCTATCCCCTATTCTACTCCTACAAAACCTACTTATGCTAGTTTACCTATGCCAGGTATTGTTCCTTGTTTAATGGATAAGGAAGGAAATGAGATTAAAGAAAACCAAGTCAATGGTCGTTTAGCATTTAAAAAACCTTGGCCAGGTATTGCACGTACTATCTGGGGTAATCATCAAAGATATAAGGAAACTTATTTTTCTACGTATGAAGGAAAATATTTTACTGGTGATGGAGCCTTACGTGATGAAGTAGGTTATTATCGTATTACAGGTCGAGTAGATGATGTGATTATCGTATCAGGACATAATTTAGGTTCTGCTCCTATTGAAGATGCGATAAATGAACATCAAAGTGTTGCCGAATCTGCTATTGTCGGATTCCCACATGATATTAAAGGAAATGCACTTTATGGTTATGTAATTCTTAAAGATACTGCTTTAGAAAGAGATCATGATATCTTAAGAAAAGAGATAAACCAAAAAATTACAGATCGTATTGGACCTATAGCTAAGCTAGATAAAATTCAATTTACTAGTGGTTTACCAAAAACACGATCTGGTAAGATTATGAGACGTATTTTGAGGAAAGTAGCCTGTGATGAAGCAGACCAATTAGGAGATACAAGTACATTATTAAATCCTGAAGTAGTTCAAGAGATAATTGATAATGTTATCTTATAGTAAATAAGATTTTTAATACTCATATAAAATCCCTAGGTTCACTTAGGGATTTTTTTATGTATTTATTCTCTAATCAAATTTCTTTACACCCTTTAACCCGAAAAATTCATAGATAAAACACATATTTGAGTGTAAAAGTCTTATCTTTAGAGTGTTAAAACAAAAAACAAACACTTTTAAGACACCC
>DQTL01000059.1 GCA_015662775.1 Lutibacter sp.
GCAGGTGAAGGCGAGTATGCGGGAGCTGATCCTGAAGACAGAGACGAATACAAAGCCGAAAATGTGTTTTTTGTACCACAAGATGCTCGTTGGAATTTTCTACAAAGCAAAGCCAAACAGCCAACAATTGGAAAAACAGTTGATGAGGCAATGGATGCCATTGAAAAGGAAAACCCATCTTTAAAAGGTGTTTTACCAAAAGTATATGCTCGTCAAAATCTTGACCCAACAAGTTTAGGGAAAATCATTGATTTGATTGGAAATATTGCTTTGGGTGACGCCAAATCAAGAAGTGCTGATGTGCTCGGTCACGTATTTGAATATTTCTTAGGTGAATTTGCATTGGCAGAAGGAAAAAAAGGAGGACAGTTCTATACACCAAGAAGCGTAGTAGAATTATTAGTAGAAATGCTCGAACCTTACAAGGGTAGAGTACTTGACCCTTGTTGTGGCTCTGGTGGAATGTTTGTGCAATCTGAAAAATTTGTAGAAGACCACCAAGGAAAAATAAACGACATTTCTATCTACGGACAAGAAAGCAACCAAACCACTTGGCGATTGGCAAAAATGAACCTTGCTATTAGAGGTTTGGACAGCTCACAAGTAAAATGGAACAATGAAGGCTCCTTTTTAAATGATGCCCACAAAGATGTAAAAGTAGATTACATTATTGCAAATCCACCTTTTAACGTAAGTGATTGGAGTGGCGATTTACTGCGTAAAGATGGTCGCTGGAAATACGGCACACCACCTACAGGAAATGCCAATTACGCTTGGATTCAACATTTTTTATACCATTTAGCACCAAGCGGACAAGCAGGTTTTGTATTGGCAAAAGGATCTTTGACTTCTAAAACTTCTGGTGAAGGAGAAATAAGAAAAAACCTAATTGATGAAGGTTTGGTAGATTGTATAGTAAACCTACCTGCTAAGCTATTTTTAAATACACAAATACCCGCTTCTCTATGGTTTATGAGCCGTAACAGAACAAACGGAAAATACAGAGATAGAAGTAAAGAAATACTTTTTATTGATGCTCGAAATATGGGACATTTAATAAACCGTAGAACTCGTGAGCTTTCACAAGAAGATATAAGAACCATTTCGGACACTTATCATAATTGGAGAAATACAGACGGAGAATATGAAGACATAAAAGGTTTTTGCAATGCGACACCAATAGAACGAGTAAAAGAACTCGATTATGTATTAACGCCAGGACGTTATGTTGGTTTGGCAGAAACAGAAGATGATTTTGATTTTGCAGAACGATTTACTTCATTAAAAGCAGAATTTGAAGCACAATTAAAAGAGGAAATAATTTTAAATAAACGTATTTCTGCTAACCTTGAAAAGATTAAAATATAATGGAAAACAATAAAGACATACGTTGGATACAACGATTTAGCAATTACAATAAGGCATTAGCAAAATTAAATGAAGCAATTGCTTATGTGAACCATAATTTTTTGGATGAAGACAATCCAGAAGAAAAAGAAAACCTTGGACATATTTTAAACGATATCGTAAAACAAGGATTGATTCAAAGTTTTGAATATACGCACGAATTAGCTTGGAAAGTAATGAAAGACTATCTAAAAGAAATTGGCGATATTAAAACATTAGGATCAAGAGACGCTACAAGAGACGCATTTACAGCTGAGTTAATAGTAGATGGTGATGTATGGATGGAAATGATAAAAAGTCGTAATAAGACTTCACACACCTATAATGAAGAAACCGCAAACGAAATATTTACTAAAATAATGGATCAATACCATCCTGCATTTATTGTTTTTCAGCAAACAATGGAAGAAAAAAGAAGTGGTATGCAACAAAACCTGTTTGAAGAAGAATAGATGTACGGATTAAAAGATAAACATATCAAAGCCATTAACTCCGTTTTTTCAAAATACCCACAAATTGAAAAAGCCATACTCTACGGTTCTCGTGCCAAAGGCAATTACCGTAATGGCTCTGATATTGACCTTACTTTGGTAGGTAATGATTTAGATTTAACCACCTTATTTAAAATTGAAACCAAATTAGACGACCTATTGCTACCCTACAAAATGGATTTGTCCATTTTACATAAAATAGAAAACCCTGATTTAGTTGACCATATTAATAGGGTAGGAATTACTTTTTACCTGTCTGCCGTAGTTCAGGCAGATGAGAAAATGGCGAGTGAGTGGAAAGAATATATATTAGAAGATTTTGCAGAAATAAATCCTACTGAAAGACTTCCGAAAAACACTATTGCAAAAAAAATTGCAATGGAGGTCTTACAACCTTTCACAAAGCGAGTTGCTTCTTATTCAGAAGAAGAATATAAAGGAGGAACTAAGTTTAGAAATGGAGATACAATAATGGCACGTATCACACCAAGTCTTGAAAATGGAAAGACTTCATTTGTTGACATTCTTGAAGATGAAGAAATTGGTTTTGGCTCTACTGAATATATAGTTTTTAGAGAACGAAAAGATATTTCAGATAAGGATTTTATTTATTATTTAACTACCTCTCCAATTGTTAGAAATACAGCAATCAAATCAATGACAGGTAGTTCAGGAAGACAAAGAGTGCAAACTGATGTTGTAAAACGGCATAAAATTTTAGTTCCTGAATTACCCATCCAAAAACAAATAGCCGAAATCCTAACAAGTTTAGACGACAAAATAGACCTACTACACCGCCAAAATAAAACCTTGGAAACAATGGCGGAAACACTTTTTAGAGAGTGGTTTGTAGAAAATGCTGAGGAGGAATGGGAGGAAGGAGTTTTACAAGATGAATTTGATTTCACAATGGGACAATCACCATTAGGAAGTACGTTTAATGAAGATGGAAAAGGAACACCAATGTATCAAGGGAATAGAGATTTTGAATTTCGATTTCCTACAAACCGTGTTTACACAACTGACCCAAAAAGATTCGCTTTAAAATTTGACACACTTATTAGTGTTAGAGCACCTGTTGGAGCTCAAAATATGGCAAATGAAAAATGTTGTATTGGTAGAGGTGTAGCCGCTTTTAGATATAAATCAAATACAGATTTTTATACTTATACTTATTTTAAAATGCGGTCATTAATGGATGAAATAAAAAAATTCAATGATGAAGGAACTGTATTTGGTTCAATCGGGAAAAGTGATTTTGAAAAGCTTAATGTAGTAATACCACCGAGTGAATTAGTTGAAAAGTATCAAAATGAAGTTAAACCAATTGATGATAAGGTAATTTTAAATTGTGGTCAAATATCTAAACTCGAAAAACTACGAGACACTTTATTACCAAAACTAATGAGTGGAGAAGTTAAAGTTGTAGAGAATGAATAAGCTAAGAACCGTTATAGAAGAATATGGAAGGTGGTCTGCTCTTTTAATGTACATTGAAAGA
>DQTL01000215.1 GCA_015662775.1 Lutibacter sp.
ATGAGCGAATTAACAATAAATAAACATCGGTGTAAGTTGAAAGATTTGTGTTTCAAAACCGCCACAAAACCATATACTCAACGTTATGCTACATCTTGAACAAAAAAACCAACTACCTAATTATTAGCAGATTACAATTAAGAAAGTGAAAAGTAAAAAATATATTAGAAATTAATATTTCGCAGAAAAAAGTATTGCGATGCAATTTTAAAAGCAATTATTTCAACTCGATTTTTTAAATTTTGCTATTTGCAATTATTGAGAAAAAAAAGAAAATTCCGTTTTTTACAAGTTAGTTTTTGTGTAAAATGATTTTAATTTTCCCGCATTTTGTAAGCCTTAAAAATTGACAAAAAAACATTTGCTACCTGCAAAAATGTTTTTTTTTAGTCTGGAATTATTCAGAAATAATGACAAAATTTTCGCATTCTGCAAATTAGATTTTTTTTGAAATGGTTTTAATGTTGTTGCATTTTGCAAGTCTTGACAAATATCTAAAAAAAACCTTTGCTACCTGCTAGAACGAATTTTAGAGATTTTTAAGAATAACTTATTATTACGCAACTTGCTGAATGATAATAGAGTAGGAGAGATAATTTTTTTATTGCACAATTTGAAAAAGTGAAGTTGATTTTGTAACCTCCAATTTTTAAGCAACAGAATGAATGATTGATTTTGTGGATTTGCAAGTTGAAAAGTTTAGATTTCTTGTTTCTGTCATGCTCAGAGAACTTGACATAAACTTGAAAGCGTAGCATAACAATGTGTAAAATCAATAAGGCAAAATCGTAAATTGAAACATTAGAAAAGTAATAAGCCCCATAAAATTTTTCATTTTTGGGTTTTAATTGATTTTTTTGCAAAATAAAAAATATTTATTACTTTTATAACTTGAAAAATTAAGGTATTTATTCCTTACTGCTTCTACACAAACCGTTGAGTAACATTAAAAACAGCACCCGTAAATTAAATAACATATAAGCAAATATGAATGAATACTTAAATAAACCTTTCCCTTTTATTGAAAATAAAAAACATAGAATACTTGCGTCTTTTTTGTTTTCAGGATTTATTTATGTGTTTTTATTGACCTTTCAACCCTTTGGGATTTCTAACATTCTGTATTATAAGCCAATATTTATTTTAGGATTTTTTGGAATTACGTTTATTGTGTTGTTATTTAGTTTTTTGGTAGCACCTGCTATTTTGAAAAATCAATTTGATTTTGATAAATGGACAATAAAGAAAAATGCAACTTTCATAGTTGCTCAGTTTTTAATAATAACTGTTTTAAATTGGATTTACAATTCTTCAATTGGTAGAGAAATTACAGAACAACATAGTCTGTTATTTTTTATTTTCATAACAGTTACGGTTGGGATAATACCAACTCTCTTTTTGGTATATTTTATCGAAAAAAAATTAGCAAATAAGAATGAACATTTTGCTACTAACTTTACAAAAAGTATTCAGCAAAAAACAAGTATATCTGAAAACACAAGAATTAAAATTTTATCTAAAAACAATGACGAAACTATAATAATTGATTTAAAGCAATTGCTATGTGTAAAATCGGAAGGAAATTACCTCAAAGTATTTTTTTTGAAAGAAAATATAATTAAGTCGAAGTTAATTCGTAATTCATTTTCAAAGATTGAAGAACAATTAGTTGTTTTTGAAAAAGTAAAACGCTGTCATCGTTCATATATCGTTAATCTAGACAAAGTTGAAAAGATGACTGGAAATGCAAGAAATCTGAATTTACATATTTCAAATCTTGATTTCACTATTCCTGTATCAAGAAGTTTTCCCAAGGAAGTATTTATAGATTTGAATATATAATCAATTATATTCAGCCCATTAATAATAAAATATTCCATTTCGTATAAATTCACTCCCATTCGTATAAAAGCCCTCCCATACATAACATAAATTTGCATTAGAGTGCTGGTACAACCTACATTTGCATCATTGTTTAACTCATAAAAATTTATACGATGAAGAATTTATTTTTGGCAATTGTAGTTATGGTATTTACCTTGCCAATTTTCGCTCAAAGTGGAATTGTAAAAGTAACGATTACAGGTATTGAAAATACCGATGGTAATGTTGTAATTGGAATTTATAATAGTAAATCGACATTCCCTGTTTTCGGAAAAGAAATGCAAGGAGCAAAAATAAAACCTACCAAAACAGGAAGTTTAAATTATACTTTCGAAAATTTACCTGACGGAACTTATGCAATTGCAGTGTGGCACGATGAAAATGATAACCAAGAAATGGATAAAAACATTTTTGGAGCACCAAAAGAGAATTATGGTTTTTCAAAAAATATTTTTGGGACATTTGGACCTCCTGATTATGAAGAAGTTTTATTTGAAGTTAAGAATGGAAAAATAGTCAAATTAACTATTAACTTAGAATAAAACTTAGGTCTATGAAAAACATCATTAAATACCTGCCGTTTGTATTCATAATTGCATTAAATGTTTTTGCCGAAGGCTCAGGATATAGAATGCGTAATGTTCAACCTTTTGTTCTAATTTTTACAGGACTTATTCTTGTTAATTTCATTATAGCACATTTTATAAAAGTCAAAAATCATTTTCTTTATGGCTTAACAGGTGTTGCTACAATTGGGGCTTTAATGGTGTTTTTCAATCCTAAAATTGGTCAAGTATATATTGAAAATATTATAGCAAGTATGTATTTAGGTTTATTGTTGGTAACAATAATTCCACCCATATTTAAACTTAGACTTTTTACTTATGAATTTTCAGAAAAGAATTATCCTCAAAGTATTACAAAAGGAGAACAGTTCTACAAAATCAATTTGATACTAAATTTTGTATGGATGATTTTATTCGCAATTGCAATATTGCTAACAATAATTCGATATAATACCGACGATGCATTAAATACAATTATTGCCACAATAGTTCCTATTCTTTTATTATTGATAGTAGGAATTCCTATAACAAAGTATTTACCCGATTTTTTAATGCAAAAAATTGGTGGAAAGCAAATTAAATTTACTACAATAAAAGATTTATTTGCATCAATGCCTTTCGGTCTTAATAAAGAAAAGGCTAATGGAGTGAATACTGTTATTCAATTTTTTCTGACAGGGAACGAACCCACAATAGGTCATTTAATTATTAGCGAACAAAAATGTACCTATAATGAAGGCAAGCACCCAAATCCAAAAACGATAATACGTTGTGATTCAAAATTATGGTTAGACATTTCAAATAATGAAGTGCCGGGTGATAAAGCATTAATTAATAACGAATATCAAATTGAAGGTGATGCAACTATTATGTTAACATTTTCCGAAATGTTTGCACCGCCAACAAAAGAACGGAAAAGAAAGAAAATAAAACCTCTTACTTATGATTATAAACAATTTAAACCTAAAAAAATTAGAAATATCGTAGTTTTTGATGGAGGTTATAGGAGTAATAAGAATAGTAAAACGGCATTTATGGTTAATCATTTTATTAATGGTGCAAAAGAAGTAGGTGCAAATGTGGAATATTTTAAATTAAAAAATTACAATATTAAAGAATGTACTGGCTGCTACTCTTGTTGGACTAAAAGTCCTGGCGAATGTATTTTTGACAATAAAAAAGTTAAAGACGATATGTCAATGCTTCGCAATAAATATAGAGAAGCCGACCTTGTTGTATTTGCATCACCTTTATATATTTTTAATGTATCCGGAATATTAAAAACTTTTATGGATAGGCTTTTACCAATTTTACAACCATATATGTTATTGAACAAGAATGGCAATATAATGCACCCTGACCGTTTTCCTGAAAAAGGCGAACAAGGTTTTGTAGTATTTAGTGCATCAGGATTTCCTGATGTAGCACATAATTTTGACGGTTTAACAGGAATGTTCAGGGCTTGGGATTCTCATAATGAAAACTCTCATTTAATGGGCGAATTTTATATGCCTGCTGCCGAAATGATTGTTCAGCCTATTTACGAAGCACGAAGAAAATTAATTAAAGATTTGTGTATAAAAGCAGGTAAACAAATTGTTACCGAAGGATTTATTAATAAAGAAACAATGAATAAAATACAAGACCCATTAGTTTCAAAAGAAACATTCCAACAACAAGCCGATGCCTTTTGGGAAAGTTTAGATGGGAAAAAATCATATATGGCAAATGTTCCAAAAATAAATTGAACATAGTAATTTAATATATACTTTTAATGAATGAATAACGTTACCCAACAAAGGCTATACGTAATGTGGGTAAAGTGCTAACATTGAAGCTTTAAGTATTAAATAAAATTAGTGGTAAATTGAAAGTTAATTGTTTCAAAATCCCACACTACGCATAGCCCAATCGTTAGCTACAAACTAAAGAAATGAAAAAATGAAACGATTAAGAGAAATATTGGCAATATTCATTTTATTTTTATTTACAGGTTGTTCGTATATAAGTGACTTTTTTATTTACAATTTAACAGACCTAAGTATAACAATTAAATATACATTGACAGCACCTTCTTCTAATGGAACTTTTATTACAAACCCCACTATTTATAAAATTTAAAAGAAAAACAATAAGAATATTCGGACTAAATTAGATGATAAACTTGTGGACTATTCTTTAGGGGAGTTCTAATAATTACTTTTTTCTAAGAAGCAAATATAGTAAATAAGGTACAAGACACAAATTTTTATTAATAGCCGTAGCTATTAATAAAAATTTGTGCCTTGTACCTTATTTACTATATTTGTTTCTTAGAAA
>DQTL01000068.1 GCA_015662775.1 Lutibacter sp.
ATTTATACGCTTACAGAGGTGGCAGTTTATACCAACCCACTTTTTTAAATGTAAGAACAGATATTGATAAAGAAGAATGTATGCTTTCGCAATTAAAATATAAACAGGAATAGATAAATTAGTTTTTTTTTGATAAATAATTCAATTATCAATTAAAACTAAGCACTTATTAATTCGATATACAATAAACCAAGAAAAGATTGTATTATTGATTTAAATATAAATAATTAAAATATGGCAAGAGATCTAAAACTTTCTTTTAACGGCATTAATTATGCTTTAGGAATTACAAAAGTGGACAGAAAAAAACTGTATGGCTATACAGTTGTAGATGTAAAAGACGATAACGGTTCTAAATGTGGGCTTGCAACAATAACCGATGACGGAAAATACATTCTCTCAAAAGGATGTGTTGGCTACACAACACTTAATCAAAAAAACGAATATGTGGCAACTAGCAGTGTTAAAATGTTAGATGTTGATGGCAATGCTATCGAAAAAATACCATCTTCATTTGATGCTGATAAAATCGAGTTAGAAAAAGCATCTTTAGACGATTATTTAAAACTACACGTAAAATCAGTTTACGAACTAAATTCAGAAACAGAAGAAGTAGATATTAAATCTTTAGTTGAATTACTAAAAGCAGAAAAAGTAATGTCTTTTAAGTTTAATTACCGAACTGATTACGATGATGATGACGCTTTTTTACTACAAAGTAATGATACCATTTTTATGGTTACTGGCACCATTAGCCCATTCGAATTTATAGGCTTAGAAAAAGTAATTGAAGAAGTTAGTGAAGAAGAGGAAGATGATGATGATTTCGATTTCGGAATGTTATAATCCGCATTCACAATTCAATATTTATAATTAAAATAAAATAAATGAGTTTAAGAAAAATACACATATCAAACAGTAAGGCAAGAAACACCTTAATTAATTTTAAAGGCTTCACTCCTACTTCAAAGGCAATAAAAGTTGATCAAAACAACAAGCCTGTTTTTAGTAAAAAAATTATAAAAGGTATTGCAAATACTTCTTTTGAAGGATTAGAAAAACAATATGATAATTTAGATATTATGGCAGAAGCCTTAATTGAAGGTGATCCTGAAATAAATTTAGAAGTTACTGGTCAGTTTTTAGGTCAAAGCCCAAAAGTCTACATAAATGAAGATTTAAATGTGGTTTATCGTGTTAATAAAATAGAAAAAGTTTTCAATCCAAAAGGAGAATTTCAAGAAGAACGAAATTTAAAACATCAACAAGCAAATATTACTGATGAGACACCATTAAAATGGTCAGGTAAATTTTTTCCGATAGAAAAATCATTTAATAAATTTGTATTTGTAAGAACTTATCAATTATTTCACGATAGTGGTTTAACTTTTGATTTTCTTTATAATATGTCAAAAGAGTTAGAAGATAAAAAAAGTTTCTTACTACTTGGTAGCGGTTCAAAAGGAACTGGTCCTGCAATTTTTCAAGAAAACGGACAATCATTTAGAATATTTTTAGAAGGTAGAACAAAAGGCAATGACTATATGTTATTAATGCACTTATCTAATTTAGAATTTAAATCATTAAACAATGAATAACAATTTTGTAAACAAAGCAATTAACTATAAAAAATTTATTGCATCTCGATATGTTGCTATCGAATCTCAAATGATTCCTACTAAATTAGCACAATTTAAACAGTTCTTGGTTTCTTTAAAATATGATGGTCATTTTTACGCACTATCCTATGAAAATGAAGAAATTACACTAATCAATAGAAATGGTAAAATTTTAAATGAAATTCACATTCATAAGGATGCTGCCAAACTTTTTAAAGAAAAAGGAATTAAAAAAATATTCCTTGCAGGCGAATTGTATGTAGATGATAACAACAGCGAACGCACAAGACAATTTAATGTGACTTCTGCTATTGTAGATGGCGGAAAAAACTTAAAATTTGCGGCTTTTGATTTGATGGAGTTAGAAGATGAATTATTTAAAGACAAATCAGTTTTTGAAAAATATGATAAACTAAAAACAATTTTACCAAATGATGGAAATATACATTTGGTAGAACACATAACAACCGAAAGTAAAACTGAAATAGCAGAATACTTTAAAGAAAAAGTTACGCTTGGTAATTTAGAAGGCTTGGTTGTAAAAAATGAAGGGTTTACCATTTTTAAAGTAAAACCAAAATTCACTTTTGACGCTGTAATTGTTGGTTTTGCAAGTAGTGATGGCGATAGATCTGACTTATTAAGAGACTTCCTGTTAGCCTTTAGAAAAGATGATGGTTCGTATCAAATATTTGCACATTTAAGCCATGGTTTTACAGACGATCAACGTAGAGAACTACTGGCAGAATATAAAAACAAAGTAGTAAAATCTGATTATTTAGAAGTTGCCAGAAACCGATTAGGATTTCAAATGGTTGCACCAGAAACGGTAGTTGAGTTTTCTTGTATTGACGTTATAAATCAAGATAGTAAAGGTAATATTTTAAAAATGAATTTATCTTATGAAGAAAAAACAGGTTATTCTGCTAATTTTAAACAGCCAACTGTTTCGGTAACAATACCTCTATTTATTAGATTTAGAGAAGATAAAAAAGCAACCGTTGAAGATGTTAATTTTAAACAGATATTAGAAATAATGGCTTTTGATGATTTAGATACTAAAAATCAAGGGCAAGATTTACCAAAATCCGAAATCATTAAAAGAGCAGTTTACACTAAAGAAAGTAGAGGTTCTAAAATGATTAGAAAATTTGTAATATTAAAAACCAATAAAGAAGAATTGGATAATTACCCTGCTTATGTTTTTCATTATACCGATTTTAGTTCGGGCAGAAAAGCCCCTTTAAAAAAAGATGTAAAAGTTACCGATAGTGAAGCACAAGTTAATGAAATTTATGATAAATTTTTATTCAAAAATATAAAAAAAGGTTGGGAACAAGTGTAAATAAACATATTTTGCAAGATGATAAAAAACGAATAAAATTTTTAGGGCATCATAATATCATCTTCCATTAAATGTAAAGCTTTATATAATGCTAGATATATTAAAGAAAGAGTCAGAATATTTTATGAGTATTATAAAACCAATGATTAGTTTAGAGAAGAAAAAAGAGTTTGACCAAGATGTCCTGTCCAACCGTCTAAACAGAATACCTTAAATAAATAATTTAACACTAAGTTTAAACGATTATTTATGTTTTCTTACCAATTTTGAATGTACCATCAATTTTAAATTTTAATAACTTACCAATCAAAATGAAAAATAAATTTAACTATACAGAATTCGCATCAGAAATATCTGAAAAATACAGTAAACAATTCAAAAAATACGAACCAATTTTTAAACTGCTTTATATTTGGCAAGAAGATTGGCATTTATACGATATACTTACTTTTCACGACACACAATTTTACAAATTAGAAGAAGAAGATAGTTTTTTAAAAT
>DQTL01000146.1 GCA_015662775.1 Lutibacter sp.
TAAAGCTTTGCGTTCTTAACAAGTAAAATTCATTATAATCTCTTTGCGAGCTTTGCGTGAAATATATTTATACAATTCTTATGGGTGAATAGTTATGTTTGAAATGAAATAATCAAACCAACTTCCAATAAGAAAAATTGTTTATTGAGCAACAACTCGCCCTTTTATACGAACTACTTTCCTTGCTTCGGCAGCATTAGAAGTAATGGTGACGGTTTTTGAAAAAGCACCTAGTTTTTTGGTAGTATATTCAATATCGATTTCTGCTGATTCGCCTGGTAAAATAGGTTTTGTTAATTTCGAAGCCAATGTACAGCCACAACTGGTTTTTATTTTAGTAATAATAATAGGGGCATTTCCTATGTTTTTAAAAACAAAAGTTCGTTTGCCATCGCTGTCTTTAATAATGTTTCCGTAATTAATAGTTTCGGTGTCAAAATCAAAAATTCCTACAGAATCTATAATTTTTGCAGTAGTATCTGCCGAGTCTTGAGAAAATACAACGGAGTACATTAAGACTAATGTAATAAAGAATAAATTTTTCATATTTTAAATATTTAATGATTAATAAAGCACAAACATCTTTATTTCACATTAAATAGAATGAAAAGTAAGGGTTGAAAAAGGGACTAGTCCTTGGTTGAAATTGGTTGTTTATCTAAAAAAGAAAGGTTAGCAAGAAAATTCACCTCTATTTTACCATTAATTTTCTAGTTATTGATTCTTGATTTGAACTGACTCTTACATAATAAAGACCCGCTTTTAAGTTTAAATCAAAGCTTGTTTTGTCTTTTAAATTTTGAGTAGTCAATAAACGAGCCTCACTTGAGAATATTTCTAGTGTATAAGCTGTATCGATTCCAGAAATAGTAATTTGGTTATTTGTAGGATTTGGATACAGCACAAAATCCAACGTATCTACTTCGTTAATATCCGAAGGCTGATGCCAAATACTACCAACATGAGTTCCCCAAAGATATTCAACCAAATCAGGGTAATCAATAAATGGATTTCTGTTAAACTGCCAAGTATAAACGACATTGTTACGGTTCATTTCAAAATCATCGGGTGGATCATTTCTATGCCAATCCAACAAGGTGGCTAAGTCACCTAATTGACCTACTGTATTGGGATATCCGTTGACTATTTCTAGACCATTATAACGAATTTCCATATATAAAACACTACGTGCTACATCACCTTTAAAACTTCCTAAATTTCCATTAGGTCCTGTATATTGTCCATAATGTAAATTTCCTCTTGCACTGTTTTCTGGGCCATCTGCGGCACGTAAGGCATGAGCGTCGGAATTTCCATGACGTAAGGAATCTGCATTTGTTGTCCAATACGAATTGACTCCATCAGCAAAATCATCTGCTTCTATACTAAAATAACCAGCACGTGATCTTGGAAAGCAATGTTCCCTATTCCATTTGCCATTGTTGTTTGAAGTTGTTTGAAAATCTAACTTTGCTCTACCTTGTTCGGTGTAAACCAACCAAACTTGATTGCTATTAGCAGGATTTTGGTCTGCTTTCTTTAAGATAGTAACAACATCGGCATAGGTTTGTGCTCTAACCAATGTAGGGTCTGCAATAATATCTTGCATGGCTTGACGTAATTCTACATCAGTTAAACCATCTAAAGAAGTATAATAGTTAGCTGGTTGTGTGCTTTCCACTATTCCAAAAGTAGGATTAGTAGGTATGCCCCAATCTGCCACTTGAAAGTCGTTATCTACAATGCGTATTTCAATATTATTATTTAAAATAAGATAAGATGCAGGCAAACTCGCTAAACTAACAAGCATTATTTCGTCACCTTCATCGTCACTATCATCTACCAAGTTAATTGTTGTACTTACACTATTTTGTCCAATAGGAATTACAGCTGAGATTGCTCCAGTATAATCTGAAGTATTAAATGTTCCGTTAGCTAAAGTAAAATTCAATGTAAGTGCTTCTGTAACATTTTGCTCTGTTGCAAAAAGGATTTCAAAACTTTCTCCCTCGTTATATTGCTCTTGGGCTAGTGATATACTGACACCATTTAAAACCACACCACTACCATCATTTAATTGTCTAGGTGTTGGAGTTGTTACAAAATAGCTTCCATCATTATCACGTTGAATAGACTCAGTAGTTTGATTGCCATTTTCTCCTTCATTTATTTGTTCAGTAAGTCCCAAAAGAGCCATTAAATCAGTATCATCAGGATCATTGGTGTCATACATCAACGCATCGATTAGATTATCAGTTGTTGCTAAAGTTTGTGATGGAAAATCATTGTAATTTGCTTGATAAATTGCAATTGCATCCGCTCCATTTTGAATAACAGAAACGGGTATTAACAATTGTGGAACTGGTGACACATTATTACTACCAATGAGTAACAAGCCGTTTATATCGGTTGTGTAACCCGCTAAGTCTATGGCGTAATAACTAGCATTGCCTCCAGATGTTGAACCGTTAAATAACACGACTATAAACCCATCTAAAGCAAAATTAGCGGTGTCTGATTTTAACTCAATAAATTCTAGTGTATCCGTGCTTGGTGTGTCACAATCTAGTTCGTTAATGACTATTTGTGCCGTAAGATATGGGCTTATTAATAATAGGAGTAGTACTAAATATTTCATTTGTGTGTTAGTTTTTAATCGCGGGGCGATAGCCCAAAAGGGTTCAATTCCCCGATGTATGCGTCGAAATAAAAAGGGAATTCTTGTTATCTACCTCGTACTCTGTCTGGGTCGAGGTAGTTTATTCCAATATTCTTAGGACATCTCTGCAAAATATTTAAAGAACAATGGAATGGTTTCAATTCCTTTTAAATAATTAAAAATACCATAATGTTCATTTGGCGAATGAATAGCATCGCTGTCTAAACCAAAGCCCATTAAAATAGTTTTACTTTTTAATTCTTGTTCGAATAAAGCCACAATAGGAATGCTTCCTCCGCTACGTTGCGGAATGGCTTGTACACCAAAAGTTTCTGTGTAGGCTTTGTTGGCAGCACGATACCCAACATTATCTATTGGAGTGACATAGGCTTCACCGCCATGATGTGGCGTTACTTTTACTTTTACAGACTTGGGTGCAATGCTTTCAAAATGTTTTTTGAATAGTGCTGTAATTTCATCAGAAGATTGGTTAGGAACCAAACGCATAGATATTTTGGCATAGGCTTTTGAAGGAATCACCGTTTTAGCACCTTCCTCAATATAACCACCCCAAATACCATTGACATCTAGTGTAGGTCTGATTGAGGCTCTTTCTAAAGTAGAAAAACCTTTTTCACCATATATATCTCCTAAATCAATAGATTTTTTATACGCTTCTAAGCTAAATGGAGCTTTTGCCATTTCTGTACGTTCTTCGGCTGAAGCTTCTAATACATTATCATAAAAATTGTCAATAGTAATTCGATTGTCTTCATCGTGTAAAGAAGCAATCATTTTGGTAAGTATATTAATAGGATTGGCAACTGCACCACCATATAAACCTGAGTGTAAATCACGATTTGGACCTGTAACTTCAACTTCTACATAACTCAAACCACGTAAACCTGTGGTGATAGAAGGTTGTGTATTACTAATCATACCTGTATCAGAAATTAGAATGACATCATTGCTTAGTTTCTCTTGATTACGACGAACAAACCAATCTAAACTAGCTGAACCTACTTCTTCTTCGCCTTCAATCATAAATTTAACATTACAAGGAAGTTCTCCTTGAGTAGTCATGAATTCCATTGCTTTTACATGCATGTAAAATTGTCCTTTATCATCAGAAGAACCTCTTCCAAAAATAGCACCTTCGGGATGTGTTTCTGTTTTTTTAATGATAGGATCAAAAGCTGGCGAATCCCAAAGATCAACTGGGTCTGCGGGTTGCACATCATAATGCCCATAAACTAAAACTGTTGGTAATTTTGGGTCGATAGTTTTTTCGCCATATACAATAGGGTTTCCTGGTGTTTCACAGATTTCTACTTTGTCACATCCTGCTTTTTCTAATGAATCTTTAACAGCTTCTGCCATTTTAAGCATGTCGGGTTTATGAGCTTCATCAGCACTTACCGATGGTATTCTTATTAAGTCTAGAAGTTCGTCTACAAAACGATCTTTATTTTTTGAAATGTATGATTTTATATCAGTCATAATTATTTGTTTTTTAAAGTTGGGTAAAGGTACAAAAACTAGGCATTTCCGTTTGGACTCTTATAATTTACTTATCTGTAACTTTAATTACATAAAAAAACTAAAGTAAAATATATTTTTGCCTTTTAAAACATAACAGTAAAAAATCACTCTAAAAAATGAAATCCATATCAATCACAACACTATTAGTACTAAGCTTTTTATTTATTTCTTGTACGCCAAAAGCACAAACTTCAGCACAGACTGTTAAGCCAACTCAAAAAAAAGTAGTTGAAAATTTGAATCCTGTTGCTTTTCAAAAAGCAGTTCAAGGAGGTGGTTTACAATTAGTAGATGTGCGAACCGAACGCGAGTTTAAACAAGGACATATAGAAGGTGCTATTTTTTACGATTACTTCAAAAGGGCTACTTTTATGAACAAGATGAATACACTTGATAAATCAAAACCTGTTTATATTTATTGTTTAACAGGAGCACGTAGTAGAAGTACCGCCCAAAAATTAAAAAGAGCTGGTTTCTCAAAAGTATATGATTTAACAGGTGGTGTAAAGAATTGGTATAGAAGTGGTTTGCAATTGGTGAGGTAGTATGGAGTTGAAAGTGCATATCTAAATTTGGGAACAGGTTGCTTTACAAGTTTCTATTCCTGTAATTTTTTGTCTTTTTTAGCTATTCAACAAATTTTAAAATCAATTGTGGTGTAATTTTTGTGTTTGAATATTATATATATATTCAAATTCCATGAAAAATTTAAAACCTATACTAATTACTATTTGTATTAATTTTTTATTCTTTTCTTGTTCAATTATACCTAGATTCAATAGTTTTGGTAAAATATTTCACGAAGAAGACACCTATATAAATCAAAAAAGTTCTTTTGTGCGTTTTGTTTTTGATGCAAAACCCTTAACTCATGCTTTTGCTCATAATCGCTATACACAATTAGAGTTTTTGAAAATGACAAAAGATAATACAGTAAAATTTAATATGGCTTTATCTATGCGTTTGGATATAGATGAGAAGATTGAACCTTTGTTTTTTCTTAAAACGGATAAGCAGTTGTTTGAAATGCATTTTGATTCCATTCAATATCACAAGTTTCATGAAATTCATAACAGTACCAGTTCAGAAACTACCACAACTAAAGAAAGTGATAAAGAAAAAAAGAGTATTACAAAAATAACCCATACTGTAAATACAAACGAATATGATTATAACAAGGTAAGAACAAATCGCATACAATTACAAGATTCCATAATAAGGCATATTCTTTTTACAGAAAAATTACTATTTAGGTATTACATAAAAGAACAAGCTTACTCCTATCAATTTTCACAAAAAGAAATGGATACCATAAAAATGCTTTTAAAAGTAACAGACTAATTTCTTTTACTTACATTTGCCCTTATTTAGAACGATTATAAATGACTACTACTAATAATACAGAAACACTTACCAATAGAATCATTGCTGAGTTAAAACTTATCTACGATCCCGAAATACCTGTAGATATCTACGAGTTAGGTCTTATCTATGACGTATTTGTCAATAAAGAATTAAATGCTGTTAAGATTATTATGACTTTAACAACGCCTAATTGTCCTGTTGCCGAATCCATGCCACAAGAAGTAAAAGATAGAGTAAATGCAATGGAGGGCATAGAAGAAGTTGAGCTAGATTTGACATTTGACCCACCTTGGAGTCAAAACTTAATGAGTGATGAAGCAAAATTAGCTTTAGGTTTTATGTAATTCTTTATTCAGCTTCCTTTTTATTGCGAAATATTTATTCTTAATATTTGAACAAAGACACTTATTGCGTATTTGATATATATTTGTATTTTTGTCGAAATTTTAAAACAACTCAAAAATGAAAAAATTAGTATTCGCATTTATAATGATAGCTGGTATGGCATCATTACAAGCACAAACAGTAGAAGAAATGAAAGCCGATCAGGCTACCAAAAAAGCAAGTATTGCTAAATTACAAGGAGAAGTAAATGCCATTCAAGGCAAAATTGATGCACTGCCAGGTTGGAAAAAAGGAGCTTTTGGAACTATAGGAGGAAGCCTTTCAGGTTTTAATAACTGGTATTCAAAGGGAGCAGCTAATTCATCTGCAGGAAACATTGGTTTTACTGTAAATGGTTTTGCTAACTTAATGCAAGAAAAATATTTTTGGAGAAACTCTGCCAATGTAAATCTTGCTTGGATAAAATTAGATAATACTGATATTACTACAGATAGTGCTGATTTTGAAGGAGCAACAGATGTATTTGGGATCACTTCTTTATTTGGTTACAAATTAACAAAAACGCTTGCGGCTTCTACTTTAGCAGAATATCGTACTACAATCATTGAAAATTTCAATAATCCAGGTTATTTAGATGCTGGTTTAGGTGCCACTTGGACTCCAATCACAGATTTAGTGGTGGTAATACACCCATTAAACTACAATTATATTTTTAGTGATGGTGGTAGTGATTACGAATCATCAATGGGAGCTAAAATTGTTGCCGATTATACAAGAAAAATTGGTAAAGTAGCTTTTAAAACAAATTTATCTGCTTTTCAAAGTTATAAAGAAAATGATTATTCTAACTGGACTTGGACTAACTCATTTGGTTATACCTTATGGAAAGGTATTGGTTTAGGTTTTGATTTTGGTTTAAGAAATAACAAACAAGAAGCTGTAAACTATGCTAATAAAGATATTACAGTAGAGGCTGATAAAATAGATTTTACTAATGTAGATAACAAACTACAAAGCTATTGGATGTTTGGTTTAAACTATGGTTTTTAATCACAGTTAAAATATTTATAAAAAAACCTCGACATTTGTGTCGGGGTTTTTTTATGGAATAATTTTTGAAGAACTTAAACTGTATAAATTTACTAAGTTATGAAAAGCAATTTTTTTGTTGGGCTTATACTTCTTTTATCAATTACTAATTCTTGTACAGTTAATTGTCCTGATGATGTGAAAATAGGTGAAATAGATTTGGCAGAACAAAGCCTTGAGTTTTTTCCCTACGAAGGAAAACCAATTTTGTTTTTTAAAAATGAATTAGGTGAAGAACTTAAATTTACAACAGAAGGTGTTATCTCTGAAGTAAACAGAATAGCAATTTATAAAATATGTACCGAATTTAAATATGATGGACAATCTACTTATGAATACTATGAAGGAAAAACTAAGGCTGTCGTTTTCTTTGATACAGATAATCACTATGCCATAAATTATGGACTATTTACAAATACTTTAAGACCAGAAAAAGAATTATTTTATGATAAATTAATTGTAGATATTAATGCAGTAGGTTCTATAGGTAGAGGAGAGCTAATAACAGCTATCCGATTTAGCGAAAGCTATGATGAAGCCGAGTTTAACCTAGATTCTCCAGTCGAACTTATTACCGAAATAACGCTAAATAATATCACTTATACACAAGTGTATCAAACAGAATCCTATGATGGTCGCCAAGCATATTTTACTAAAAGCCAAGGAATTGTTGGTTTTATACACAAGGGGCATACTTATAATTTAGATCGAGTGGAATAGTTCTGTCGGAAAAAATAATAGGTTATACTTTTCCTTCTAAATCTTTATACAACAAATCATAAACTTTCTTTTTAAGCTTGTTTTTATCTTCAGCTACAGTCATATTTAAAGTGCTGATTGGTTTGTGAAATTTTACACGTAGTTTCCCAGGACTTCCACTAAAAAAAGTATAGGAAAAACGTTTTTTATTGTCATAAAAACTAATAGGCACAATAGGTATTTGATGTTCTATTGCAAGTATAAAAGCACCATTTTTAAAGTTTGTCAGCACTAAGCTTTCATCTTTCGGAACTTCACCTTCTGGAAATATACAAACACTTCTTCCACTTTTAATACGTTGATTGGCTTGTTCAAAAACAGCTCTTCTACTATTGGCATTACCACGATCTACTAAAATCATGGTTCGTTTATACACAAAACCTAAGACTGGAAGTTTAGCCAACTCAGCTTTTCCTACAAATACAAAAGGATTTTCATCCACAATTGCAAGCATTAACATAATGTCAATCAAAGAGGTATGATTGGCTGACAGCATATAACTTTTACCCTTAACAAGTTTTTCTTCATATTCAACTTCAGCTTTAAACCCCATTAAAAATAAGATAAGTTTACCCCATTGATGAGCAATTTTATAAAACTTAGGATAATGTTTTTCTTTGGCTGTTACAACAACCAAAATGGGTAACATGGGTATAATAGAAAGTACAACAATCAGGTACAACCAAACTCGCCAAAGGAGAATAAAAAAATATCTAATTAATTTCATCGAGCACCAAAAATACTAAAATACTCGTATTTAACGCCTTTTCTTTTGCTATTGATTGGTTAGTATGTAACTATTCACCCATGGCATCATAAAAAGAATATGTAATAATTATCTCGCAAAGACGCGAAGTGTAACGGTTAATAATGAATTTAAAAAAGTTATTTAAAATTTACAAAACTTTCATAAATGCGAGCATTTTTTTTACACTTTAGACACA
>DQTL01000113.1 GCA_015662775.1 Lutibacter sp.
ACTACGTTTATAGTTTTTAACATATAATTATAAAAAATATGTTTTTTGAGCGGTATTTTTTCAGGTGGCGACATTGCACACAACGATTTGAATATGAGCAGTGCAGGGTTTAAAAACGATATTTTCTTATTACAACAAAATCTCCTTTTGTGTAGAATGTTGAGTTTTAGCAGTTTGCCTGCATTGCTTATATTTTTTGTTACCAACTGTGCATTATCACTACAAATAGTTGCTTTCTGTTCTTTGTCCTTCTATTATTTCCTTTTCTGGATATTGTTTGTTATATTTATTATCTTGACTACCAAAAAATATTGGTATATTTTGGGCAGGAGTTGTATCAAAGTCATTTATTATTGTTGTTCCTAATGTATATAACTGCCTTAATTTTGGCATATTTTTTACAAATTTAATAGAGGCTAAATTTTTACAATCCATTAAATGTAAAACTTCTAAATTTTTTATTTTACCAATAGAGCTAAAATCTTGCATTTTCCAACAAATATCAAACTCTAAAAATTTTAGTTTTTGTAATGTTACTATATCTGAAACATCTGTTAGACTTCTAACTCCTCCAAAAGATAAAACTTTTAGATTTGTAAGGGTTTCAATACCCTTTAACGATTTTATTCTTGCAGTTTTAAAACTTAAACTTTTTAAATTGGTTAAACCACTTAATATAGTAAGGTCTTTTTCCTCAAAACCTGAAATTACTAAGTGTTGTAAATTAGTCTTATTTAAGGCATCAATACTATTAATAATGCTTTTTTTTGTCCAAACATTTAGATTTAATGAATATAAAGATTTAGGTAATTTATCACATTCTAAAATAAAATCGCATTTTTTCCATAAAGGAAAAACTAAACCTTCTAATTTTTTAAATTTATATACAAAATCTAAACTAATCTTTTCATCTGTAAACGTCCCTAGGTCAAGATATTTAATATCTATGAATTTATTTATAAATTTATTTATAAATTCACTATTAAAACCATCCCAAGCCAATCTAACTGTATACTTGTTTTTTAGAAAATCTGGATTTATATTATTTAAATCTGAATTTGATTTAACCATTAAGTAAGGGCTATGTTTAAAACCTGATAAATACATATTTTAAAAGTTTATTGGATTAAATGTTGTTTGGAGTTCATATTTCTTCGCAATCTCTAATGCCTTTTTTCGAAATTCGTTTAGATCTCTCGGATTTTCCAAATCAAATCTACCACCAACAGGGTTCACTTTGTTAAATAGTTTGCCTATTCCTGTACGATTTTTACCAGCAATATTGACACCTCTTTTTGTGAGATTTCCACTATATTTTTCTAGAATAACAAACTGCTCATACATTTCACGTTCAAATTTAGTTGAACCCTTCATTTGATGAAATATAGGAGGGTTTTCTAATGTGGTATGTTTTAATTTTCCTTTTTTTGAAAGAAAATGTTTTTTAATTCGTTTAAACATATCGTTAGATTGACCAACATAACCATTAATGTCATCTCCGTTTTTAACAATCAAATCATAAACACCTTCAACTTTTTGTCTATTTTTTTTAATTCTATTTGCTTGTTTAGCAATGGTAGCTCCCGCACCAAAAAATGGTATCATAGCAGTAAAACTCAAAGCAGCATCTACATAATCGCCTCTTGCCAAAGAAATCACGCCATTTGCTAAATCGGCAAATTCTCCAATACCAGGAATTAAACCTATAGCATCTAAAGCTGTTTGCGTAGCATCTGCCCATTTATCCCAAGAAACAGGTTTACCATTATTATCTTTTTCAGCATCAAATTCATTTTGAGTTGTCCATTGTATAGGCTTTAAATTTGGTAGAATTGGTATTCTTCCATATTCAGGGTGTTGTTCATATCTAATTTCTTGTATGTTTAAATCATTCAAGTCTAAATTTGGAAATGCAATTTGTGCATCAGCTATTGTTCCTTCAAAAGTCCCTGTTGAATTTTTATAGTAGTAAACAGCATTTTCTCTAGATGCAATCTCTTGTTTAAACTGAACTATTTTAATTGTTCCGTGTTTAGTAACTTGAACAGCAGTATTATTTTTAACTTGAACAATACTTTCACCAATATTGATAAATTGATGGTCTATTTGCATTAAAGCAGTTCCTTCATCATTAACTTGTCTTATTACAGTTTCTTTTCTGTCTTCTTTAATACCATTGTTGTCTGTAAAGGCTTTTTTATGCTTATCTCTAATTCTACTTCTCCAATCGCCAAACGGGCTATCAATACCAGCTTCACGCTCAAATTTAAAAATGCTATTTCCTATTTTTTTATCTTTCATAACTGTAAAGGCTTTAAGATAGCACACTAATTACAAATAGTTAAATTTACAATTAATGTGCTAAAATAGCATTATTATTTTGGTTCTACAACACCTAAATCATTGTCATTATCTGTAAGACTTCCGCTAGAAAAATCTTTACAATTATCACCACAAGGTAAACCTTCGGCATCAACCGCTACACCACTTTTTTGTAAGGCAATTAAATGAGTTGGTAAAACGGTATTCCAAGTTTCTTCTACTACATA
>DQTL01000261.1 GCA_015662775.1 Lutibacter sp.
AAGAAAAATATAGACATAGAGGATAGAGGCAATATTATTACAGCAAAAGGTCAAAATTTTCAAGAGCAAGTAAAAATAATGTTAGATCTCGCAGAGGCTAAAGGGTGGAATTTAAAAACGCTAAATGTTACAGGAGGCGAAGAATTTAAAAAAGAAGTATATAGACAAATAGAGAAACGGCTACAACTGAAAAAAAACCTTACTATTACCGCCCAAGCGGTAGCGATTAAAAAGCAGGAACGACCAAAGAGTGAAGTACACTACAAACAACAAAAACACCAAGGGCAAAAACAAGCTAAATACAACCAACCAATTAATATACATACTAATAGCAACGATAAAAAAGAGAAAGGAAATAATATGCTTTTAAAAATTAATATATGCAAAAGCAGTAATATTAACGCAGTGGATAATTGGGAGCAGATAGAGGTAAGCAGTTATAGCGAACTTGCAACATTGATGAAAGAATATCCATATAGTGCTACACAGTTTGATAATGGATATAGGAATAGTGATAATGCAAACTCTTTTAATAATGTATTGATATACGATATAGATAATGATAAAGATATGCCACAGCTTACAATAAAAGAAGCAGAACAGAAATTGAAAGAAGCGGGAATATCAGCAATGATATTACCAAGTAAATCTCATAACAAAGACAAAAACGGACATATTGCAGAGCGGTTTAGAATTATCATACCAACTCAAACACCTATTCAAAACTTAGATAAAGAAACATATAGAGAGTTCCAACAACTTACCGCTAAAGCCCTTAAAATAGATAAATATGTAGATACAAAAGCTTTAAATGATAAAGCAAGATTTTATTATCGAAGCCCAGCCGATGCAGTGCCAGTAATTGTAAAAACAGATAGAGTAATGAATATTGAACACCTACAAAGAGTAGCAATAGAAAGAGTACAGCAAAGAAAAGCAGAAAGAGAAAGAGAACTTGCAAAGCTAAAAGAGATCCGAGCAAATGCAATCAAGCATAAAACTATTAATATACAACAAAACAGTGAACATTTGAGTTATGCAAATGGTGAAAAGATTATGAATATACCAATAGAACAGCTTATACGATATTACGAAAAACCATCTAAAGAATATAAAGAGGGAAGTTATGAGTATCTTGCTACCAGTAAAGTATTTAAATACAGCATACTTAAAAATGAGAATATTGCACACGATTTTTTAAGTGATGAAACATATAACTCACTTACTTATCTGATGAAAATACATCAAACTGATAATGTTATGCAGATAGCACGAGAGCTTGAGAGAGTTACTGGAGAGAGCTACACTGAAGTAAATTACCAAGTAGTAGAAAGAGCGATTAATAAAGCTTTGAATAGTGCTAAAAATGATAAAGAGTTAGAGGAAGCAATTAAAGAGCAATTTGGAGTTAAGTATTGTAAACTTGAAAAGGATAGTATCAAGATAGCAAACAAAGAGATAAAACTAAGTGATGTAAATATGCAAAAAATAGATTTAATCAACAAATTTAGGGAAAATAGGGAAACACATAAACAACAACAGCAGCAAAGACAGCAACAGCATTACAGTTATAGAAGAATGAGATAGTTTAAGAAAAATTTAAAGAGAGAATTAATCAAAAATATTGATTAAGAATATTTTGGTAAAAGTGTGGAAAAAATTTCAGGTGAGTTGAAAATTATAAGATTTTAGAGAGAAATTTAGTTAAGAATGTGGAAAAAATAGGGTAAAATGTTTAAAAGTATAAAGTTTTAAGTGAGTGTTAAGTTTAAGGTTAGAGATATTATATTATCAATATTTTTGATGAATGTTAGATTAAATTTTGCTTAAAGCAGTTGAATAGCCTACTATGTGGTGTTACAATGTAACATATTTGAAAACTATGATTTTCAATAGTGAATTGATGATTTTGCTTAAGTTTAGGATGAAAAAGCTTTATTTTTGTATATACATTTGATATAATAAGAGTATATAAAATAAATACTTTAAGGATTAAGAGATGAAAGAGAAAAAAGAAGTGTTACTAACACTTAGAGTTGATAAGGCTTTGAGAGATACATTCAAAAGTGTAGTTAAAGCTAACGATGATGATGTAGCAAAAGTGCTAAGACGATTTATGCGTCAGTATATCAAAGAAAACAGCCAAAAAGGTATTGGAGGATTACAATGACTTTAGATGAAATATTTAGCACAGCAGAAACAGCCGACCAGATAGAAGCAAGAGAGGTAGAATACTACTTAAAAGAATGGCTACCTATACCCAAAGCATCAACAAGCATGATAACGAGTGCAGGGGGTATAGGTAAAACCATGTTAGCAATTCAAATAGCAATTAGAATTATAGCAGAAAACCCCGACAGAAAGGTGCTTTTATGGCTAACAGAGGACGGAAAAGGACAAACAAAGCAAAGATTAAATGAAATTTTACGAACAATCGTTACCACAACAGATAAAAAAACAGTAGAAAAGAATATTACTATAATCGGTGCAGAAACAGGAAGCTATTTAGTAACAACAGCAGATGAAGCAAAATTAAAAGAAAAATTATTACCTTACACCTTAGTTGTTATCGATCCACTTATTGCATTTTATGGCTATGAGAATGAAAACAACAACAGAGATGCAAGAACTTTTATGCAAATATGGAACAGAACAGCAATAGCAAACAGTCAAAGCATATTATTTTTACATCACAATAATAAAGCTAAAGAGAACGCTACCGCAAGAGGTGCAAGTGACTTTATTAATGCAGTGCGATTACTTTATCGTATGGAATATATTGAAAACAGCAGGAATAGAAAAATTATTGTCGAAAAAGAGAACGGAACAGCCAAATTATTGCTACAAGGCAAAGAAGTAGAAAGAATTGTGATGCCAACTGAAATTATTATCGAAAAAAAAGGCAAAGGCGGTAGCGATGAGTGGTAATAATAAATTCAAATCAAAATTAGAAACCAAATTGGATCACAAGACTTTGCATTATATGCCATTTATGCCAAGCAGGAAAAGGCAAAAAGATTTTAAATTAACAACACAATGGAAAAGTGATTTATTTTTAGAGATTACAGCAAATGAAACAGTTAATACAACTGATTTAATTACACTTGGATTTATCACAAGAGCATATTTGGAACAAAGTTTTATAAAAGCAGGTGAGATAAAAGGCAGAGAAATAGCAGAAATAACTATAGATCTGGAGAGAGCAGTTAAAGAAAGAGATATTAAAAATGAAAAAAATAACAGAAATACTTTTTTTAAAAGTATTAGACGCTTATGGAGTGTCGAGCTAATGTTTTTCAGTAAAGAGAGAAAAGATAAACCGCCAATACTTACAAGATATTTCTATGAAATAGAGCCAATGGATTGGAGTTTAAAGCAGGTCAAAATATATGCAAATAAAAGATATATTGAACATATACTTGATAAAGGTATAACAGTTAATTTATCGAACTTTGTAGAGCTTGAAAACATCAATTTGAAACGATACAAGGAACACGCAATACTTTTATTTGCATACTTACTTGGAACAAAAACTATGAAAGAATTTAAAAATAGAAAAATACCATTTTACAAAGAGCGATATAGCGAAAATGAACTATTTAATACTTTGAAATTGAATTTTACACAGTATCCAGACAAAGAAAAAAGACGCATAGTAAAAGAGTGTTTTAAAATTTTGCATAAGTACTTAAATTTACCAGAATATATTTACAATCCAATATCTAAAAACTTTGAAAGAAAAGATTTAATTGAAAAAAGGCTAAAAGTTAATTAGGGAAACGATAACACACCATTGTCAGAATGATAACACACCATTGTCAGAATGATAACACACCATTGTCAGAATGATAACACACCGACACCCCTTACAAAGCCCTAAACTACGGACTTCCAAGACCCCTTATAGTATATATAGTAAATATAGATACTATATAGGCGGTTTTTAAACCGCCAATAGTATTAAAGATGAGAAGAATAATAAATTAATCGGTAATTCAAAAGAACGCTACCGCTAAAAGTAATGATAAGGTTTTTTTTTTTGATATAGCAGAAAATCAAGATAGGCAGGGCAAGTTGTTTGAAAGAGAGATTTCAAAGTTTTTCATTGTAGTAGAAGGAAGAAATAGTGATTTGGTTATAATTTCGGTTGCGGTTAGCGTTTGATGAGTGGTTAGCCACTGCCGAGTGGTGGCAGGGCGGGGTTATGCGGTTAGA
>DQTL01000140.1 GCA_015662775.1 Lutibacter sp.
TATCAAATTAACTAGTTAGTCCTTCAAAAATATAACTTCGAATTGATTAAAAATTCGTTCAAACTGTAAACAAAGCTTAGGTCGAACTCAGGTTCTAAGGACAGGCTTTGTTTTATTATTATTTTTGAAGGCATTATTTATCTATTTCTAGTTTTTTAGACTTGTTGGCTTTGGGTTCTATAATTTGTAAGCGATTTACAAATTGATTTTGTTCTTTAATCTATATAATTCATCATCATTTTGTTATGAGTGTAGCATAAAGATATGTATTTTTATAGATATGAGAAATGAGTTTTGTACTTGTCCCGTCTTAATCGTAGTTTACAAAAATTTAAGCATAAAAAAAGAGAAACTTTCGTTTCTCTTTTTGCGGTCTGGACGAGACTCGAACTCGCGACCCCCTGCGTGACAGGCAGGTATTCTAACCAACTGAACTACCAGACCGTGCTTTATAAGCGAGTGCAAATATAAAATGTTTTTTATAATTCAACCATACATTTTTAAATTTTTTAATAGAAATAGTTCTATTGCATAAATGATTGCACTTATATAGCTAATAAACAGAGGTGTAAGATAAATAATAGATTCTGTTAATCAGTGTTTTTTATCCAACAAAAGAGCTTTTGTAGTGCTTAAAAGTCCGATTTATTCCCTTTTTTGCGGATTTAAACTTTTTAACCCATTCTTAACATAGCGTTTTAACACATTTTTGCAATTTGCGAGTCCTTAAAAAAAAAACATAAACTAAAAACTTTCAAATGGAAAACACATCTGAAAACATTGATATTAAAGCTTTGAATGATAAAATAGCTTCTGAAAGTGCTTTTATTGATTTGTTACTTTTAGAAATGAATAAAGTAATAGTCGGGCAAAAGAACATGATCGAAAGATTATTAATTGGTCTACTAGGAAATGGACACATACTTTTAGAAGGTGTACCAGGTTTGGCAAAAACGCTAGCGATTAATACGCTCGCACAAGCTGTAGACGGAGATTTTAGCAGAGTACAATTCACACCCGATTTATTACCTGCTGATGTTATTGGTACACAAATCTATAACATACAAGATCATAAATTTACCATTAAAAAAGGACCAATTTT
The DNA here is from genome assembly GCA_015662775.1 of Lutibacter sp. Lineage (GTDB taxonomy): Bacteria > Bacteroidota > Bacteroidia > Flavobacteriales > Flavobacteriaceae > DQTL01. The sequence goes on from DQTL01000140.1 coordinate 1,103, forward strand.
CGCCAATTTTGTCTTAGCAGATGAGATTAACCGTGCTCCTGCTAAAGTGCAATCTGCTCTTTTAGAAGCCATGCAAGAACGACAAATTACAATTGGTGATACTACTTTTAAGTTAGATGAACCTTTTTTGGTAATGGCAACTCAAAACCCAATCGAGCAAGAAGGTACTTACCCATTACCAGAAGCACAAATTGACAGGTTTATGCTTAAAGTGGTTATTGATTATCCTAATGTTAATGACGAACAACTAATCATGCGTCAAAACTTAAAAGGGAGTTTTGCTAAAGTTAATCCTGTGGTGAGTCTAGATCAAATAAAACGAGCTAGAGAAGCTGTTCGCGAGGTTTATATGGATGAAAAAATTGAAAAATACATTTTAGATATCATATTTGCAACCCGTTATCCTGAAAAATTTAATTTATCAGAAATAAAAGATCTAATTAGTTTTGGTGCGTCTCCAAGGGGAAGTATCAACCTAGCCAATGCTGCTAAATGTTATGCTTTTATCAAAAGACGTGGTTATGTAGTGCCAGAAGATGTACGTGCTGTAGTGATGGATGTTTTGCGTCACCGTATTGGAATTACTTACGAAGCTGAAGCCGAAAACATGACCTCAGAAGATATCATCAACAAGATTATTAATGAAGTGGAAGTCCCTTAGGACTGTTTATTTGGTTATTTGTGGATTTGCTTATTCGAAAGAAAGTACATAATCCAACAACTTACCAAACCAACGACAAATTGTTATTTTGTGTATAAACTTTAAAATAATTGACAAGTTAGTTTTCAACTTAACAAATAAACAAATCCACATACAAACAATAAATGAATACATCCGAAATACTTAAAAAAGTTCGAAAGATAGAGATCAAAACCCGTAGGTTATCTGATCATATCTTTAGTGGTGAATATCACAGTCACTTCAAGGGACGTGGTATGACTTTTTCGGAAGTGCGACAATACCAATATGGTGATGATATACGTAGTATTGATTGGAATGTAACTGCTAGGTATAACGAGCCTTATGTTAAAGTGTTTGAAGAAGAACGTGAACTAACGATGTTGTTAATGGTTGATGTAAGTGGTTCGGAATCATTTGGTACCCAAAACCAATTTAAGAAAGACACTTTAACGGAAATTGCAGCAACCTTGGCATTTTCTGCCATTCATAATAATGATAAAGTAGGTTTGATTTTATTTACAGATGAAATAGAATTATACATTCCTCCTAAAAAAGGAAAAAGTCATGTATTGCGAATCATTCGAGAATTAATAGAATTCAAACCTAAAAGCAAACAAACGAATATCAAGTTAGCTCTAGAGTTTTTATCTGGAGTAATGAAAAAGAAAGCCATTATTTTTATGCTTTCCGATTTCATGGATGATGAGTATGAAAAACCTTTAAAAATTGTAGGTAAAAAGCATGATTTTACTGGAATTAGAGTGTATGATAAACGAGAAGAGGAAATTCCTAACTTAGGAGTAATACCCGTGTTAGATGCCGAAACTGGTCAAACAAATTGGGTAAATACAGCTTCCAAAAAAGTAAGACGTAATTACAAAGCCTATTTTCTTAAAACAGCAGATTATTATAAAACAGTTTTTAAGAAAAGTGGTGCAGGTGTGATAAATACAAGAACAGATCAAGATTATGTAAAACAGTTGTTGGGATATTTTAAAGCAAAATGAAAAAATTATTAGTCTCCATAATCCTAATTAGTAGCTTATTTGTCAACGCTCAAGTTGAGTTGCAAGTTGATACCACTTATATTCGTATTGGTGAACAAATACAATATGTCCTTTCAACAGATGCAAAGGCTAAAGTACAATTTCCAAAATTACAAGTAGATAGCTTAGGAAAAATAGAGGTAGTATATTCTTTGCCTGCTGATACCTTAAGGAATAGACTTTATAAAAAGTATGTTTTAACGGGTTTTGATAGTGGTATGTATCACATTCCAAAGCAATTAGTACTAATTAACAATAAACAATTTTATACAGATAGCCTGTTAATTAACGTAGGAACTATTGCAATTGACACAACTAAACAAAAACTTTTCCCGATAAAATCTATTTACAAAGCACCTTCTAAAACATGGAGAGATTACACGAACTACCTATGGTGGATTGTAGGTGTTTTACTTTTACTTGTCATGATTTGGTGGTTTGCATTTAAAAATAGAAAATCAAGAAAACAGAAATCTAAAAAATTATTATCACCTATTGAAGCAGCTTTAGATCAATTCCAAACTTTAGATAGCAAACAACTTCTAAAAGATGAAAAAATAAAACAATATTATATAGAGTTAACTGAAATTGTACGTGATTATATCGGTAAAGATGTACACATACCCACAATGGAAGTTACTACAGATGAATTAATTACATTACTTGAGTTACATAATAAGTCTAATAAAATAGGAATTGATAAAGAACGCATCAAACAACTACATCAATTTTTACAAGAAGCAGATTTAGTGAAATTTGCCAAGCTTAAACCTGAGCAATCTAAAATACAAGAAGACAGAAAAACAGCAGAACTCATCATCAACGAAATACAAACTCAAGTTCATAAACCTGTTTTAGATGAGTTTGGTGTTCCAATTATCGTAGAAACTCAAGAAGAAATAACCCGTAAAGCTGATAAAAAACGTCGGACTATTGGTCTTTTGGTTGCAGCTGGAATTCTCTTGCTTGCTTTTGCAATTACAACTTGGTATTACGGAATTCAATATGTAAAAGACACAATAATTGGGCATCAGACCAAAGAACTTTTAGAAGGAGAATGGTATCACAGTAGTTATGGATTTCCTTCTGTAAGTTTGGAAACACCAAAAGTATTAAAAGCACAAAATATTGAATTACCGCCACAAGCACAACAAGCGATTACAGCTATGGCTGTTTTTGAATATGGTAGCATGATTGGTGGTTTTTATTTTTCAGTCAATACAACAGAATATGTTCCTGAAGCAGAACTCGATATTGATAAAGGTGTTGTTAGAGCAGCAGAAATGGCAAGTAATCAACCTGGTGTTTCTAATTTAGAATATGAGGTAGAAGATATAGAATTAGCTGGACAAGAGGCAAAACTCATCAAAGGAACTTTTGATTCTAAAGGAGTAAAAATGAATTATTCGCAGTATATGATAATGGGAGATCACAGCTTACAACAAATTATCATTGCAAAAAGAATAGATGATACATACGCAAATGAAATACAAGAAAGAATCATAAAATCTATACAATTACAAACACTTCCAAAAGAGGAAGATTCAGAAGAATAATTTCAATAAAACAGCTAAATAGTTCATTCAACAAATAAACAATTTATTAATGCCAAATAACTTCGAATTTTTACATCCACATTTTCTATGGCTTTTTGCCTTAGTACCTTTACTTGTGTTTTGGTATTTTTGGGTGGGTAGTAGTAGTAGTAAGGCTAGTTTGAAAATGGGGAGTTCAAAAGCATTACGTATGACTAGTAGCTTACGAGCTAAGTTACATATTATCTTGCCTATATTACGACTTTTAGCTATCTCAACCTTAATCATTGCTTTAGCTAGACCTCGCACACATTCTGTCAGTAAAAAAACCAAGACTAATAAAGGAATTGATATTGTCATGGCGATAGATGTATCGGCAAGTATGTTGGCCAAAGATTTACGTCCGAATCGTTTAGAAGCGCTGAAAAAGGTAGCGACTAGGTTTGTCAATCAACGACCCAATGATCGTATAGGTATTGTAGCTTATGCCGGTGAAAGTTTTACAAAAACACCTGTTACTAGTGATAAGGATATTGTTGCAAAAAGTATCAATGATCTTAAATGGGGTGATTTAGAAGGAGGAACAGCTATTGGTATGGGCTTGGGTTCAGCAATCAACCGTATAAAAGATAGTAAAGCTAAGAGTAAAATCATCATACTATTAACTGACGGAGTGAACAATACGGGTTTTGTAGACCCATTTACAGCTGCAGAGATTGCCAAAGATTTAGAAATTAAAGTCTATACAATAGGTATTGGTACGAATGGAACAGCACAAATGCCGTATGCAAAAAATAGAGATGGTAGTTTGTCTTTTAGAAGTATGCAAGTAGAAATAGATGAAGTGCTATTAAAAAAGATAGCCAAAGAAACAAATGGAAAATACTTTAGGGCAACAAGCAACACTAAATTAAAGTCCATTTATGAAGAAATTAATAAAATGGAAAAAACCGAAGTAGAAGAGTTTAAGTATTACAACTATAACGAAATGTACCGTTTTTGGGTATATCTCGCTGGTTTGTTTCTGCTTTTAGAAATATTGTTGCGGTTTACGGTGTTTAAAGGGTTTGTGTAATTTTTGTTTTTTTGGCGATTTGTTTACTCGTTTAGTTGTAGTTTAAAAGTTAAAGATGTTTTTATATTCATTTGAAAAATTAGAAGTTTGGAAAGAAAGTATTAAGTTAGTGAAGAGCATCTATAAAATAACTAAGCTTTTAAGATCCGCTGAAGCTAAACAAACAACAAAACAAATCAACCATATTACGTACAATATAAGCTAAACAACAAACAACAAAACAAATTCACCATATTACGCACATCATACGCTAAAAAAAAAACAATTAAATGTATCGACTAGAACAACCCATTTACTTCTATCTACTAGCCTTACTTCCAATTATATGGCTTGGATATTTGTCAATGCTTTGGTGGCAAAAAAGAACCCAAAAGAAGTTTGCTGAGACCAAACTTTTAAACAAATTAGTTCCAGAAAGATCTGTTTTTAAATCTATGCTTAAAATGATTGTTTTAAGTTTAGGGTTCACTTTGTTAATTATTGGTTTGGTCAATCCTAAAATGGGAACCGCACTGAAAACCGTTAAGAGAAGTGGTGTAGATATCGTTTTTGCAATAGATGTATCAAAGAGTATGTTGGCAGAAGATGTGTCGCCAAGTAGATTAGAAAAAGCAAAACATATTGTCAGTAAAATCATTGATAAATTGGGAAGTGATCGTGTAGGAATTATTATTTATGCAGGAAATGCCTATCCGCTTTTACCGATAACAACCGATCATTCGGCAGCTAAAATGTTTTTGGCAAATGCACATCCTAGCATGGTTTCTAGCCAAGGAACAGCCATTGGAGAAGCCATTAAATTAGCACAAACCTATTACGATAATGACGAGCAAACCAATCGATTTTTATTCATTATTTCTGATGGAGAAGACCACAGCAACAATGCAAGTGATTTAACCAAAGAAACTAAAAAAGAAGCGATAAAAACATATACAATTGGTTTGGGAACTAGAAAAGGAGGTCCTATTCCTATTGATGTAAATGGAGCAATTCGATATAAAAAAGACCATGAAGGAAACATGGTTATCACACAATTAAATGATGCTGTTTTAAAAGCAATTGCCAAAGCAGGAAATGGCGAGTATGTCGATGGTAATAAATCTAAAGAAGCCATTGCTTTTGCCGAAGAGTTAATTGTCAATGCCGATAAAAAAGAATTCGAAACCAAAGAGTTTTCCGACTATAAAGACCAATTTCAATGGTTTATTGGTTTGGGATTGCTTTTGATAATTTTAGATATTTTCTTATTAGAAAAGAAAACAAAATGGATTCAAAAGTTAAACCTTTTTAATGAAAAGAGTAAATAGGTAGATTTGATAATTGGTTGTTTAGAGGTAGATGAATCAAGATTAGTTGTAAATTAGGATACAAAATGGAAATAGAAAAATTTGTTATTATTGCTGTAATCTCAATTAAAAGCTCAGCTAAACACATAAACGAAAAAACAAATGTTAAATAGAATATCTTTTTTTCTGCTTTTTCTTACAGTTAGTATTATTTCAAATGCACAAGACCTAGAAAAAGAAAAACGTCTTGCCAATCAAGAAATGCGAGATGGCAATGCTTTATACCAAAAGAATAGTTATGCGGATGCTGAAGTTGCCTATAAAAAATCTGTAGCAACCTACCCAGGAAATCCTAAAGCAATCTATAATCTTGCAAATAGTATGGCACAACAAGAACGCTATAAAGAAGCACTCAAACAATATGATTATCTTGCAAAAAGCAGTAAGAGTAATAAAATGAGAGCCCAATCTTATCATAATATGGGCAATGCTTTTATGGGTTTAAAAAAATTACAAAAAGCCATAGATTCTTATAAAAACGCATTACGGGTTAACCCCAAAGATGAAGAAACACGTTATAATTTAGCTTATGCACAAGATCTACTAAAACAACAGCAACAACAAAATAAGGACGATAAGAATAAAGATAATAAGGACAAAAATAAAAAAGATAAGGACAAAAAAGACGACAAAAACAAGGATAATAAGGATAAAGATAAAAAAGGAAAAGACAAGAAAGACGACAAGAAGGAAGACGAAGACAAGAAGAAAAAAGACGATAAAAAAGATGGAGACAAAGACAAGAAAGAAGGTGACAAAAAAGACAAACCCAAAGACCAAAACAAGGATAAAGAAGGAGACGACAAACAAAAACCCAAACCAAGACCAGGAAAATTAACACCTCAACAAGCCGAACAGTTACTAAAAGCCCTACAAAATGAAGAAAAGAAAACTCAAGATAAGGTGAATGCAAAGCGTGTAAAAGGGAAGCCTATAAAAACAGAAAAGGATTGGTAGTAAAATTAGCTATCAAATAATAATTATTTTTCTACAACCAAAAGTTTGTCATGGTAAATAACCTTTTGATTATTAATAACCTGAATTACATAAATACCCTGCTCTAAAGAGAGAAAAATTTGTGTTTCGTGTTTTGTTAGGAATTTAGTAAAAACGGTTTCACCAAGCATGTTAGTAATATGTACTCTAGTTTTATTAATAATAGTTTCTTTAGAGATTTTAATATTCAATCTTTCTTCAATTGGGTTGGGAAATACACCTATGCTAGAATTGTTAATATCAGCAACTGCACTAGCATATTCATTTGAAATTTTTAATAACATTATTTGTGAGTTACTTTGAGCTAGTAAATAAATTGTGTGAGATGCGTCACAGCATTTCTTATACTTTCTTTTGCTGTTCCTGTTGAGTTTAAAACTAAATCATCTAAAACAATTCCGTCAGAGTTATTGGCTTGTACATAAATATTTCCGATGGTATTATTATTATATTTATATCCGAAGGAATAGACATTGTCATTATTGTCAAATTTTAAAAACATATATTGTCCAGAGTCTTCAGTTTGAGTTAACAAAGTAGAATGCCAGTTTACAGCGCCTTCTAGGTCTAAACACAGTGTTAATATATTGGCTTGAGACGGAATGTTAGATTTTCCTGATAAATAAATTTTTGATTTATAGTATTGTATACTTCTATAAAGGCTTTGATTCCCATATTCTGGATGTGTAAAAGTTTGAGACCAAATGAGGTCTCCACTACTGTTTATTTTATAGATACGAGGAGGAATGTATGAGATGTAATTGGTGTTGGTGTAAACAAAATAAGCATTATTATTTTCGTCTAATGCAGTACCCCAAATATTTTCAAAAGAATCTTCTTCAAGGCTAAAGCTTCGTACCCAAGGTTCTGTACCATCAGCATTTATTTTTCTAATAAATACATCTGTTTTCACATCTCCTTCCACGCCATTTGCATTTGTATAATAGGTGAGGTCATTTCTGCCACTTAATAGGATGTTTCCATCATTATCAAACCTAAATCCTGTAGCTAGAGTAAAATTATATGTGTGTGACCAAAGCAATAAACCCGAGGCATCATATTTGCTTACTTTTGTGTTTGTCATTTCGGGATAATCTGCACCCCAAGGATAAAGGGTTTCCGTTGTGTAAAAATCACCATCTTTCATTAGCAATCTGTAAAATACAAGGTTTGAAACTAACTGAGTTTCTTCAATAAGATTACCAGTTGATGAAAATTTTATTAAATAAATATTTGAAGTAGAGGTAGTTACAAGATGTATAATGTTGTTTTCAATATATGCTTTTTGAATTGTATGGGCTGTTCCTGAATTAGGTAAATAAACAGTATTCCATTTTTGGTCACCTTCAGAATCGTATTTAATAAGCACCAAACTGTTAATGCTATCATCTATTGAATACCAATAACATATATTGCATCTTGATTTACTACAAGTAAATGACTAGCCCCATTGTATGTTCCTGTACCAGCACTAAATTTTTTTGTCCATGCTACATCAATTTGAGAAAATAAGTTAAGAGAGCTTAAAATAATGAGGAAGAATAGTTGTTTTATTTTCATAAATTGGGTTTAATAGACACAAATGTAGTAATTAAAACCCTAAAAACCAAATCATTCACTTCTTTCAACTGGTATCTTGTAACATGTTTGAAAGTTTTTATATATTTGAAACTTAAACTACTAAAAACTAAAACAATGAAAAAATTACTTTACACAACACTCGCAATCAGTCTATTATTTATAGCTTGTAAATCAGAAAAAAAACAAGAGCAAGTAAAAGAGGTAACCAAAGAAGTTAAGAAAGCAGCAACTACCAATGCTGTAGAGGCTACTCATACTGTCGATATTCAAAATTCTAAAGTATTATGGACTGGATTTAAACCAACGGGTTCTCATAATGGAACAATCAATCTTAAAAATGGAAAAGCAAGCTTAAAAGATGGAAACCTAGACAATATAAGTATTGAAATAGATATGCCTAGCATCAAAAATTTGGATATGCCTGCGGATGATCCATATAATAAAAAGCTGGTTACACATCTTATTAGTCCTGACTTTTTTGACGTTGCCCAATTTCCTGTTGCTAGTTTTAATTCAACAAAAATTGAAAGCAATAAAGAAGGTCAATTACAACTAACAGGTGATATTACCATCAAAGGAATTACCAAAAGCATTTCTTTTCCTGCTACAATTATACAAGAAGCAAATGTGATTCACTTCAAAGCAAAGGCTTTTAAAATTGATAGAACTGACTTTGGTATCAAATACAAATCAAACAAATTCTTTGATAATTTAAAAGACAAATTTATCAATGACGAATTTGAAATTTCATTTGATATTACTTTGCTTAAAAAGTAAAATTCTATTTCAAGAAAATACCTTAAAAAAACCTAGAAAAAAAATTGTGTTCTCTAGGTTTTTTTTAGAATTTATACGAAATAAATTCCTTAGGCTTATTCAAAACAAAGTTACTCTGCACATTAGAGATTATATTTAACTGACTTAGCTTATCTATCACAAAATCATGATATTGTCTGTTGTCTTTTAGCACTACTTTTAACAGGTAATCAAAACTTCCAGCTACATGATACACGTCATGTATCTCGTCCATATTATTTATGGCTATTTCAAATTTTTCAATTAATGATTTGGTGTGTGTTTGTAATGAAACCTGACAAAAAACGGTTAATCCAAAACCGATCTTTTCTTTATCTAATATGGCGGAATAATGGGTTATTACACCCTTTTTCTCTAGACGTTTGATCCGTTCATAAACAGGTGTTGTAGATAAACCTACTTTAAAAGCAATTTCTTTAGTACTCGCTTTGGCGTTTTTTTGAAGTATTTTTAAAATTTGCCCGTCTATTTTATCTATTTTATACATCTTAATAAGATTTTTATTCTTTTTATTGTTAATATTTCTCAAAGATAAGATATATATTCTATATATTTATAATTAGAGGTATAAATAAACTGTTTATTAAAATAATATTAGAATTATAATTCTAAATAATATAACTTTACAGAATATTAGTTTTTTTACAACATAACATTTTAATAATTTAACCATTTATATTATGAAGTTCAATCCTGCCGAGCAACTAGAAAAAAATCCAGCATTTGGTCAATTTAGAGGTGTAAACCCTTCTATTTCAGATTCTGCTACTTACACTTTTAAGACAGCACAAGAAATGATGGATACCTTCGAAGGAAAGTCAGAAGGTTTGTTTTTATATACACGACATACTAGTCCGAGTAATATGTATTTGGCAAATGCGTTGGCGGCCATGGAAGGAACAGAAGCTGCAAATGTTATGGGATCAGGTATGGGAGCTATTTCTACAACTATTTTACAGATTTGTGAAGCAGGTGATCATATTGTTTCAAGTCGAACAATTTATGGAGGTTCGTATGCAATTATGAAAAATTACCTTCCAAAACTAAACATACAAACTAGTTTTGTCGATGTTACTTCTTGTGCAAAAATCGAAGCCGCTATTCAGCCCAATACAAAAATGATTTATGTAGAGGCTATGAGTAATCCTTTATTAGAAATTGCCAACATTCCAGAATTAGCCAAAATCGCAAAAAGACACAATGTATTATTAGTAGTTGACAACACTTTTTCTCCTTTAATTATGTCACCAATTAAAATGGGAGCTGATATTGTAGTGCATAGTTTAACTAAGTTTATAAATGGGATGAATGATGCTGTTGGTGGCGTAGTTTGTGCCAGTGAAGAATTTATCACAGCTAGTAAAAGTGTGATGGATGGTGCAGCCATGCTTATAGGTTCTACTATGGATAGCTTACGAAGTGCCAGTATCCTTAAAAACACACATACCTTAGCCATACGTATGAAAAAACACAGTGAAAATGCTTTATACATTTCACAAAAATTAGAAAATGATGGGGCGAGAATTGTCTATCCGGGTTTAGCAAGTCATAAAAACCACGAACTTTTTAAAGAAATGTATAACGAAGAGTTCGGCTTTGGTGGAATGATAACAATTGATGCTTTAACTATCGAAAAAGCAGATAAATTCATGGAGTTGATGCAAATTAGAGGTTTTGGAGATTTAGCGGTTAGTCTAGGTTTTTATAGAACTTTATTTAATGCACCAGGATCAGGAACATCAAGTGAAGTACCAGAAGACGAACAACAAGAAATGGGTTTGTCAGCTGGTTTAGTACGTTTCTCTATGGGATTAGATCACAATATTGAAAACACCTATCAAGGTATTAAACAATGCATGATAGAAGTTGGTATATTGGAAAGTGTAACTGTATAGTTTGAAATGAGTCATTCTGTACTTGATTCGGAATCTGTTGAAGCTTCCTTTAAACACGTTTAATCTTAACATCATGAGTTCAGGAAGACACAGTTTTGATTGATGTCTTGGTACTGTTTTATATTGAAAACGAGTTGTGTTTCATTCCAGAAATAAGAAATGAAATTAAATAAGAAAAAATATATCATTCTGCTTGGAATACTTCTTAGCTACTTTGTTATCAATTCAGTAAGAATTTATAATTATTCACTTGAGTATTATGAAAATGAATCTGACGTTGCTATAGTTCTTGGTGCAGGAACGAATGACGGAAAACTATCTCCTGTTTTTAAAGAAAGAATAAATCATAGTATTCTACTCTATCAAAAAGAAGTAGTTGACAAAATCATTTTTACTGGAGGTTTTGGAAAAGGTCAAAAACAATCGGATAGTCAAACCGCTAAAAATTATGCATTAGGAAATGGAATTCCTGAAAATGACATTTTCATTGAAGAAGAGTCGAATTATACAATTGAAAATCTAAAACAATCAAAACAAATTATGGATTCTCTGGGATTCACAAATGCCTTATTAGTTTCTGACCCAATACATATGAAAAGAGCAATGAAACTTGCCAAATATTATGAAATTGATTGTAGACCTTCACCAACTAAAACAACTATGTATAAATCGGCAAAAACAAAGGTAAGACAACTCTTATATGAAACGTTTTATTTTAGTCTAAGAGAACCGATAAGTGTATTTTGACTGAAACAGAAATAAAAAACGAAAACACAACACTGTGTAAAAATGCATTAAAACGCATTTTACACTAACCGTTATGCTGAACTTGATTCAGCTCCTTTTCAAATATAGACAAATCACGTTAACAAAAATTTCCGTACTATTACTATCTGAAATCTAAAGCATTCTGTATGACAAATTCCAAAGCTAAAAACCTTCCTTTATTTTGGGCATTATTGCCTATTTTTTTATTGATGGCATTATTGAGCTATAACGTTTTGGTTATTTATCACGACGATGCTACTTCTGGGGCAAACCAGTTTGCTTTGCTTTTTGTTGGGTTTGTCGCTGCTTTAATTGGTTTACGAAATAAGGTAAGTTTTCAAGAAATGCTTGACAGTGTTTATGAAAACATAAAGACGACAAGTGGTGCTATTTTAATATTGCTATTTGTTGGGAGTTTAGCAGGAACATGGCTAATCAGTGGTGTAATACCAACTATGATTTATTATGGTTTACATATTTTAAACCCAACTATATTTTTAGCTGTTGCCCTTCTTATATCAGCTGTAATCTCTTTGGTAACTGGAAGTAGTTGGGGAACAACTGCAACCATAGGGATTGCTTTAATAGGAATAGGAAAAGGCTTAGGAATTCATGAAGGCATGATTGCTGGTGCCGTAATATCAGGTGCTTATTTTGGTGATAAAATTTCTCCTATGTCTGACACTACGAATTTGGCTGCAGCTATGGCAAAAATTGACCTTTTTAAACATATTCGTTATATGTTATACACAACAGGTCCATCAATAACTATCGCTATTGTTCTGTTTATAATTCTTGGTTTTTTCCAAGAAACACAGGGCGAGATGCAAAACATTGCCATTTTAGAAGGTGTTCAAGATACTTTTATGATTAGTCCTTGGTTGTTACTTGTGCCAGCTGCTGTAATTTTATTAATTATTAAAAAGGTAGAGCCTGTTTTGGCACTTTTAGTAGGTACAATTTTAGGTGGATTAGCTGCTGCAATTTTTCAACCTCAAGTATTACAGGCTACTTTAGGACAAGATACTTTGAGTATTCACGATTCGTACAAAGCGGTGATGAATGCAGCTGTGACTGATATTTCTGTAGAAACAGGAAATGCGGTCTTAAACGACTTGTTTTCTTCAGGTGGTATGAAAGGAATGTTAAATACTGTATGGTTAATTCTGTCTGCCATGGTTTTTGGTGGAATTATGGAAGCTATTGGTGCTTTAAAAAGTATTAGTAATGCCTTATTGAAAATAGCAAAAGGTGATTTTGGTGTTTTTGCCAGTACTACAGCTACGTGTATTTTCTTTAACGGAACAGTTTCTGATCAATATTTAGCTATTGTAGTGCCAGGAAAAATGTATGCAGAAGCATTTAAAGACAAAGGATTAGCACCTGAGAATTTAAGTAGAACTTTAGAAGATGCAGGAACTGTAACTTCGGTATTATTTCCATGGAATACAGGTGGTGCTTACAATGCAGGAGTTTTGGGTGTAGCCACAGGTGTGTATTTACCATTTGCCTTTTTTAATTTAATTAGCCCTTTGATGACTTTAGCATTTGCAGCTTTTAAAATTCGTATTCGCAGAATTGGGAGATAAACACAAACATTTTGCGTGACGCAATTTGCGTAATACAAAATGTTTATATATCTTTACCTATCTAAACTGTAAGTGATGAATCCTTTTTTAATCAATAATTATATAAGTCCTAAGTATTTTTGCAATAGAGAACATGAAACAGATGTACTAGTGCAAAACATTAACAATCAGTCAAATACTGTATTTTTTGCACAACGTAGAGTTGGAAAAACTGCTTTGATACACCATGTTTTCCACCAATTAAATAGCGAAAAAGAGCATACAACTATTTATCTTGATATCTATGCTACTCAAAACCTAAAAGATTTTACAAATCAATTAGCAAACAGTATTTATAAGGCTTTTCCCGAAAATAAAGGGATTGCTACTCGTTTTTGGGAGAGTATTAAGCTTTTAAGACCTGTTCTTAGTATCAATGAAATTACGGGTAGTCCAGAAATGAGTTTAGATATCTCACAGGTTTCACAAATGGAACGTAGCATTCCACAACTATTGCATTTTCTAGAAAAACAAAAAAAACCAGTCGTTATTGCAATTGATGAATTTCAACAGATATTAGAATATCCAGAAAAAAATGTAGAAGCTATTTTACGTACTGCTATCCAACAGCTACAAAAGGTGCATTTTGTTTTTTTAGGAAGCAACCGAAAAATGATATTTGAGATTTTTAATAATGCCAAAAGACCTTTTTATGCTAGTGCTAAGAATCTATATTTGCATAAAATTAAAAAAAAGGAATACATAGATTTTATACAAACTCATTTTGAAAAAAACAACCTAAATATTGCCAAAAACACAATAGAATTAGTCTTAGACCTAACAAAAAGACACACTTCTTATACACAACATTTATGTCATGAAATTTTTGCTTTACACAAAAATAAAACTACTAAAAAAACGGTTTATAATACCTTACATAAAATCTTATCAGAAAATGAAGTGATGTATTTCCAATATCGTAATCTGTTGACCACCGCCCAATGGAAACTCTTAAAAGCATTAGCCAAAGAAGAAAAAACACAAAAACCCTACAATCAAAAATTTATTAAAAAACATAATCTTGGTGCTTCAACAAGTGTTAAAAGAACACTCAATGCACTACTTGATAAAGAATTGGTCTATTATCACGCAAAACAAGAAGATGCTTATTACGAAATCCAAGATAAATTTTTAATGCGTTGGTTACAATATAAAAAATAGTAATAAAATTTTTGATACAGATTTTATAAAAACCTACAATTCCAATTTTAATTGCTCTGGTAACAGTTTAAAAGTCATACGATGATGCAGACAACTGCCGTGTTTTCTAATGGCTATTCTGTGTTTTTTAGTCGGATAACCTTTATTGTTTTCCCAATCGTAATAAGGAAAGTCATTTGCAATTTTTCGCATGTAATCATCTCTATAAGTCTTAGCTAATATCGAGGCCGCAGCAATATTTAAGTATTTTCCATCACCTTTAATTACAGTTTGGTGTGGAATATCTTTATAAGGCACAAATTTATTACCATCTACAGCAATAAACTCAGGTTGTTTTTTCAATTTTTCAATTGCACGATGCATGGCTGTTATAGATGCTCTTAAAATATTGATTTGGTCAATCTCTTCTTGATATACAAAGGCAACAGCAAAAGAAATGGCTTCTTTCTCAATAATAGAGCGAAGCAATTCTCGTTGTTTTTCTGTCAGTTTTTTTGAATCGTTCAACAAGGCGTTTTTAAAATTTAAAGGTAAAATAACAGCGGCTGCAACCACAGGACCTGCTAGGCAACCTCTACCTGCTTCATCGGTGCCCGCTTCTAATAAAATATGTTGAACTTGTAACTTTAACACGAATTTTATGGTTTAATACAGCAAAATAAAGATTTTTTATGCAATTTTGAAGTCTATTTAAACATATTTTAACTTGTTAACATATTTCAGAAATTTCTTATTCATTATGCTCTTTTTAAGTCAAAGTATTATGGCTCAAAGAGGGAAAGAATTGTTGGTTGGAAAAGGCAAAACTCTAAGTGGTCGTCAGTTAAATGACACGATATCTAATGGTAAATTTGAAGAGGAATCTATAATTGAGCTAAGTGCTAAAACGCACTATACCGATTATAAGATGATTTCTTATGTAAAAGACACCACAGTTGTTGACACCACGCTTTCCCTAAAAAAAGAACGTTTGTTTAATCACTTACGTAGAGATTTATTAGAGTTTCAATCTTTTCATAATTTAGGTTCTCCTTACAATCAATTGGGTTATAGTTTTAACGAAGCAAATCTACTCCCTAAAACAGGAATGCGTGTAAAACACCAAGATTTTCTAGAAATACAAGATGTTAAATACTATCGTGTTCCAACGCCTACATCTGAGTTGTTTTTTAGAACAGGTATTCAACAAGGTCAGGTATTAAATTCGGTATTGACGACTAATGTGAGTCCTAATTTAAACCTATCAGTTGCCTATAAAGGCTTAAGGTCTTTAGGAGATTATCAAAGTGCTTTGGCAAGTCATCAAAATGTGAGAGCTACCAGTAGTTTTCAAACTAAAAACAAAAGATATAAAGCAAGATTGCATTTTGTTTCTCATAATTTAATGAACCAAGAAAATGGTGGATTAACCGATGCTTCAGTTACTCTATTTATTGCAAAAGACGCCAATTTTCAAGACAGAAAGCGTTTAGAAGTAAATTATACAGGTGCGGAAAGTATGCTCAAAACAAAACGTTATTATCTTGAGCACACCTATGATTTATGGACTCATAAAGACACAACAAAAAGTAGTAAATCAGCTTTGCAATTGGGTCATGAATTTTCATATTCTAAAAAGTATTACAATTTTACACAAGACAAGTTTAGCACCTTTATTGGTGAAGCTTATCAAAACAATATAGCGGATAGTACGTATCATAATACGACCAAAAATGCGGTATTTGCAAAATTTCAATCACCCTATATTTTGGGTTCTTTAGGATTTAAAGCAAGCTTATCTCAATATGCCTATGGGTATAATAGTGTGCTTCATTTAGAAAGTCAAACCATACCAAATCGCCTAAAAGGAAACACACTTTCAGCGGAAGCAAATTGGGACGCATCATTTAAAACATTTTCATTAAAATCTAAAATTGGGGCAATAATCAGTGGAGATTTACAAGGAAATTATCTCTCAGGAACTGCAAAATACAGCAAAGACAGTTTGTTTACAGCATCGGCAACTTTAACGATTAATTCCCAAGCTCCCAACTTTAATTTTCAATTATATCAGAGTGATTATATTGATTATAATTGGCACAATTCTTTAAAAAATGAAAATACTCAGTTTCTTGGGTTTTCATTTGAATCAGATAAATTAGTTGATTTTGAAGCGAGTTGGGCACTAAAAGAAAACTATACCTATTTCAATGCTGCTTCAAAACCACAACAATACGATGGCGTGCTAAATTATGTGAAAGCCAAAGCACATAAAGCAATTAAATACAAGAAGATTACGCTAGATAACACACTCTTATATCAAAAAGTATTATCAGGTAATGACGTGTTTCATGTACCCGAACTCGTTACAGAAAACAGTTTGTTTTTTACGGATTATATTTTCAAAGGAGATCCTTTATTTTTGCAAACTGGTTTTACTTTTAAATACTTTACAAAGTATCAAGCAAACAATTTTAACCCATTATTAAATGAGTTTGTTTTACAAGACACAAAGGAAATTGGCAATTATCCTATGTTAGATTTCTTTGTAAATGGACAAATTCGTAGAACTAGACTTTACTTTAAAGTAGAAAACATAACTTCTTTGTTTTCAAGTCATAACTATTTTGCAACACCCAATCAACCTTATAGAGATTTTAAAATTAGATTTGGTGTAGTTTGGAATTTCTTTATCTAATTGCGAGGCGATAGCCCAAGAGGTTTAATTCCCCTATGCTTTGCGTCGAATAAAAAAAAACCTAATTTGACACATCGTCCTTGGGTTGGTATAAATCATTTTAACAATAAAAACAAGCAACTAATTATCTTAAAACCATCTATAAGACAAAACAATCTACAATGAAATCAAAACTTATATTTATTTACATTTCCATGCTTATTTATGGAGTGATTTCACAATCCTGTACGGATGGTTGTGGTGGTCCAAACCCAAATAGATATAAAATTACTGATTTTGAAGTTAGTTTAAACGAACTCATAAACAGTAATAATCCGTTTTTTGGTTCAAACCCAATAGAAAACAGTAAAGCACATTACACTAGTTTTGCCATTGATTTTAAAGGTCAAACAGAAAGCTATTTTTCAAGCACTTTTAGTCTTCCAAAATTAGGGATAATTTCAAGGGCTTATGCTTGTAGTCCTGTTATGCCAACAACAATTGAAAAAGTAACTGACATACGTGTGTTTTGTGATCAAACGATTATTGATTCCTATCCAGAAAATACAAATATTGCTAGTTTGTTTGATATCGTTTTTCATCCCAATGAAAGTGGATTCGAGCAAATGTCATTAGAAGATTATCTCGCTATAGAACAACCAGCTACTGGTTTCTTTACACTCATATTAAACACCCAACCCGCACAACAAAATACGTATGTTTTTAGAGTAGAGTACGAACAAGATGGGGTTGATATGGATTATTTTGAATACACAAGTGAGGCAGTTACCATTACCATAGACTAATAGAAATAGGTTTTAAAGATAATTCATGTAAATCTTTGCGAACTTTACGAAATCTTTGCGAACTTTGCGTGAAATAATTTCTACACATGCAAACCTATAAAATATATGTAGCAGGAGAATTTACAAGCACTACTACAAAGCTCCAAGTAAATAATCCGTTCAATCAATCTATAATTGCAACCACTTATCTTGCAGGTAAAGAAGAATTAGAAATTGCCATAGAAAAAGGTCTTGTTGTTGAAAAACAGATGAAGGAACTTCCTGTGTTTAAACGTTATGCTCTTTTAATGCAAATTGCTAACGAACTCAAAAAAGACAGAGAACGCCTAGCAAGTGTTTTATCACAAGAATCAGGAAAACCCATTCGTTATGCTTTAGGCGAAATTGATCGTGCAACTCAGACTTTTATCATAGCTGCAGAAGAAACAAAACGTTTACCCAAAGAATACTTTTCAATAGATTGGACACCAAGTGGAGCAGGAAAAGAAGGTCTGATAAAATACTTTCCTATTGGATTAATTGCTGGAATTGCTCCGTTTAATTTTCCATTAAATTTAGCAGTACATAAAATTGCTCCTGCAATTGCAACAGGAAATCCGATTATACTAAAACCAGCACGTGCCACTCCATTATCCGTACTCGAATTGGCTAAAATAATAGCTAAAACAGATTTGCCTAAAGGAGCCGTTTCCATATTACCTATGGATCGAGTAGCAGGAAATCAATTAGTCACCGATACACGTTTTAAGAAATTGAGTTTTACAGGTTCACCTCAAGTAGGATGGCAAATGAAAAATCAAGCAGGACGCAAAAAAGTAACTTTAGAGCTAGGTGGAAATGCAGGCGTTATTGTGTCTGACAAAGCCAATATTGAAAATGCTGTAAGTAAATGTATTACAGGTAGTTTTGCCTATTCAGGTCAAGTATGTATTCATGTGCAAAGAATCTATGTGCAAAGTGGTGTTTTTGATAAATTTATCAACAAAATGATTCAAGGGACAGCCCAATTAAAACATGGAAATCCAGATCAACCCGAAACGGATATTTCTGTTATGATTGATGAAAATAATGCAAAAAGAGTCGAATCTTGGGTTAATGATGCAGTAAAAGACGGAGCAACTGTTTTGTTTGGAGGAAAACGTCAGGGAACTTATTTTGAACCCACTATTATCACCAATACCAAACCAGAGATGAATGTATGTCGTTTAGAAGTATTTGGTCCTGTAGTAACTGTTGAAAAATACGATAGTTTCCCCGAAGGAATTGCAGCCATAAACAATTCGGAATATGGGCTACAAGCTGGGGTTTTTACAGATAGTTCAGAAGAAATTAATTATGCATTTTCTAATTTAGAAGTAGGCGGTGTGATACATGATGATATTCCTACTTTTAGAGTAGATCACATGCCTTATGGTGGTGTCAAAAATTCAGGGTTTGGACGAGAAGGTGTCAAATTTGCGATGCGTGATATGTTAGAACCTAAGTTATTAGTAAAGGAAATTTAAAAACTCATACAGATGAAACAAATAATTATTATTGCTTTTTTTATAACATTTACTTCTTGTCAAAAGACTCAAAACACCTCTATTAATGAAAAAGAAACGACAATAAACATAAACAAAATGCTCAACCAATGGCATAATGACGTTGCTATTTATGACTATGATTCCTATTTCAATAAAATGGCTGATAATGCTGTTTTTGTTGGAACAGATGCAACAGAAGTTTGGTCAAAGCAAGAATTTCAAAGCTTTTGTAAACCCTTTTTTGATAAAAAACAAACTTGGAATTTTAAACCCCATAAACGGAATATCTATTTTGATAAATCAGGAAAAACAGCTTGGTTTGATGAAACTTTAGATACCTGGATGGGCGTTTGTAGAGGTTCGGGTGTTGTTATAAAAAAAGAAGACGATTGGAAAATAGAACATTATGTGCTTTCAGTTGTTGTACCCAATGAAGATATTAAAGCAATCGTGAATATTAAAAAGGAACGAGATAGTTTGTATTTACATGCTAGATAACTAGTCTTTTTGAATATGATAAACCAAGCCAATGTTTGCATGAAGCCACGGAGAAGGGTTGATGTAAATTAAACAACCTCCCGATGAAAAAAGAGCAATTTCGGGTTTAATAGATGCTACTATGGATAAATTGTTTTTTATTTTATAGTAGTAAGCAAGACTTACTCCAAACCCTAATTTATTGGTGTCTGTACTAAGATATTCAAATTGTTGTTTGTTATCAGGTAGCTCATGTAAGTATTGGTAAATATTCTTGTGATAAAAGTAGTAGTTCAAATTCACTTCTGGACCAATAAATAGACTAGATTTCTTTTTTGAAAAAATTCTTAAAAGATAATCTGTTGCAATAAAAAATCTTTGGTTATCAGATTCTTCTTCACGATAATAGGATTTTCCGTCATTTGTTGAAAAATGATTGGGCTCTACATCTGAAAAGTGACTAAATAGATGATTGACTTTAATTCCTAGTTTGTGCTTGTTGTTAATTAATTTAGAATAACCTATTTGGTAACCATAACTTTCAGAAAACTGATCTCTGGCACTTATTGAATTCGCTAAAGAGATACTAATTTCTTGTGCAGAAATATTGAAGGCAAATAACAGTACTGTGAAAAAAGTACAAAATCTAATCATTTTTTTGTTTAATAATTAGATGAAAAAAACCTAAAAGGTTGCTAGTTTTAGTCTAATGTTTTTGAATTACACCATCAAATTACAACCTCTAATATCAGAATGATCAAACCGACCTAAAACTTCAAATTTTCCATTTGAGTGTATTTTCCCTAAATCTTGAGTCGCAATAAAACTACAAGAATTGATATTGGCTAAATCAATTATATTGATACCGCCACTTTTTCCGATGGGAAGTAAAGTAAATGGGTCTTCTACTTCTCTTATGAGTATTTTCATCCAAGGTGGTGTTTGAAAAAAGGTGTCGCTAAGTGAATACGCCTGACTTAAAAGTTCGGTCATTCCATATTCCGAATAAATAGTATTTACACCAAATCCTCTTTTTAAAATAGAATGTAATTCTTCTTTTATCAGCTCTTTTCTCCTGCCTTTCATGCCACCTGTTTCCATGATTAAGGTGTTTTTTAGTTGAAAAGAATACAAATCAATTAAATCTAGCAAAGCATAGGTAACACCAATTAATAGTACTTTTCTTCCTTGAGAATCGAGTTGAACCAGTTTTTCTTTTAGGGTTTGATAGTCATTTAAATAGAAACCACTAGCTGTATTGTTCGTTTGTTTGATTAAATCACTAATCATATAAACTAAAGAAGAATCTTTTTGTTCTAAATACGATGGAAGTAATGCAATAATAGTAAAGTCTTTAATATTTCCAAAAAAGTGAGCAAAACCTGCTCTAAAGCTTTCATCATAGATTTTGGTGTTAGCAACCAAATGTTTACTGCGTTCAGTTCCTGTAGTCCCACTACTTAAAAAAATCTGTTGAGGTTTTTGATTTTCAGTAATAATGTCAAGTGTTTTAAAAAAAGATATAGGTAAAAAGGGGATTTTTTCTAAAGAATTTACTGTTTTAATTTTACAAGACATTCTATTCAAGTACTCCTTGTAAACAAGATTGTTTATAGCTTGATAATGAAAGACTTTCAGTGCTATTGTCTGGAAGCTATCATTTGTAATATCTACAAGATTATATTGTGGTTTTTGTATTTGCATTGTTAGGGCAAAGGTATAAGATTCTAATCCATATAAAAATAATTAGTTTTCCGTCAAGCACTAATTAAGGTTTCCATAAGAGTAAAAATCCCTCTCTTTTGGAGAGATTAGAAGGGGATTCTTTCTACCCCAATCCAACATCCATACTCATCATAACAATAAAGCCAACAACAAAGCCCATGGTTGCTAAATCGGTGTATTTGTCTTGTTGGGTTTCGGGGATTACTTCCTCTACTACAACAAAGATCATAGCACCTGCAGCAAAAGACAAAGCATAAGGTAAAATAGGTTGAAAACTATAAACAGCCCAAGCTCCTAAAACAGCAGCAATAGGTTCTACAATAGCCGAGAGTTGACCATACCAAAAACTTTTAAATTTGCTAACACCTTGTCGGCGTAAGGGCATGGAAACAGCAAAACCCTCTGGGAAGTTTTGTAAACCAATACCAATAGCTAAAGCAACTGCTCCGCCAATAGTAGCACCATCAAAACCAGCAGCAACGCCACCAAAAAGCACACCAACAGCTAAGCCCTCTGGGATATTATGTAGCGTAATGGCTAAAATCAACAAAGTAGTTCGATGCCATTTTGTTTTAACACCTTCTGATTCTTTAAAATTGATATGTATATGAGGTAAAACTTTATCTAAACCAAAAAGCATCAAAGCTCCTAAGAAAAATCCTATAGCAGCAGGTAATACTTTAGTAAATCCGCTTCCAGCACTCATTTCAATAGAAGGAGATAATAAACTCCAAAAACTAGCTGCAACCATGACACCACCTGTAAAACCGAGCATAGTATCTAAAAAAGCTCGGCTAGTTCCTTTAAAAAAGAACACCAAACCAGCACCTAAACCTGTAACAATCCAAGTAAACAAACCTGCATATAAAGCAGCTCGTATAGGATTGATACTTTCTAAATAGAGTATTATATCATTCATGTTTGTAGTTCTTGTTTATATTGTAAATATAGATATTATTGATTTATGGTCCTTTTAAATAATATAGAAATATAAAATGCCTTTATAAAGAATACCTATTTTACTGTAAAGAGAGCGTTTTTGTTAATACTTAAGTAAATCATTTAAAGTTTTCTTTATTTGATTTAATTCTATTTTAGAAATAACACCCAGTTTTTTCTTGAGTCTTTCTTTGGAGACAGAGCGAATATGAAAAGTAAGTACTTCTGATTCTTTTTGTAGCTTATTATTTATGTTGGGTTGTAAAATTATATTCCCTTTAAATCCTTTTATTTTAGTTGTAAGCGGACAAACAATAACATCATTTAAATTGTCATTTAACGCATTTCCACTGATAATCACAGCTGGTCTTCTGCCAGATTGTTCACTACCTTTTATGGGATTAAAATACATTTCCCAAATTTCAGCTTGTTTCATCTGTATCTTGAATTTGTTGTAAATATTCAATCATTCCTTCTTCCGCCATATTGGTAATATCAGTATCATTTTTATATTGACGGAAAGATCGTATGTATTCTGCACGTTCTAATTGGTCGAGATAAACTTGTAATGCTTTCTCAATGAGCTTGTTTTTGGGTAATTTTAGTTTTTTAGAATACAGATGAAGTTGTTTCAATAAACTGTCAGGTAATGTCGATGTGAAAGTAGTCATAAATATATTTATATTTGCAAAATACAAATATACATATATTTTGTGTAGTAATCTACTTCTTCCCAGCCACAATAATTACAAACTCCCCTTTTGGGTTTTTGTCTGTAAAGTATTGTGCCAATTCGGCTAAAGTTCCTCGTTTTGTTTCTTCATATAGCTTGGTTAATTCCCTAGAAACAGACACTTTTCTATCCTTTCCAAAATAGTCAGAAAATTGGGTCAATGTTTTTAATAGTTTATGTGGTGATTCGTAGAAAATCATCGTTCTATTTTCATTTGAAAGAAATTCTAAACGTGTTTGTCTTCCTTTTTTAACGGGTAAAAAACCTTCAAAAATAAATTTTTCATTGGGTAAACCACTATTGACTAAGGCAGGAACAAAAGCTGTTGCTCCTGGCAATGTTTCAAGAGTAATATCATTCTCAACACAGGCACGGACTAATAAAAATCCAGGATCAGAAATAGCAGGAGTTCCAGCATCTGATATTAATGCCATTGTTTCTCCATTTTTAAGCCGTTCTATAATCCATGCTAACATTTTATGTTCGTTGTGCATATGAAAGGATTGCATAGGTGTGGCAATTTCGTAATGTTTTAATAGCTTTCCAGAAGTTCGAGTATCTTCAGCTAGTATCAAATCTACTTTTTGTAAAATTTCCACTGCTCTAAAAGTCATGTCTTTTAGATTTCCGATTGGTGTAGGTACGATATATAGTTGTGTGTCCAAGTCTGCTTTGTAATAAAATATTATTTGCAAAGTTAAGAAGATTTAAATTCATTTTAAAAACAATAAAATTAGAATCAATTGTTCCCTTTTGAACTTTAAACTTTAAACTCCTTAAAACTTCATTCGAATTACGTAAATTTGCAACTTTAATTTTTAGAAAATGTATAGAACACACAACAACGGCGCTTTACGCTTAACGGATACAAACAAAGAAGTAACCTTATCAGGATGGGTTCAAAAAATCCGTGATAAAGGTTTTATGATTTGGATTGATTTACGAGATCGATACGGAATCACACAATTGGTATTAGATGAAGACCGTTGTGATAAAGAATTATTAGAAAAAGCGAAAAGCTTAGGACGAGAATTTGTTGTTCAGGTTAAAGGAACCGTAATCGAACGTGTTTCTAAAAATCCAAAAATCCCAACAGGAGAAATTGAGATTTTAGTAACTGATTTAACGATTCTTAACGAATCTAAAACCCCGCCTTTTACTATTGAAGATAACACAGATGGTGGAGATGAATTACGTATGCAATTTCGTTATTTAGATATTCGTCGTAATCCTGTGAGGGAAAGTTTAATTTTCCGTCATAAAGTATCTATGGAAGTTCGAAAATATTTATCAGATCAAGGTTTTATAGATGTAGAAACGCCTTATTTAATTAAATCCACACCAGAAGGAGCAAGGGATTTTGTAGTACCTTCACGAATGAATCAAGGGCAATTTTACGCATTACCACAATCACCTCAAACTTTTAAGCAATTGCTAATGGTAGGAGGAATGGATAAATACTTTCAATTAGTAAAGTGTTTCCGTGATGAAGATTTACGTGCTGACAGACAACCAGAATTCACACAAATAGACTGTGAAATGGCGTTTGTAGAACAAGACGATATATTAGATACATTTGAAGGTCTAACGCGACATTTATTAAAAGAAATAAAGGGTGTTGATGTGGATAAATTCCCAAGAATGACCTATGAAGAGGCCATGAAAACCTATGGAAATGATAAACCAGATATTCGTTTTGACATGAAATTTGGGGAGTTAAATGATCTAGCACAAAACAAAGGCTTTCAAGTGTTTGATAAAACTGAATTAGTAGTCGGTATCGCTGTACCAGGTTGTGCAGGTTATTCACGTAAACAAACTGATAAATTAATTGATTTTGTTAGACGACCTCAAGTAGGAGCTAATGGTTTGGTGTTTGTTAAATGTAATGAAGACGGCAGTTATAAATCGTCTGTTGATAAATTCTATACACAAGAAGATTTAGCTACATGGGCAGAAAGAGTCAATGCCAAGAAAGGTGATTTAATCCTTATTCTAGCAGGTGATGCCGATAAAACCCGAACACAATTGAGTGTTTTACGTATGCATATGGCAGAAACTTTAGGTTTAAGAAACCCTGAGGAATTTGCACCACTTTGGGTGGTTGATTTCCCATTGTTAGAATGGGATGAAGACACCAATCGTTATCATGCGATGCATCATCCTTTTACTTCTCCAAAACCTGAGGACATGCATTTATTAGAAAGTGAACCAGGAAAAGTTCGTGCCAATGCCTATGATATGGTTTTAAATGGAAATGAAATTGGTGGAGGATCCATTCGTATTTACGACAGAGATACCCAATCAAGAATGTTCGATTTATTAGGTTTTAGCAAAGAAGAAGCACAAGCACAATTTGGTTTTTTAATGGATGCTTTTGAATACGGAGCACCGCCACATGGTGGTTTGGCGTTTGGTTTAGATAGATTAGTAGCCATTTTAGGAGGACAAGAGACGATTCGTGATTTTATTGCTTTCCCAAAAAACAACTCAGGAAGAGATGTGATGATAGATGCACCATCACCAATTGATCAAGAGCAATTAAACGAATTAAGTTTGGCATTAGTTACGCCAAAAGAATAATTTTTTAAAAGAAAAAGCATTTTTATTTGCAAATAGCTTTGCTATTGTGTAAAATGTATTAAATTTGCCGACCGAAACAGGCGAAAGTAGCTCAGTGGTAGAGCATCACCTTGCCAAGGTGAGGGTCGCGGGTCCGAATCCCGTCTTTCGCTCAAGTTTACGCTCGAGTGGTGAAATTGGTAGACACGCCGGACTTAAAATCCTGTGCTCTTTGGGGCGTGCGGGTTCAAGTCCCGCCTCGAGTACTGCAAACCCTTATAATCATATGATTGTGAGGGTTTTGTTGTATTTATGGTAATGTGGACAAAAATTATGGGCATAAAATTACAAATCCCACAGGTTTTGTGCTTGTCCCAAGTTTAAAATGGCGAAACTTCCTAATTACGCACAGTTCTCACCCATACATTCTTTTAGCTTTATAGATATTGATAAAGATGGTCAAAACGAAATTATCGCAGTCGGTAATGAATTTGAAGCAGAGGTAGAAACTCAAAGATACGATGCATCTTATGGAACAGTTATCAAATACAATAAAGGTAATTTCACCTGTCTTCCAGCGACTAAATCTGGTCTTTCTACAAGTGGAAATGCAAAACAGAGTACAATTATCACCAATAAAAAAGGAATAAAATACTTACTTGTAACAAATAATAATAGTGAGATAGATATCTTTAAGATAGAATAATAAACAGATGCTTTTTTTCTTTATTCAACGATTGAAAAACCAACTCTTCGATTTAAAGCTTTATTATTCTTAGAGTTATTACTAGCAATAGGTTCTGTAGATCCTTTGTCTAAAACAAATAAAATGGATGAATCAATTCCACCTTTATTAACTAGAAAACTTTTTACTGATTTCGCTCGGTTTTTACTCAATAAAATGTTTTGTTCTTCATTAATGCTTTTGTCTGTATGCCCAATAATATTGTATTGAAAATTTGAGTAGAAGGACATGAATTCAGCTGTTTTATATAAAATACGTATCGCTTCATCATTTAAAACTGAACTATTCTCTTGAAATGATATTTGATTCATAGAGAAAAAAACATTTATTCTTGATTTTTGATTCTTTAAAGTGACTCTCTGTAACCTAGCCTTTTCATGTAATTCATCTTGTCTTATTGCCCTTTCTTTCTCTTGTTTATTAGCAGATATTTCACTTCTTACTATTAAATATTCTTCTAAAGTTTTTTTAGATTCTTTTTGTGTATCTGCTTTGTTTGTTTTCTTTTTTAATTCGGATAATTCTTTGTTGTTGTCTATTAAATCATTAGTAGAAACAAGTTGAGTTTGACTGTTGTTTTTTAAACTCTTTTTATTCGTTTTTTCTATCAATTTAAAATCAATATAACTTAGTGAAACTTTTCTTTTTCTTGCTTGTCTCTTTTTCTCTTTTATACCTACTATACCTTTCGTGGTTAATGAGGAAGCATCTATCCCTTTAGAAATAAGTATATTCTTCACTTGTGATGCTCTGTTTTTACTAAGAATTTGATTGTGTACTAAATCACCTCTACTACGTGCATAACCTGTGATCCTATACTTGTAATTAGGAAATGCATGCAATGATTTAGCGGTTTTTGATAATACAATCATAGATTCTTGTGTGAGAACCATGCTGCCACCAATAAATTCTATCTTGGTTGACGCAAAAATACTATCAATTTTTCTTTTGTTACCATTTTCGTGTTGAGCGAATAAAGTACTTGTTAAAATTGCAAACAAGAGGCTAAATAAATTTTTAATTTTAATCATAATAGGGGGTTTTGTATCATTTTACTTACAAGCATCTAAGCAAATGATTTATTAGGGGTAAATAATTGCTTTAAATAAGCAATTGTAAATATACAAAAAAATTAGAAGTTAAAACCATAGAGACAATAAAGGTAATTATCTAACAGTAATTATTGATAATCTAAAAAATTATAATAAAATATTGATTTTTCATTTTATATTTATCACTGATATACAGGTTAATATTCGTGTGTTTTCGTTTATATCCGTAAGTAAACGTTTAACTACCGATAAACATATGAAACTAATCAGTTATTTGCACTGTCGAAATCGAAGAACTATAAACTCGTAAAGACAAAACAATTTTTTTAATAACGTCTGATCTAAAACAGACATAATACCTTATCTTATGAATACGTTAAGAAACCAAGTACAATTAATCGGAAACCTAGGAAATGATCCTGAAATCTTTCAATTTGAAAATGGAAACAAAAAAGCTACTTTAAGTCTAGCAACCAATGAAACTTACATCAATTCAGAAAAAGAAAAAGTAACTAATACACAATGGCACAACGTTATATTCTTTGGGAAAGCAGTAGAAATCGTTGAAAAGTATTTAAAAAAAGGAAAAGAAGTTGCCATAAGTGGTAAACTGACTTATAGAGATTATACAGACAAAGACGGAAATAAACGCTATATTACTGAAGTTGTTGGAAGCGAAATAGTTTTGTTAGGAACTAAATAACAAGCCTTTACTCCTTTTTTTAGAAGAGTCTTTTTTCTAAGAATTAATTCTAGAGCAAACATAAAACGCTTAATCTGTTATACACGATTAGGCGTTTTTTATAAACTTTTAAATGAAACTATTTCATTAAATTTACCCAAACGCCAACTAGCTATGAATGAAAAAGAATTGTTATATCTACTAATTTTACAAAAAGCAAAAGGTATTGGTCCTATCAATGCCAAAAAACTAATTACGCATTTAGGAAGTGCCGAAGCAATTTTTAAAGAAAAAAAGAATCTTATTGAAAAAATAAATGGAATAGGAACAAATATAATTAAAGATTTATTCAATTCAGAAAAACTAAAAAATGCAGAAAAGGAATACGATTATATCCTTTCAAATAACATCAAATATCATAGCTTTCTTGACACTAATTATCCCGAAAAATTAAAGCATTGTATAGATAGCCCTATTTTGTTATTTTATGATGGAACTATCCATTTTAAAAAGCAGCCTATTATAAGTATTGTGGGTACACGAAAAATGACTAGCTACGGACGTAGTTTTATTGAAAAATTGATTGATGAAATAAAAGATTACAATCCTATTATTGTTAGTGGTTTTGCTTACGGAGTTGATATTACTGCCCATAAAACAGCTTTTGAAAACAGATTACAAACTATTGCTGTCATGGCTAATGGTTTAGAAAAGATGTACCCAAAAACCCATAAAAAGTATGCACACAAAGTCTTAGAAAATGGAGGATTTTACACCGAACATTGGCACGATGAAGAACCTTTAAGAGAGTATTTTCTCAAACGAAATCGAATTATTGCTGGTTTATCAGAAGCCACAATAATCATAGAATCTGCGAGTAGAGGTGGCTCGTTAGTAACAGCAAGTATTGCCAATTCTTACGATAGAGATGTTTTTGCGGTTCCTGGAAGAACGACTGATTCTTATAGTCAAGGTTGCAACACATTGATAAGAACAAATCGAGCAGCTTTGTTAAACTCGGCTCAAGATTTAGTCTATCTACTCAACTGGGATCAAAAGAAAACAAAGAAAAAACAAATTCAACGTCAATTATTTGTTGATTTAAAAGGAGACGAAAAAACAATCTATGAGTATTTGTTAAAAAATGGGAAAACACTTCTTGATCAAATTTCTTTAGCTTGTAAAATTCCTATTTATAAAATATCAGGTATCTTAGTAAATTTAGAATTACAAGGTTTAGTACGACCTTTGCCAGGAAAATTATTTGAAGTAATTTAATCGCAAGGCGATAGCTATTTAAACTTTAATAACATATGAAAGAACTAGCATCACATCAGCATTTTGCTCTTTTTAAACCCTATGGTTATTTAAGTCAGTTTGTAAACAATCAAACGACTAGAAAAAATAAAAAATTATTAGGGGAACTGTATAATTTTCCAGAAAATTGTATGGCAATTGGTCGCTTAGATTACCATTCAGAAGGTTTGTTACTCCTTACTACAGATGGAAAAATAAGTGAAGCCATACGCAGTGAAAAATTTGAAAAAGAATACTATGTTCAAATTGATGGAATAATAACAGATAATGCGATTTCAGAACTTAAAAAAGGTGTTACTATTTCTATAGAAGGAAAGTCTTTTGAAACTAAAGAAGCCATAGTTAAAAAATTAAAAAGCACGCCTAAACTACCAGAAAGAGCTAAAAAAATAAGAGACGAAAGGCATGGAGCTACTTCTTGGATTTCTATAATTATTCGAGAAGGAAAATTCAGACAAGTAAGAAAAATGACTGCCGTGGTCGGTTTTCCAACCTTGAGATTGGTGCGAGTTCGTATTGGTGAAATTACCATGGAATCTATGAAGGCAGGAACTGTAAAACACTTAAATTTAAATGAATTGCTTAAAAAATAAGCTTAGGATGTTGTATCAAAATAATTTACAATTGCTTTTTTCATCAATTCATTCTGTTGTTCTGGTTTTAAATTAGGTAATTGCTTTAAAATGGTATAATGTGGCCAACCTTCATCATCTTTGTGGCTAAACTTGTAATAATCATAAGGTTCTAATAATTTACAAACAGCAATATGCATTAAATTAATTTTGTCATCTTTAGTGAAATCACCAGAACCTTTTCCTAATTCTTGTACACCAATTAAATAGATGATAGAATCAATAGGAAGTGGATCTCCATCAGAAAATTTTGCTGATAAATCGTGGACAATTGCTTTCCATTCTTGTTCTAATATTTCCTCTTTTGACATGGTTATTCTAGTTTGGGGTAAAAATACTATTTTTATACCATAAATATAAAACAAGTGACCTATGAATATTTTTGATATAATTATCGCAGTTATTTTAATCTACGGATTTATTCGTGGCATCATAAAAGGACTTTTTGTAGAAGTTGCTTCATTGGTCGCTTTAGTAGCTGGTGTTTATGGAGCCATTCATTTTTCATTTTTTGTAGGAGATTATATAGAAACAAAAGTAAGTTGGGAAGAAAGTTATATAACTCTAGTTTCTTTTGCTATTACTTTTGCAATCATCGTTTTAGCTATTTCATTACTAGGAAAACTCCTAACCAAATTAGCTGATTTTGCCTTTTTAGGTTGGATCAATAAAATATTAGGTGGCGTTTTTGGAGCTTTAAAGATTGCTTTAATTTTTAGTGTAATTATTCTAATATTCGATAAGTTTAATAGTGTGATAACTTTTGTAAAACCCGAAGATAGAGCCAAATCAATTCTATACGAACCTGTTAGAAAGTTAGCACCTACATTATTTCCTAATTTTATAAAATCTGTTGAAAATTCGGAAGAACCACAATCAACTCCTGAAGAACAAAATCAGTAAGGCTTTATTTTTCTAAATAAATAAACACAGGAAAATGATCACTAAAACCACCTTGGTGCCATTTGCCTATATACGTTCTATGCGGACTATTTTTGTGTTTCCCTTTCCATGTTTTAATAAATTCAGGGTCAAAAACATCAGCATATCTGTAGGTTAACTCATTACTAGAATCATTAAAGAAATTTTTTGAAAAAATGATTTGGTCAAAGAGAAGCCATTCCTTTTTATATATTAAACTGCCTTCACCTTTGTCTTTTAGCATTTCCATAGGATTGTAAAAATCAGGAGTTACCAAATATTTTTTGATGCTTATATCTTTAGGACCATCATTAAAATCACCCATAATAATGATTTTTGCTTCGGCTTCTTCTGTTTGTATTTCCTTGACAATTTCATGTACTCTTTTAGCGGCAGTAATTCTTTTGGGCATAGATTCTTCTGTTCCTGAGCGTCTGGATGGCCAATGATTTACAATAATATAGAGTAACTCCCCAAATAATCTCCCCTTTACAAGTAACATGTCTCGGGTATAGTCACGTTTCCCTTTTTCATCAAAAAGCATCAAGGGATACTTTTTTGAATCTAATAATTCAAAATATTTTTTTTGATAGATAAATCCAACATCAATTCCTCTTTCGTCTGGAGAATCGTAATGAACATAATCATAATTAAAAGGAGCTAATTTTTTGCTTTCTACTAAGTCTATCAATACAGATTCGTTTTCTAACTCAGCTAAACCCACAAAAACGGGTGGAATAAATGCATGTTCCAAACCAATATTTGAGAGCACTTCACTTATCTTTTGCACTTTGTTTTTATAACGTCTTAATGTCCATCTTTTGTTACCTGTAGGCGTAAAATCATCATCTAAAGTATCTGGATCATCATAAACATCAAAAAGATTATCTAAATTATAAAAAGCAATACTATGCACATTGTCTTTTTGTCCTTGTTTTTTAAAATATGATGTGTACATTCTTGGGTAATGGTTATAAGTCGTAAATGTACACATTTTGTTTATAAATTAGGTGCTTAGGCTAGTTTCAAAATCCCTACCTTTGTCCCTTATGATAGACTATACCGTAAAAGAAATAGAAAAAGCCGTAATAATCGGCGTCATTACCCAACAGCAAGATGAATCAAAATCTAAAGAATACTTAGATGAATTAGATTTTTTAATTCTAACAGCTGGTGGAAAAGCCGTAAAACGTTTTTTACAGAAATTGGAATATCCCAATCCTAAAACCTATTTGGGAACCGGAAAGTTAGAAGAAGTAAGTGACTACATTCATGAACATAAAATTAGTACCGCCATCTTTGACGATGAACTTTCGCCAGGTCAAATGCGAAATATTGAAAAAATCTTAGATTGTAAAATACTAGACCGAACCAACCTAATACTCGATATCTTTGCCCAACGAGCTAAAACAAGTTATGCCGTTACTCAGGTTGAGTTAGCTCAATATCAATATTTATTGCCTAGACTTACACGTATGTGGACGCATTTGAGTCGTCAAAAAGGGGGAATTGGTTTACGTGGTCCTGGTGAAACAGAAATAGAAACAGACAGGCGTATTGTACGTGACAAGATTACCTTACTTAGAAATAAATTAATAAAGATTGATAAGCAAATGGCAGTACAACGTAAGAATCGTGGTAAAATGGTTCGTGTTGCCATAGTGGGTTATACCAATGTTGGAAAATCTACCTTGATGAATTTAATTAGTAAAAGTGATGTTTTTGCAGAAAACAAACTCTTTGCCACGCTAGATACAACCGTTAGAAAAGTTGTGATTAAAAACATTCCTTTTTTAATGACAGATACTGTTGGTTTTATTAGAAAGCTACCAACTCAATTGGTTGAATCTTTCAAGTCTACACTAGATGAAGTTAGAGAAGCTGATTTAATTTTACATGTAGTTGATATTTCGCACCCTAGTTTTGAAGATCACATAGCTTCTGTGAACACGATTTTACAAGAGATAGAAAGTGATAATAAACCCAGCATCATGGTTTTTAATAAGATTGATGCTTACCAGCACGAAACTATTGATGAAGATGATTTAGTAACAGAAAAAACTAAAATTCATTACACACTACAAGAATGGGAACAAACCTATATGAACAAAGAAAATGAAAAAGCTGTTTTTATATCAGCTTTAAAGAAAACAAATATCGAAGGCTTTAGAAAAATAGTCTATAATGCTGTCAAAGAAATTCATATTTCTCGTTTCCCTTATAATGATTTTCTGTATCAGGAATATGATGAGTAGGATTTAATCCTTTGTTCAAACCACAAAAAAACCTTCAAAATAATACTATTTTGAAGGTTTTGAGTTTTATAAACTTTTTCTATGCTTACTTTATAGAATCTTTTACAGTTTCTTTCACTTCATCAGATACTGCGGATTTACCGTTTTTATAATCTGCATTAATAACATCGAGTAGGGTCTCTGTTAAATCATATTCTTTAGCACCATACAATACGTTACCTGATTCATTAGTTCCTAAAATATAAGTATAGCCATTGTCCTTAGCATAGTCTTTTACCAAATCTTTCATATCATCAATAAGATCATCCATTTGATCTTGACTTTCTTTTTGAAGAGCAACACTTTCTTGTTGTTGACTCTGTTGTATTTGTTGTTGTTTATACATTAACTCTTGGTAACGTGCTTCTCCTTTTTTACGAGATTGTTTTTTAGATTTCAATTGAAATTCTTGCACTTCTTTTTCAAAGGCCAAAGCGACTTGTTCGTATTTTCCTTGTAAAAGGTTTTGTTTGTCTTTGATTTCACTTTCTAAATCTTTAACAGCTTTGTAGTCTTTCATCAAGTCAGATGAGTTTACATAACCGATTTTTTGTTGTGTACAAGAGCTTAAAGTAACAATAGCTATAAGTAAAAGAATGATTTTTTTCATGAGTAAGGTTTATCAATTTAATAAGGGTGCAAGATAGTTTATCTTGTTAAAAGAAGAAAGTAGAAAATAATATTTTTTAACTTAGCCAAATGTTACGCGAAATAGACAATTTTTATTTAGAACAAACTGAACCTAATCGAAGCTTTATGTTAGGTATTAGAGGTTTTATACTCAATTACCACAAAGAAATTACTGAAGAGTGGAAATGGAAATTACCTTTCTTTTATTACAAAGGAAAACCTTTTTGTTATGTTTGGAAAGTTCAAAAAACCCAACAAGCTTACCTTTGTATTGTAAGATCAGATTTGTTTGAGCATCCTCAATTAATTCAAGGTAATAGAAAGAAAATGAAAGCCCTATATTTCGATGTTACAAAAGATATACCTATTAATTTGATTGATGAAGTACTACAACTTGCCATGAAATACTATCCATAATTCTACTAAAAAAATGATTGATCCTACACAATGGAAACAGATTAGAAAACTGATTAATACAACTTTTACTAGGCAGTTTCATGTTGCAATTGCCTCAGTAGACTCAGATGGAAAACCAACCAATACACCCATAGGTAGTTTGTTTTTAAATTGTGATCAAACAGGTTTTTATTTTGAGAAATTCCCTTCAAAACTTCCTAAATCTGCCCAAAACAATAAGAATATATGCGTACTCGCTGTAAATAGTGGTAGGTGGTTCTGGTTAAAAGGGCTGTATAAAAATAAGTTCAATTCATCACCAGGAATTAAACTCTATGGTACTTTAGGCATAAGTAGAAAAGCAACAGCCATAGAAATAAGTCGTCTTAAAAAACGTATGAAAATCACTAAATCTCTAAAAGGAAATGCCTATTTATGGGGTGATATGAGTGTGATTCGTGAAATAAATTTTACTCATTATGAGGAAATTAATTTGGGTGAAATGACACAATAACAACCTTCTATTTAGGAGGATAACGTTCCATAATTTCACGAACAAACTTTTGAATATTGGCATCTCTTTTTTCTGGTTTGGATGATTTGGTTAAAAATCCTTTTCCGATTCCTTGCCAAACTAATTTCTTACCTTCTTTTTCAATTACATCAATAAACAGCGTTCCTTCTGTATATTTTGTTATTTGATTTCTATGAAAAGAGCCGTAATAATAAGGTTGCCAACGATTTTCGTATATATCAACTTGTTCATTTGCTTTGGTAAAAATACTAACCAACACATCAGGAGTTTTAGATTTTACCATGCCTTTAGCTTCTAATTCTAGACTAATTGCTCTGATAATTCGTCTTTTATCTATATCGGAAATTGGAGCTTTATCAATCCCGGTTTTATAAAATGCAAAGGTTTTATATTTCGTGAAATCTGTTTGAGTTTCGTAGTCTGTTGTAACTTGGATTGTGCTACACGCAGTAGTTAAAACAATAATTAAAGTAGAAACAAATACTATTTTTAGTGCCTTCATTGGTGTGTATTTATGATTTGATTAAAAGCAACAATAATTATACCGAGCTTCTGTTTTTTTAAAGTTTAACATTCTTTTTCTAATCTAAAAAATTTAATAATTTCTCATCAACTAAATTGGGAAGTGTTACTTGTAAACTAGGTTCCATTTCCATGGCGCGTTTTATACTGAATAATGCTCCCGAGTTTCTCGCCCAACTTCGTCTGGCTATTCCATTATTGACATCCCAATGTAACATGGATTTTAGTCGTTTATTTGCTTCTGGAGTTCCGTCTAAAAGCATACCAAATCCGCCATTGATTACTTCTCCCCAGCCAACGCCACCACCATTGTGAATGGATACCCAAGTTGCTCCTCTAAAGCTATCACCAATTACATTTTGTATGGCCATATCTGCGGTAAAACTAGAACCATCATAAATATTAGAAGTTTCCCGATATGGAGAATCTGTTCCAGAAACATCATGATGATCTCTACCTAAAACAATAGGAGCGGACAAGTGACCTTCTTTTACTGCTTTGTTAAAGGCTTCAGCTATTTTCATACGTCCTAATGCGTCGGCATATAGAATTCTTGCCTGCGAACCAACCACTAATTTATTTTCTTGTGCTCCTTTAATCCATTGAATATTATCATCCATTTGTTGTTGGATTTCTGGAGGTGAATCCTTTTTAAGCTCTTCTAAAACCTGTGTTGCTAATAAATCGGTCAATTCTAAATCTTTAGGATCTGCGCTGGTACAAACCCAACGGAATGGACCAAAACCATAATCAAAACACATGGGACCCATTATATCTTCAACATAACTAGGATATTTAAAACCTGATCCATCTTCTTTTAAAATAGCTGCTTTGGCTCTACTGGCTTCTAATAAAAAGGCGTTGCCATAATCAAAAAAATAAGTTCCTTTAGCGGTGTGTTTATTAATGGCAAGTGTTTGACGTCGCAAAGATTCTTGTACTTTCTCTTTAAATAAATCAGGTTGTTCTGCCATCATAATATTGGCTTCTTCAAATGATAAACCAATCGGATAATAACCACCAGCCCAAGGATTGTGTAATGAGGTTTGATCACTTCCTAATTCAATATAAATATTTTCGGCATCGAATTTTTCCCAAACTTCTACGATATTTCCTTGGTAAGCAATAGACACATTTTCATTGTTCTTCTTGGCAGATTTAACTCGTGTAGCTAATTGGTTAATGTCTGTTATTACTTCATCTACCCAATTTTGGGAATGACGGGTTTCTACTGCTTTTGGATTGATTTCGGCACAAACCGTAACACATCCTGTGATATTTCCTGCTTTGGGTTGCGCTCCACTCATACCACCTAATCCCGATGTTAAAAACAAGGAACCTGATGGACTTTTATCAATTTTTCTAAATGCATTAAGTAAGGTTATGGTTGTTCCGTGAACAATTCCTTGTGGACCAATATACATAAAACTACCTGCGGTCATTTGTCCGTATTGCGAAACACCTAAGGCGTTAAACTTTTCCCAATCATCTGGTTTAGAGTAATTTGGAATAACCATTCCGTTTGTAATTACTACTCTTGGAGCATTTTTATGTGATGGGAACAAACCCATAGGATGCCCTGAATACATAGCTAATGTTTGTTCGCATGTCATTTCAGACAAGTATTTCATCGTTAAAAGATATTGTGCCCAATTTTGAAAAACAGCTCCATTTCCACCATAGGTAATCAACTCATGCGGATGTTGTGCTACTTTATAATCTAAATTATTCTGAATCATCAACATTAAAGATTTTGCTTGCTGACATTTTCCTGGGTAGGCATCAATTGAACGTGCGTGCATGGAGTAATCAGGACGAAAACGGTACATGTATATACGACCGTATTTATTTAATTCTTCAGCAAACTCCTTAATTAAAATTGTGTGATGTTTAGCATCAAAATATCGAAGTGCATTTTTAAGAGCTAGTTTTTTTTCTGAATCTGATAATATAGCTTTCCTTTTAGGGGCATGACTTAAGTTATTATCAATTGCCTTAAAAGGTGGTAATTCATTGGGAATACCTTGTTGTATTTCTTGTTTGAATGTCATAAGACTTTAAATATTTAAAAAAAGTAAAATTACAAAAAAAGAAAATGTACTTACTATTTAAAACATGGATAAAAATTAAATATATATTAAAACTGCTCAACTACTTCATAAATAATAGGACTAATTCTATATTTGCATACTAATAGCAACTATTTGCACATCAATAATGAAGTATTTTACACTCATACTACTCCTATTCGTTTTTTTTACAAGCTCTTGTAAAAGACAAAAGATGAAAATTGTTACCCAAACGCCTAGTATAGATACGATAAAATCAATCCTAAAAAAAAATAAAAAAATAAAACGAATTGTCTTAAAATCGAATACAAAAAAAGAATTAAAAAACTGGAAAGAGTATCAATTAGTTGATGAAATCCTTTCGAAATTTAACAGTATATCTAATGAAGAAGCACTGAGTAATGCAAAGGAACTAAGTGAATTTGTTACACATTTAAAAGATAGTATTACTGATAAAAGACTTAAATCTCCTCCTTTAAAATCACGTATCAATATCTTACATAATGAATGTTTACGGCTAAATGATATGGCTGAAATACCTGCAATTTCTACAGAAGAAGTAAGTGCCGAAATTGATAATATTTTTGAAGCTTATAATGCGTTTAATGCCAAATTAAATGACATTTTTAAAGTTCGAAATATGGAAAATGAATTAGAACTTGACCCAGATTTTGAAAGCATTTTAAATGATAGCTCACGTGTTCCGATACCTGAAAAATTTGTTTTTGATTCAAAAAAGAAACAACCCAAAAGAATTAATCGATCTAAAATCGATTTTCTGAAAAGAGAAAAAAACAAAGCAATAAAAACAATTAAATAAATACCAATCCATGTTATTTACAGACACACATACTCATTTGTACAGTGAAAAATTCGATGAAGATAGAAATGAGGTTATCCAACGTGCTTTAGCTAATAATGTAAAACGTTTTTTTGTTCCTGCGATTGACTCATCTTACACTTCAAAAATGTATGAATTAGAAGCTCAACACCCCGAATCTATGTTTCTAATGGCTGGTTTACATCCTACTTCTGTAAAAGGTAATTACAAAAAAGAACTCAAACATGTAGCAGAGCAACTAAACAAAAGAAACTTTATTGCAATTGGTGAAATAGGAATTGATCTGTATTGGGATAAAACACATTTAAAAGAACAAAAAGAAGCTTTTCAAACACAAATACGCTGGGCAAAAGAAAGAAAATTGCCAATTGCCATTCATTGTAGAGATGCTTTTGATGAGATTTTTGAAGTTTTAGAATTGGAAAAAGGAGCTGAACTCTTTGGCATTTTTCATTGTTTTACAGGAAACTATGAACAAGCACTAAAAGCCATGAGTTACAACATGAAACTAGGAATTGGTGGTGTAGTTACTTTTAAGAACGGTAAAATTGATCAATTTTTAAACCAAATTCCTCTTACAAATATTGTATTAGAAACAGATGCTCCTTACTTAACGCCGACGCCCCATCGTGGCAAAAGAAATGAGAGTAGTTATATTCCTTTAATTGCTCAAAAACTAGCTGAAGTTTACGGTGTTGATTTAGAAACTATTGCGAAAGTGACAACTCAAAATTCTATTGATTTGTTCGGAGTGTAATTTTTTTTAATTAAGAATTAATTGCAACAAATACCAAATCAAAACACCAATAATAAAACCACTTAAAACATCAATCCAAAAGTGTTTTTTTAATTTCACTCTTGATAAAAACACTAAAACTATTACACTTATAAATGCAATTTTAATAGCTATACTTTCTGTATTTGAAAATAAAGTAAGATAAACAATTGTGATACGAGAAGCATGAATACTCGGAAAACTACCAGCATCAATCTTTTCAAGTAAATTACTGTAGGTTTGACCCGAAGGTCTTTTCTTTGGAAAGAGAATCTTTATTAAAGAGCAAAAAATCTCATTAATCAATAAAGCCAAAAGTAGATAATGAAAAACGCTAGAGTTCCCTAAAAAAATAAAAGGCACGAAAACCAGTAATATCGGATTTCCTAATGAGGTAAAATCACGAAACCAATCATTTAATTTATACGACCAAAATGATTTATTTTCTTGCATAAATAAAATATGATTCTAAAAACAAATTCTTATCTATTAAGTAATCTGGTGAAATTGTTTAATAATTCGCCAATTTCTTATCACAAAACGAACACCAGAAAACACTGTTATTAAAAGTGTTATAGCAAGAGCTAGGTATAATAAGAATTGTATATATTCAGAATAGTACTCCCTAAAATGCCTGTGTGTCATAAAGAAAATATAGGCAATACCTAAAGTTAGCATTTGTATAACTGTTTTTAACTTTCCACTATTTGTGGCTGCTACAATAATATTTCGGCTTAAAAAGACAAATCGATAAGCTGTAACGACAATTTCCCGAATAAAAATTGGGATAATCCACCAAATAGAAACAACATCCATATACACAAAAACAGAAAAAGAAATAATAATTAAAATTTTATCAGCTAAAGGATCTAAGATTTTCCCTAATTTGGTTATTTGATTGTATTTCCTTGCATACCAACCATCTAACCAATCTGTTATTACAGCAATAAAGATAAAAAATCCTGCAATTATACGTACCCAAAGACCACCTTCTATTAAAAAGAAAGGTGCAATTAATGCAATTACAATTCGTATTGATGTTATGATGTTCGGGAAATTCATAGACTACAAAAGTAGGAAAAAACTGTTAGGTCTAGCAAATAATTAAAAGGTATAAACCAAAGCATTTGTTAAGTTATATTCTTTATTAGGAATTCCAACAACAGGAACCGCATCAAACGTAAAACTAAAAGCAGTTTTATAAGGTAGATTTTGAAATATTTTTACGGTAAATGCCGCATTAACCCCTTGTATTTGCGTTAACCCACAATATTCACAATTTTTCCTGGTACTACAATTACCTTTTTAGGAGTACGACCTGCTAATTGTGCTTGTGTTTTTTGATGTGCTAAAACGGTTTTTTCGATTTCATCTTTACTTAAATCTAAAGCTAACTCCATAGTGAAACGCATTTTTCCATTAAATGAAATAGGATATACCTTACTACTTTCTACCAAATATTTGGCTTCAAATATTGGGAAAGGAACCTTTGAAATGGATTCAGTATGTCCTAATTTCTCCCATAATTCTTCAGCAATGTGCGGTGCATATGGTTCTAATAAAATGGC
Organism: Lutibacter sp.; assembly: GCA_015662775.1. Lineage (GTDB taxonomy): Bacteria > Bacteroidota > Bacteroidia > Flavobacteriales > Flavobacteriaceae > DQTL01. The sequence goes on from DQTL01000140.1 coordinate 42,035, forward strand.
TAAAGGTTCTAAAACAGCTCGTTTATTACATTTTAAAGCAGTCAATTCGTTTGCCGCTATCATAAAGGTAGAAACTGAAGTGTTAAAAGAAAAATTAGCAATATCGTCTTCCACTTTTTTGATGGTTTTATGTAATATTTTATACTCTTCTTTTGTTGGTTCTTCTGCTGTTACCGAGAATACATCTTCAACAATATACAAACGCCATAATTTCTTTAAAAAGCTTTGTACACCTGTTATTCCTGCCGTATTCCATGGTTTAGCTTGTTCTAAAGGACCTAAAAACATTTCATACATTCTTAAAGTGTCTGCACCAAAATCAGTACAAATATCATCTGGATTGACAACATTGTATTTTGATTTGGACATTTTTTCTACTTCTCTACCCACTAAAAACTGACCATTTGGTTCTTTAATGAA
>DQTL01000234.1 GCA_015662775.1 Lutibacter sp.
AATTTTATAAAAGGAATTTTTATTAGTGAGATTTTTAATTTATTTTTATGAGGTGATGCTTAAGCATCAGACGATTAAAAAAAATTGAAAATATTACAATAAAAAACTTTTTTAATTTTAAGGTGTTTTCTGATAGACACTAATTAGCAAACCCTATTCTTTTAGTATTTCAAATTATTGTTTGTAAGAAATTGCGAAACAACAAATAAATGCAGAAATCTTATTTTTTTGGCAATTTTCTCTTAAATTATCGTTAATAGCATGATTATTGTGTTAAAAATATCTAAATAATATAAATCTGTACTGTTTAATAGTATACTTTTGAACCATGCGTAGGCTAACCTTTATATTGATTGTATCCGTGATGAGTTTTGCTCTAATTGGAATAATTGTCGTTCAAATTTTTTGGATTCGCAACTTTATTGAGCTACGCGAAAAGCAATTTACGAGTCAGGTTCATTCCTCACTTCAAACGGTTTCAAAGAATATTCAAAATAAAGAATTGATGTTCTTTTTAAAAAAGTTTAGTGGTTTAACTAAAGACCGGAGTTTGGCTACAGAAGCGGGTATTTCAAAAATTATTTACCAACAAATTGACACTATTAAAAATGAGCGTTTTACGTATGCTCGAACCATATTAGAACAAAAATACAAAGTACCTGCAGAGTTTTTTGGACAAGATACACTTACCTTAAAAAGGACTTTTAGTAAAAAAGATGTGTTTAAAAGCATGCATTTCACTAATGATGAAGATATTAGGGCGTTGTCTCCAGAAGAGCATTCTATTTTATATAGCGAACTCACCTCTCTCGATAAAGAGTTTTTTAGAGATGCACTTTATGAAGAAATAAAAAGATCACCCATAAAATCGAGAATCAGCAATGATGAACTCAAACAAAAATTACAAAATCAGTTTAAAAATAGGGGTATAAAAACACCTTTTAAATTTGCAATTTACGATAATGATATGCCTACATCTGTGAAATCGGGCTATTTTAAGATTATAAAAGGTCAAACTTATTCCACTACATTATTTGCTGATAATAATGATAAAAGTAATTTTAGATTGTATGTAAACTTTCCTGATAAACAGAAATTTATACTGTCGAGTATTTCTAAAAATCTTATTTTATCTATCCTTTTTATTTTTACAATTATAGGCGTTTTTGCGATGACTTTATATCAATTAAACCGACAAAAAAGAATTGCTGCGATAAAAACTGATTTTATCAATAATATGACACATGAGTTTAAAACACCCATTGCAACTATTAATTTGGCATTAGATGCGATTAAAAATCCTAAAATAATAGATAATAAAGAAAAAATATTGGGTTATGTAAAGATGATTCGAGAAGAGAATAAAAGAATGCACGTACAAGTAGAAACTGTTTTACGAATTTCAAGACTAGATAAAAATCAATTAGATTTAGGGAAAGATGTAATTGATATACATGATGTTTTAGAAGATGCTCTTTCGCATGTTCAACTTTTAATTGAAAATAAAAACGGGAAATTGACGCTACAATTAGAAGCAATACAGACAGAAGTTATGGGTGATATTTCGCATATTACCAATGTATTTGTTAATCTGCTTGATAATGCCATTAAGTATTCAAAAGAAGTCCCTGAGATAAAAATTCATACCGAAAACAATGCCAATGCTATTCTAATTCATATTAGTGATAATGGAATAGGAATGAGCAAAACAGCAGTAAAACATGCATTTGATAAGTTTTATCGTGAAGAAACAGGCAATATACACAATGTAAAAGGCCATGGATTAGGACTTTCGTATGCGAAAAAAATAATTGAAATACACCAAGGCACGATTCATGTGGTAAGTGAAAAAGAGAAAGGAAGTCGATTTACGGTGAAGTTGCCAGTTATTTAAAATGAAAGCTTAGTAAGAATAAACGACTAAATATAAAAGTATTAATTATAAACTAAATACAATGGAGAATAAAAGAATATTACTAGTAGAAGACGATCCTAATTTTGGAAATATTTTAAGAGATTATCTCAGTTTAAATGATTTTGAAGTAACGCTTGCCAAAGATGGTTTAGAGGGGTTTGTTTTATTTAAAAACAATGATTACGATTTATGTATTTTAGATGTAATGATGCCACGTAAAGATGGTTTTTCATTAGCTAAAGACATCCGTAAACAAAACACACAAATACCTATCATCTTTTTGACTGCTAAAACGATGAAAGAAGATGTGTTAAAAGGCTATCAAGCAGGTGCTGATGATTATTTAACTAAGCCTTTTGATTCGGAAGTATTACTCTATAAAATTAAAGCAATTTTTCAACGTAAAGAAAATGATATTGGAAAAACGGAAGAAGTTTTTGAATTTGAAATTGCAGATTTCTATCTAAATTCTAAATTACGTCAATTGATTTTTAAAGGAGGTGAACCTCAAAAGCTTTCACCCAAAGAAAACAAATTACTAAAAATGTTAGCACAACATAAAAATGATCTAATGCCTAGGGAACTTGCTTTGACAAAAATATGGCGTGATGATAACTACTTTACTTCAAGAAGTATGGATGTTTATATCGCAAAGCTTCGTAAATATTTAAGTATAGATGAAAATGTAGAAATTGTCAATATTCACGGTGAAGGGTTTAGATTGGTTGTGAAGGAAACTTCATAAGACGTTTGTTTAGATTGTAGATGAGCCACTACAGGTATATGATTTGATATACGATGAGCTAATTTTAAATTTTCACAGGCTCCTACATAATCAAGAACACCCGATGAAAGTAGTGTAAAATTTGGGCTAGTGTAATAGATGTTATCAACTGCTAAATGCTTGTATGTTTTAGAGTAACAATAATTTTTTAGCAATGTTTTTTTCTTGCTGACCACAGGTTTATGAGTTGTTGTATCTAGTATGCCAAATACCTCATTGTTTTCTGTTGTATTGAAACTTCCAAATAACACAAAAGGAGTGTTTGTTTTTTTAAGGTAATCTAGTACGACAGCGATTTCTTTTTCAGGATGTTTGTCATAAGATTTGGCATGATAATTATATAGGGAAACTATTTCTGAATTCCATTCGATTTTTAATACGAAAGGCTCTTGTAGTACTTTTCTTTGTAATGGTTTTAATAATGTTCCTTTCCCTAGTACGTTAACTTTATTTGTTTTCCATAAAAAGGCATAACGTTCTTTACTACTGCTTTTTGCTTTTGTGGGTTGGCTGAGTGTGTAACTCCAGTCAAAACCTTTTTTATTAAGTGCTATGATGAGTTGTGCTAATGCTTTTTCTGCTGAGTGTTCTTGTGCATCTATTTGTTGCATGGCAACTACATCATATTCTGTGATAACACTCGCTATTTGCTCTATTTGGGAATGGGTTTTATGATGTCCAAAGTTTTTAATATTCCAAGATAGCATACGTAAGTTTTCTTGGCTGTATACTCCTTGAGTAAAAATAATAGCAACAAGTATCAGTAGCTGTATTCTCATAAAATTAGTTTTAGAATTCAGATACAAAAAAAGACAGAATACAGTTAAATAATACTAGGTGTTTTCCTAAATTTCATGAGGAAAAGTACTGTATTTTAAAGGTGGTTTATCTTCTTTAAAAGGATTTTTTTATTGCACAGCGTTTTAAGGAGAATACATGGAGTACTATTAAGAAGACATTATTCTTTTTCGTGTTTTAAACAACATTTTTTATACTTTTTTCCGCTACCACACGGACAAGGTTCATTACGACCTACTTTCCTTTTTTTTATGATAGGTTCTTCTTTCCAATCTTCATAAAACGTATCATCATCATCATGATTACCTTCTTCACCAATATAACTTGACCAAGTAGTGATTATGGTATGGTATATTTCTTTTATACTTTGTAATTTTCTGAAATGTTTATGTTCTTCCTTACTTTGTATATCAATAGCAACAGAAGTATAAGTGCCACAACCAAATACATCAACTTTATGTTGCTTGTATAATTCTTTGATAAGTGGCAATAATTCTTTTGCTTTTAGTTCAACAGCAGATCCTATCAATATTCCTATTAAACTAGAATCAATAATATTTTCATCTATATCTGTTTGCACATAAAATTCAAATAGCGTTTTGTACCATTTAATAACTTCATCCTTCCTTTGAGGGAAATGCCATGCAATTTGATCTACTGCACTTGCTATTTCACTTTTTGAAAAAGTATAAACCCCAGGCAATTGCATAAATTCCTGACAAATATCTAAGCGATCTTGAATCATATAAAACAAGGTTTGCCATACGTATTCTGTTATGAAATCACCAATAAAAAATTCTAGAAACTCTTCGTCTTGTTGTAGTAGTTCAAAAATAACGGGTAAGCTATCTTTTGCTTTTAATTCGCCTA
>DQTL01000152.1 GCA_015662775.1 Lutibacter sp.
ATTTCCGTAACTATGGCTATGCAAAGAATTTTTGTCTTGAAAAAGAAAAAGATATTCTAATTTATTTATCAAGTATTCTGAAATTAAATTGGTATTGCAACAAAGATACTAATAAAACTTTTTTTGAAATTAAAAATAAAGAGTAATTAGTCTATTGAATTTTCAACAAAAAAATCCCTTGTAACAAAGGGGAATAAGTTACAAGGGAAATATACAACCAAAAAAAATTACTTAAGGGAGAATATGCTCTTCGCTTTCTAATAAAGCAAAGAACTTATTTAAATTTGGTAGTATAATTATATTTGTTCGTCTATTACGTGCTCTATTTTCTTTGGAATCGTTTTCTACTAAAGGAATATAACTACTTCTTCCTGAAGCAATTAATCTAGAAGGATCAATATTAAACTTGTTTTGTAAAAGACGTACTATAGAGGTAGCTCTTTTTACACTGAGATCCCAATTGTCTTTTAACATGCTGGTATTAATTGTTCTGGAGTCTGTATGACCTTCAATCATAACGTCCATACTCAGTTCTGAGTTCGCAACATCTGCTAATTTTTGCAATAATGGGTACGCTTTTTTATTTACTCGATAACTTGCTGTTTTAAATAATAAATTATCTGCTACGGAAATCATAACGACTGTTTTATCAATCTTTACACTAATATCATCATCATTCTCGAAACCATTAGAAATCATTTTTTTCTTAAGATTGTAAGAGATCGCTAAGTTGATTGAATCTTTTAAAGTAGTAGCTCCTGCGAGTTCATGAGGAGACATCTTTGAAAGTGTGGCATTCATCCTATCCCGAACATTTTTAGAAAGCACCACTAAATTATCATCTACAAGCACCAGTTTTTCGTTGTTAACATCTTGTAAATTGGAAGTTAAAGAAACATTCGTGTCACGTAATGAATTGATTTTACTGTAGTATTCGTCAACTCTTTGTTCAATCTTGGCAAAATTTGCTTCGAGTTTTTCTTTTTCCAAGGTTGTTTTTTGTAGTACACCTTTTGTGTCTGTTAGATTTTGTTCTAAAGCAACATATTTCTTTTTTGAAACACATGAAGTAAATAGGACACCAAACAATAGGGTAATTACAATTAATTTTTTCATAATTCAAAGGGGTTTTAAGTTAATGAAAATTGAAATAATTCGTTTATTTCTTATGGTCAAAGATAAAACGAGATTTAGAGTTGTACAATACCTAAAACCATGAAATTAAGAAATAAGGGTTTTCAATAGTGCAATGTCTAGAATCGATAAAATATAAATTACTCAACTCTACTCATTAACTTAGCTAAAGATTGTGTAGCAGGGATGCGTTCTAAAATTAGTTTTAAAAATACAGTAATAGGAATAGCCAAAACTAAACCAGCAACACCAAAAATAAAGCCCCATAAAGCTAAACTAATTAAAACAGATATGGTATTGATTTGGAAGCTTTTACCAAGTAAAATAGGTTCTAGGATGCCTCCAATGGTCATTTGAACGGCAATTAAAAGAAATCCGAATAGTAGAAAGGTTCCTGTACTTTGTAATTCAACAAACCCAAAGATAAGAAGAACACCTGTAACAAAAAAAGAACCAATAAGCTGAATAAAATTTAATAAAAAAGCGATTAATCCCCAAAAAAGGGCAAATTTCACCCCAAAGAACATGACAATTAAAGCAAACCCAATGCCTGTCAATAAACTTGTAAGAAATTTTACTTTAATAAAACCATTTAAAGAGCCTTTTATTTCTCTGAAAACGTGAATACTATCTTCATCGTTATTGGTAACTCTATTAAGGTAAACCTCAAACAGATGAGCACCCGTTAAAAACAATGCTAAAAAGAAAAAGGTCATAAAAACACGTGTGATAAAAGTACTAATTTGACTTACTAATTGTGTACTGTTTTTTTCTACAAGTGCTTTAAAATCAATCGTGTTACTTTTGGCTTCAGCGACAGATTCAATTCCCATCAAATGCTGAATTTTAATAATTAATGGATTTATTTTTTCTCCAGCTTTTGCAATAATCTCGTCTTTAGAATGATAAAGTTCAATACTTGTTTTTTGTAAAACAATTCCATTTATCCAGATAAATAGCACAGAAACCACTACAATTATTACAATACCTAACCAATTGGGTATTTTTTTACTTTCAAACCAATTTAAAATAGGTAATAATAAAATAGCGATAAACAAAGCCAAAAAGAAAGGAATAAAAATAAATGAAAAGAGTCGCAAAACAAACAAGATTACCACAGAGGCGATTATCAGTAGCGAAACTTTAATAATTTTTATGTCTTTTTTAAGGTAATCCATTCGTTTATTCTTATGAGGCGGCTAATTTAACAAATAGATAAACAGTAATTGATTTTTTAGACGATAATCTTTCTATATTTGTACTCTTAATTACAAACTATTGACTACTAAAGACTTTAAACCTAACTCAAAAATGAAAAAATCAGTTCTATTCTTTATACTCTTTTTTACAAGTTTCATGCTTGTTGCACAAGACTCTATTCCTGATGTTTTTAGCAATATTTATTACGATAAATCTTGTAAACTATATCACAAATACAAAAAAGAAAAATACTATGCAGAAGAGGAAAATACTAAATTAACACTTGTTAACCTGCAAGGAAGTCCAACTGCTTTTGAAGATGGAATTCATTTCAATTTTAAAGATGAAACATTAACAGGCACACTATATTATGGTTTAATTAATTTTAAAGAATCAAAGTATCCATCACCCGTTTGGTATGGTAGAACTTCAAAAATAAAAGAAGGAAAAGCAACTATTAATATCCAAAAAAGATTATCTGGAAAGTACGATATGACTAATTGGAAAAAAAACGGTCAAGGCACACTCGGTTATCGAGTAGCTAATAAAAAAGGTGAATTGCTTTTTGAAGGTGTTGTAGGCTTTAAGTATGATGAAGGTCAAGGCATTAGTATTGCAACAAGTATCATAAATGGTCCATTTGTTCATTTATTAGAATCAGATGGAGCGACCATTTCTTTTGATACAAATTATCCAATAGTAGCCAATGTGAAAGTAGGAGATAAAACCTTCTATTCCTCAGAAAAAACTACCAAACACGAAATAAAAATTACAGGATTGCAACCTGAAACTGAATACAGTTATATTGTAGATTATCAAGACTCAAAACAAACTTATAGTTTTAAAACAGCACCAAATCTAGGAACTCGCAAAGCTTTTACATTTGCCTATATCAGTGATTCTCGTGGTGGACAAGGTGGCGGAGAACGCGATTTATACGGAGCCAACTATTATGTTTTACGTAAAATGTTAGCCCTTGCCAATTATAATGATGTGAAATTTATGCAAGTTACAGGAGATCTAATTGATGGCTATATGGGGAAAGATGAAATCAATTTACAATACGCCAATTGGAAACGATCAATCGAACCTTTTGCCCACTATTTCCCAATTATACCTGCGGTAGGAAATCATGAAGCTGTTGGAAAAATATTTAGAACTGATAAAGGAAGATGGTTGGCATTTATCCCAGATTTTCCTTTTGAAACAAATTCAGCATCAGCAGTTTTTGCTGAAAATTTTGTAAATCCTCATTCGACCTTAGTCAGTGAAGATGGAGCTTACTACGATCCCAATCCTAATAAAACAGATTTTCCACCTTATGATGAAACCGTTTTTTATTACACTTATGATAATGTAGCGATGGTGGTTTTAAATTCGAATTACCTCTATTCACCAGCTTTACATAAAAACCCAACAACAGGTGGTAATTTACATGGTTATATAATGGATAATCAATTAAAATGGTTAGAAGAAACTTTGGCTCACCTTGAAAAAAATGATAAAATAGACCATGTTTTTGTGACACAACACACACCTGCTTTTCCTAATGGAGGTCATGTAAAAGATGATATGTGGTACAATGGTGATAATACATACCGACCAGTAATTGCAGGAAAACCAGTAAAAAAAGGAATTATTGAAAGACGTGATGAATACTTAGAACTCTTAATCAATAAAAGCACCAAAGTAGTGGCTACTTTAACAGGAGACGAACACAATTACAACAAAGTAGAAATAACACCACAGGTAAACATCTATCCAGAAAACTATCCGCATCTTAAGTTTAAACGAAATAGAACTTTATGGCAGATAAATAATGGAGCTGCTGGAGCACCTTATTATGCTCAAAACCCAAATACGCCATGGAACGATGCTGTAAGTGGATTTAGTACTCAGTATGCTTTAGTCCTAATTCATATAAATGGAAAAAAAGTACATGTTGAAGTGCTAAACCCAGAAACTTTTGAAACTATTGATGAATATGATTTAAGAAAGTAAAAAATGCTTTTTATTGCTCAGTAATGATTATCTTAAAATAACCTAATGATTAAACCTTTCAAACCCGTACTAGATAAAAATCCATTACCAGAGTCTGAAATAGAACCTACTTATAAAAAACTAAGATTACAAGTATTTTTAGGAATTTTTATTGGGTACGCGGGTTATTACTTAGTTAGAAAAAACTTCTCCCTAGCCATGCCAGATTTAATTGCGGAAGGCTTTTCTAAAACACAATTGGGGTTTGCTTTATCTGGAGTTTCTATAGCTTATGGTTTGAGTAAGTTTATTATGGGAAATGTTTCCGATCGTAGTGATGCTCGAAAATTTATGAGTATTGGTTTGCTTTTATCGGGAATAACCATGATTGTAATGGGTGTATTTCCATTGGCGACATCATCCATAAGTATTATGTTTATTCTAATGCTTTTAAATGGATGGTTTCAAGGCATGGGCTGGCCTCCAAGTGGTCGGGTAATGGTACATTGGTTTTCTATTAAAGAACGAGGTACAAAAATGTCTATTTGGAATGTAGCTCATAATATTGGTGGCGGTTTAATTGGTCCTTTAGCCATATTAGGTGTTGCCCTTTTTAATGATTGGCATGCAAAGTTTTATTTACCCGGTATGATTGCCGTTTTTATTGCTTTTATCATTTATTTAACCCTAAGAGATCGCCCAGAAGCTTGTGGTTTGCCAAGTATTGAAAAGTATAAAAATGATTATCCCGATACCTATATTGAAGAAACTAAACCACTTACAGCCAAAGAAATATTTTTTAAACATATATTTAATAACAAACTACTTTGGTTTATCGCAATAGCTAATGCCTTTGTTTATTTGGTTAGATATGGTGTATTAGATTGGGCACCTACTTATTTATCAGAAGTCAAACAATTTTCTTTAAATGAAACGGGTTGGGCATATTTTTTATATGAATGGGCAGGTATTCCAGGCACATTATTAGCTGGTTATTTAAGTGATAAATGGTTTCGAGGCAAAAGAGCACCTGTCAGTATTATCTATATGGTTTTGGTGCTTGTTTTTGTATTAGTATATTGGAAAAACCCAGCAGGGAATCCTATGATAGATAACATTTCTTTAATTGCAATAGGATTTTTAATTTATGGTCCTGTTATGCTTATTGGTGTACAAGCTTTAGATTTAGTTCAGAAGAAAGCGGCAGGTACTGCAGCTGGTTTTACAGGTTTGTTTGGGTATTTAGGTGGAGCAGTTGCAGCTAATATTGTCATGGGTTATATTGTTGATATTTATGATTGGGATGGTGGATTTTATCTGCTTATATTTGCGTGTATCATGTCGATTATACTTATTGGTTTTACATGGATCTTAGAAAATAAAGAATACAAAAATGCTTACTAATGAAAATATATCTTAAACTTTTTGTTTTTATCTTATTATTTGTTGGATGTACAAATCAACCTTCTAAAAAGGAGAATACCATGAAAAAAGAAGCAACTACAAATGATTTAATCATCGCTCATAGAGGTACAACTTACTGGGCTCCAGAAGAAACAGAACCTGCCTTTCGATGGGCAAGAAATATAGGAGCTGATTATTTAGAACTTGATTTACAACTGACAAAAGACAATTTTTTAGTAGCTTTTCACGATACTAATTTAAAAAGGACAACGAATATCACAACTGTTTTTCCAAATAGAAAAGACTTGACAATTCATCATTTCACTTTAAAAGAATTAAGAAGTTTAGATGCTGGTACTTGGTTTAATAATAGGAACTCTAAACTGGGCAAAGAAAAATACAAAAACCAACCTATATTAACACTTCAAGATGTGATTTTCATTGCAGAAGGCTATCGAATAAAAAGAATAAATGACATTCCTGAAAAACAGTTAGTTGATGGTGAATGGGATGGAACTTTTCAATATGAAAAAGACCCATTTGACAACGGGAATAGACCAGGAATTTATATTGAAACAAAACATCCAAAACTAAATGTAGAAAAGCTTTTAGCTGAGGAACTTTCTAAATTAGGATGGAATATCAATACCAATCCAAAAAGTATAAAAACACAAGCTAATAAAGTAGGCATAGCTAATACAAATAATCGTATTATCTTACAGTCTTTTTCTCCTGAAAGTATTGAAAACCTCCAGAAATATTTACCTAATTTACCTAAATGCTTTCTACTATGGAAATCAGATATGAACGCTGATCTTAAAGAAGCTTATCAACAAGCTGTACAATTTGCATTGCTTAATAATGTTCAATTTATTGGACCTAGTATAGCCGGAGAACCTAATAATTATGATGAATTAACAGAAGCCTGGATGAGCGATTTAATACACAAAGCCAATTTAAAGGTTCACGCCTATACTTTTGACACAAATAAGCAATTTGAACAATATCATAATAGGGTAGAGGCTGTATTTACAAATAGAACAGACTTAGCCTTAGAATTTTACAATAAAAAGACTAAACAAACACCCAATCAAATTTTAGAACAATTAGGATATTAAATATGACAGAAGCCACTAAAGACGGACGACAAAGAAAAAATGTGAAAATTGGATTTACTGTAGCCATAGTTCAAAAAAACCACCAACGTACAGGTCAACTTACCGAAGGTGTTGTTAAAAGATTACTAACCAATTCGTCCAATCATCCGCAAGGGATTAAAGTTCTATTAGAATCAGGAATTGTAGGACGTGTGAAAAAAGTTTTAAGTTAAAGGTTTTATAGTATTTTCTTTGTATCTTTATTAAGAACTTTAAAATCAATATCATGTGGCGTTATTTTAGAAAAAAAGTAGACCAAATGGGCTTTTGGGATTGGGGCATGTTAAAAATTTATGCTTTTTCAGTTGGAGTTGTATTAGGTGCTTATTTTCCTGAATTTATTAAAGATTATCTTGTCTTCTTTATTGTGCTAATTGCAATCAGTTTTGTTTGGATGATGAATAGTTTGTTTTTTAAGAAACACTAAAGCTATTTCGAATACTCTTTGTAGTGAACAATTATTTTTTCGTTTTTTTTCGAAAAGACATGGATGATTTATAATTTATAACAAGCTAATTTTTTAAACTCAGGGCAAACTCGTACTTTCAAGTATCAAAGAAATGGGATGCCGTAGGTTTCACACATCTATAAAACAGAAAACCCTGCACCACGTGATGCCAGCGACATCACACATCAACCCATAATAGATTTTCTTGTTTTAGCGATTCCTTTAAACACTTTATTGTTGTGTATTCTTTTATTAGAGAAAAAGAAAGTAATAAGGTAATCTTTATTGTTAATTTATCAAACGAAACTAAACAATTTACCGAAAAATAACCTACAAAACATCTTTAATCATCTCAGGAGGTCTACCCAAAACAGCTTTATTACCATTAACAACAATAGGTCTTTCGATTAGTTTTGGAAATTGAACCATGGCTTCGATTATCTCTTTATCGGATAGTTCTTTTCCTTTAAAGTTTTCTTTCCAAATAGCTTCTTTTACACGAACTAAGTTTATAGGTTTGATGCCTAGTTTTTTAATAATATCCGTTAATTCAGAAGCCGTGAGTGGCGTAGCTAAATACTTAATTATTTCAAAATTTACTTTTGCATTTTCTACAATAGCTAAACCTTGTCGACTTTTACTACATCTTGGGTTGTGGTATATTTGTATCATTAATTATATTGTTAGGTACTTCGAGCGAAGCCGAGAAGTATTTGTGAATAATAAGTGCAAATTTAGTAAAATAAAGTGCTTATTAGAACATTCGTAGTTTATAAAAAAAATAAAACTATATAAAAACACTATATTCTTTAAAGCCTAATAACCTGAGTTCGACCTAAGCTTTGTTTACAGTTTGAACGAATTTTTAATCAATTCGAAGTTATATTTTTG
>DQTL01000074.1 GCA_015662775.1 Lutibacter sp.
AAATCAATATATTTTACACGTAAACGCCATGTGCTTAGTGGCACTTCATTTTCCACCTTACATGCGATCTCACAACCTTTACAACCCATACATAGGTTAAGGTCAACTAAGAAACCTAATTTCATGCTTCCTCCTTGATTTTCTTAAACTTTAAATTAAAAATTTATAGAATATAAGCATATTGTATAGAAAAATGAATTAACCCTACGTAATTTTATATTGTATTTTAAAAAATAATTAAGAATTTGTAGCATACTTCTACATCAAAGAGAAACTAAAAGAGTTTATTCAGTTTTTTTCATCTAATTAATAAACTTAAATCATAAAAGAGAATGTAGACCCTTCCCCCTCTTTGCTTGTAATATTAAGTTTTGTTTGATGCAGTTGAAGTATTGTTTTAACTATGGAAAGACCTAAGCCCATAGAGTTATCCCAAGAATGTGTTCCCGAACGATAAAACTTCTTAGTCACCTTATCTACGTCCTTCACCTTAATACCTACACCTTTATCGGTAACAGATACATCTGTATCTTGAATGTCTATTATCACAATGTCTTTGGAATATTTTAAAGCATTCTCAACGATATTTTTAAGGACAACCTCCATAAGTGTTCTATCTGCTTCTACTTCTCTACTAGAGCCTAAAAGCTGAATGGTTCTATCTTTATAGGACTCTTCAAGCATCTGTTTAACTTCACTAGCTAAACGATATATATCAAATTTACTCTTATATAAATTGGTCTCTTTACTCTCAAACTTATTCCACATAATAAGGCGTGCTAAAAGCGTTTCTATTTTATTTCCATTATTATAAATTTTAGTAAGAAATTTCTCTTGTAGGTGTTTGGGGATATCAGAATCGTCCTGTAAGGTTTGAGAATACCCCATGATTGATGCTATTGGATTTCTAAATTCATGTGCAATTGCAGAAATCATATCTGCACGTTGTCTATTTTTTAGTTTTAGTTTTGCATTATAACGCTGCTTGATGTCTTCACGTTTTTTTGCACCTTTTAGTACCTTAATCAGATTTTGGTTAATCTCTTCAAATTCTGAAATATAAAAATGTGTTTTATAATCTATTTTATCTATTTTCTCAAGATTATTCAAATATTTATTAATTGTAGTAAGCTCTTTTTGTATCTGTTTAGCACCACGATAGATAAATAAAATGAAAAATGAGAAACCTAAAGTTAATAAGGCAATCGCGATGAATGCTTCATCTTTATGCGGAATAAAATAAAGAAATAAAATAGAAAACACTATTAAAAAAGCAACTGCCATTGCTATGGATTTAGCCATAATATAGTCTTTAAAATGAGGTCGATTAAACATATATATGTATCACTCTTCTATTTCATTTATATAATCTAAAAAATCATCTGCCTTAAAATATCCCACAATTGATTCTATCAATTCTTTATTATCCTGCATAAAGAAAAAAGAAGGAATATTGCCATCAAAAGTATTCAGGTATTTTAGTGCATCTTTATCAGAACGTTTAACTGAAACCAAAATATAAGCTTTTAACTTTTCTTGTATGCGATTATCAGTCAATGTTTGTTCTTTCATTTTTTTACACCACCTACAGCTATCTTCTCCTACCATTACAATTATATTTTTTTTCTCTTCTTTCGCTTGTGCTAATGCATTTTCAATATTTAAATACCACGTCAATCCAGATATTGTTTTAACAGTGTCTACTTTGTCCTTAGATTTTTCACTACATCCTACAAAAAAGAGACTAGTAAAAAGGAAAAAGATACATAGCCCACGTATTCTCATAACTATTTGGCTACCTTTTTCTCAACATCACCAATATAAGAAGTAAAATCCAATACATCAAAATACCCAATGACCTCTTCGATCACCTTTTTTTCCGCTGTCATAAAAAAGACTGTAGGTACACCCTTTACTTCAGGTAAATGCTTCATTGCATTTTCATCTTCTCTCATGACCTTAACAATGACAAATTTTTTGAGTCTCTTTTCAACATTTTCATCTGAAAGCGTACGATGTTTCATTTTTTGACACCATCTGCAATTTTCTCCCTCCACCATAACCATCACATTTTTATTTTCTTTTTTTGCTAAAGTTAGTGCAGTTTCTATGTCTTTTACCCAGTCAAGTGACATAATCGAGCTTGTTAATACTAAAAGTATTAAAATCATTTTTAACATATTAAATATCCTTATTTAAAATTTTGAAGTAATACTTTAAATACTTCACAAAGTTTTTCTACTTCTACTATAGAAGTACGCTCATTTGGTGCATGAATGGTATCATTGATAACACCAAACTCTACTACGTCTATGCCAAAAGCACCCATAAATCGAGCATCACTCGTGCCACCTGCTGTTGAAAGTTTTGTTGTCAGCCCTGTCACAGTTGCAATACTCTGAGTAAGCTCTTTAACCACTTTAGAATCTCGTGTTGTCACAAAAGGGTAAGAACCTTGTGTAAGCTCTAAATGATAGTCCAAGCCTTTAAAATTTTTATCTATATGTAGTCTAACTTCTTCTTGTGTGGTTTTTGTGGAATTACGTACATTAAACATCAATTTTAAAGAGCCTGGTGTCACATTGGTAACTTCCATGCCTCCACGTATATCGGTAATGACCATTTGTGATGGTGCAAAGTCATCATCTCCATTGTCTAGGTTCACACCCGCTATTTTATTTAAGATAGGAGCTATCTGATGCACTGGGTTGATCGCTTTTTCAGGGTATGCAGCATGTCCTTGCTTCCCTTGTATGCTCAAATAGCCATTGATAGACCCTCTACGGCCTATTTTAATGGCATCTCCAAATTTTGTTTCACATGTAGGCTCTGCCACGATACAGTAATCAGGTAACATCCCTTTGCTTTTTAAATGTTCAAGCATGACTACTGTGCCATATTTACCCTCACCTTCTTCATCAGAAGTAAGTAATATGGAGAGTCTGCCATTAAAGTCTTCTACCTCTTTACATGCTTGCACAAATGCAGCTACACCTGATTTCATATCTTGTGCACCACGTGCATAAATATTTCCTTCTTTTATGACGGGTACAAAAGGATTTGTATCCCAGTTATCACCAGCAGGAACCACATCTACATGCCCAGCAAAACAAAGATGTGTACCCTCTCCAAACTTTTTATCTCCAAAAGTCTTGTATAAGAAAAGGTTTTTAACGCCTTCTTTATTTACATAAAAAGCTTCATAACCATCAAGGTATTCTTCTATAAATTGTAAAGAGCCATCATCATCAGGGGTGAGTGATTTAGAAGATAAAAGTTTTAGTAAAAGATCAACAACATTCATAGTGTTCCTAGTGTTCTAAATTTTCGTATCATTGACATATA
>DQTL01000255.1 GCA_015662775.1 Lutibacter sp.
AATTTTCCCCAATTCTTGTTATATTTTATCAAATTAACCAGTTAGTCCTTCAAAAATATAACTTCGAATTGATTGAAAATTCGTTCAAACTGTAAACAAAGCTTAGGTCGAACTCAGGTTAATAGTTTTAAGGTGCAGGATTGGGTTGTAATTGATGAATTGCATTTATTTTTTTTAATATTTCATCTGACAAAACAACATCAATACTTTTAATATTTTCATCTAATTGTGCTAAGCTAGTTGCCCCAATAATTGTACTAGTTACAAAGTCTTGTTGATTGATAAATGCCAAAGACATTTGAGCTAAACTAATACTATATTCTTGTGCGAGAACTGCATACTTTTCAACAATCCCTGCTACTTGTGGGTTGTTGTATCTTGACATTTGAGGATAAAGCGTTATACGTGCATTTTTAGGTCGTTTTCCATTTAAAAACTTGCCTGATAATAAACCAAACGCCATCGGTGAATAAGGTAGTAAACCTATATTCTCACGTATACTTATTTCCGCTAATCCTATTTCATAGGTGCGATTGAGTAATGAATACGGATTTTGAACCGTTTTTGCTCGTGTTAATTGATGTTGTTTAGACTCTTGTAGGTGTCGCATCACGCCCCAAGGTGTTTCATTTGATAAACCATAATGCCTTATTTTCCCTTCTTTCAACAAATCATCTAGCGTCTTTATCGTTTCGTGTATTGTATCTTCCCAAGAACTGTTTTTGTTTTTTTGATAACCTAATTTTCCAAAAAAGTTTGCGTTTCTATCTGGCCAATGCAATTGGTATAAATCAATATAGTCTGTTTTTAATCGCTTTAAACTCTTGTGAATGGCTTCTGTTATGGCATCTTTGGTATAACCCAAATTCGGACGAATATAATTTAAATCACGACTTGGTCCAGCAATTTTAGTAGCCAAAACGATTTGATCTCTATTCTTTTTTTGAGCAATCCAATTACCAATATAGGTTTCTGTAAGTCCTTGTGTTTCTGGTCTAGTTGGTACGGCATAAAGTTCGGCTGTATCTATGAAATTTACCTGATGATCTAACGCAAAATCTAGCTGTTCATGTGCCTCAGCTTCTGTGTTTTGCTCTCCAAAAGTCATGGTTCCTAAACATATTTTACTGACTTTTATTTCTGTGTTTGGAATGGTTGTGAATTTCATGTTTATTATGTTTTTATTGTGATGACCATTTTAATTTGAAACGGTCATTGAGAACGAAATGCAATGAAGCAATCTTTTGAAGTATCTGTTTACGATGTAATTTGTCTTACATCATGAGTTTACTTCGTCGTGCCTCCTCGCAAAGACGGTGTTTCAATTGAAATACAGTCTTAATATACTAACAGCTAAGACTCAATAGCTAGGACTCCAGGTAATTCTTTTCCTTCTAAAAGTTCTAACATAGCTCCGCCACCTGTTGACACGTAACTTACTTTATCTGCAAATCCGTATTTTTTAACTGCAGCTACGCTGTCTCCACCACCAACTAAAGTAAAAGCACCATCACTTGTCGCATCGACAACGGCATGACCTAATTCTTGTGTTCCATTTGAGAATTTGGGCATTTCAAAAACACCCATAGGACCATTCCATAAAATTGTATTGGAACGCATAATAATAAATGAAAAACCTATTTCTGTTTTTGGGCCAATATCTAAACCCATCCAACCATCAGGTATTTCGTCTATTGCTTCAATTCTTGTTTTGGCATCTTTTTTAAATTCATCTGCAATCACAACATCTAAAGGTAAGTGTATTTTTACGCCTTGTGCTTTGGCTTTGGCTAAAATATCTAATGCTAAATCTAAATTATCATCTTCACAAAGTGAATCGCCAATTTGTCCTCCTTGTGCTTTGATAAAAGTAAATGCCATGCCACCACCAATTATTATATGATCTACTTTATCAAATATGTTTTCAATAACACCTATTTTTGATGAAATTTTGGCACCACCCAAAATAGCTGTTACTGGTTTTTTACTGTCTGAAAGTACTTTTCCAATATTTACTAATTCTTTTTCCATCAAGAGACCAAAACATTTTGCTTCAGGAAAAAACTGAGCAATTATAGCTGTAGAAGCGTGTGTTCTGTGTGCCGTACCGAAGGCATCATTTACATAAATGTCTCCCCATTGTGAAAGCTGTTTCGCAAAATCTAAGTCACCTGCTTTTTCTTCGGAATAAAATCGTAAATTTTCCAATAATAAAACTTCACCTGATTGTAAATTTGCTACGGCTTCTTTTACTTCATCACCAATACAATCTGAAACAAACTTAACAGGAACATCTAAAACCTCAGATACTTTAGCAACAATATGTTTTAACGAATAGATCTCATCTTTTCCTTTTGGACGACCTAAATGTGACATTAATACAGCACTTCCTCCTTGTTTTAATATAGAATCAATGGTTGGTTTTGCCGCTAATATTCTAGTTGCATCTGTGACTTCTTGTCCCTCATTTAAAGGCACATTGAAATCGACACGTATTAAGGCTTTTTTATCTTTAAAATTTTGTTTTTGTAAGATTTTCATGACAGTTGTTTTATATAGTTCAAAAGTACAATATTATTCCTTATTTTTGTGCGAAAGCTTCGAATACAAAAATGAATTTTAATCAAATCATAGGTCAAGAATATCTAGTCAACTACCTCAAACGAACTGTTGATAATGGAAAAATTTCTCATGCTCAATTATTTGTTGGAAATGAAGGTGTTGGTGCTTTACCTATGGCGATTGCTTATGCTTCCTATTTGATTTGTAAAGATCATAAAGAACCTGAAAAATGTCGTGCTAAATGTGAAAAATTACAACATCCCGATTTACATTTTGCTTTTCCTGTCGCTACTAATGAAGCTGTAAAAAAACATCCTGTAAGTAGTTTATTCCTAACCGAATGGCGTGAATTTCTTTTAGAAAACCCTTATGCTGGTTTGTTTGATTGGTATAAATTTTTAGGAATTGAAAACAAGCAAGGTCGTATTGGTGTAGACGAAGCACAAGATATTGTTAAAAAATTACGCTTAAAACCTTATGAAGGCACTTACCAAGTCATGATTATTTGGATGCCAGAAAAAATGAATATTGCGGCTTCAAATAAATTGTTAAAACTTATTGAAGAGCCTCCTACGAAAACAATATTATTGTTAGTTACTGAAAATGAAGAACAAATTATCAGCACCATACAATCTCGTTGTCAAGTTTTACATTTTGGAAATTTAAGCGAAGGACAAATCACACAAGAACTTCTAAATAAAGAATCTATTGAAGAAATTGAAGCTATTAAAGTTGCACATCAGGCTGATGGGAATTACAACAAGGCTTTAAAAATATTTCAAAACAAATCGGATGATACCATTTTCGATCAATGGTTTGTTGTTTGGGTTCGTGCCGCCTTTAGAGCTAAAGGAAATGCAAGTGTTATCAATGATTTAATAGGCTGGAGTAATGAAATTTCTGGTAAAGGTCGTGAAACTCAAAAACAGTTCTTACAGTATTGTATGCAAGTTTTCCGCCAAGCTATGCTCTTAAATTATAAAGCAGAAAGTTTGGTTTATTTACAACCTAAAACCAAAGGTTTTAAACTAGAAAACTTTGCTCCTTTTATTCATAATGGGAATATTATAGGTTTGACCGATGAATTAAGTGATGCCCTATATCATATTGAAAGAAATGGAAATGCAAAGATTATCTTACTCGATTTATCTATAAAATTGACACGATTGTTACATGCTAAAGAGGTCACAAGTGACTAATTAGTTGGATTCCTTTTTACTTTCGAAGTAACCAATATTCCTCTAAATCTACAGGACCTTCTAGTACAACTTTTACAGTTTCTTTAGTTTCAGAATCCTCTTCCCATTTCACCATACTAATTTGCAGGTTTGTTATCTCAATTCCGATTATTGCAGCTGGATGTACACAACTTCCAGAATTAAACATAGGAATTGGTTTCCCTCCAAAAGTGGGTGCTAAACTGTTGATTTTATTAGAATTATTTTTAACTTTAGGTGTAGCATCTTTTTTATCGTTTGAAGAAGAAGCGGTTTTTTCAGGAAAAATAGGTCGATGTGTATGCCCAAATATTACAGGTTGATTGTTGTTTTTTACAATCCACTTTTCCATACGTTTTTCTACTTTAATTCGTTCTTTAAAATTCTTAGCAGGACTCGTAGGATCCTTTATTCCAAGAAGTTGCAAGGGTTTCCAAACATATCTAACTAAAAATCTAAAAAACCACCAAAAAAGATAGTTCATATAATCAGCTTGATGACCGTGTAAAAGCAAAACATTCTTTTTGGAAACATCTGCTTGTAACAAGATGCTTTCATAGTATTTTAAATCGGTAAAAACAGAACCTAGAAGCATTTTTACCATAAAAGGATACATGAATACCATGTCGTGGTTTCCATATAGTAAATAAATCCTTTTTTGCTCGTGAAAATCTTTGAGTAGATCAAAAACAACTCGGTGTGCTTTGATGATGGGTTCTATTTTTCTATTTTCCCAAAGCTCTATGCCATCGCCTAATTCTATATAGGTAAAATCGTTTTTATAATAATGATGTAATGCCTCTTTATAGATACGCATGTTTTGAGTAAAATCATCGGCATAGCTATTATTTCCTTTGTGCAAATCACTAAAAAAAATGTATTTAG
>DQTL01000098.1 GCA_015662775.1 Lutibacter sp.
CAAAGATAACATTTATCTATTGTAACAAGATTATTATGTTTTAAAATTTGTGTTAAAACTAGGTTTTGTGTTTGGGGATTTTTCAACAACTTAAAGGTTGTGTAAGAACTTTAACAAATAACAAACAAACAATTAACAAATTAAATTTTAAAATAATGAAAAAATTAAATAATTATGCAATGGCTATTTTAGTAATGGTCTTTGTCGGTTTTTTTGGGTGTCAGAAAGAATCTCTAGAAAATGAAGTGTTGAATAATGCAAAAGAAAAACAAATAGCACAAGAAAAATCTGAGGTAGAAGTCATTGATGGGATTTTGCATTTTAGGGATGTTGAAACATTTATGAAAATATCAGAAGAGTTAATGAATAAGACGATAGAAGATAGAATTCTATGGAGTGAAGAAATAGACTTTGTTTCTTTAGAAATGGAAATTGATAGAGTTACAACAGAAATGGAAAAAGCAGAATCAAAAGGTGATTTAATGTCATTAATTAGCTTTAATCAAGAGATACTTGAAGATAATGATGATATCATAGAAGCTATACAACCTCTTGTTTTTTATCAATCAATTACTAATATAAAAGGGTATTTTTTTATTGGTAACACAATTTATAAAATTGTACAAAACAAAGAATTTAGTCTTATAAATGGAGATATTAAACAACTAAATGTAGAAATTGAAAAATTCAAAAAAGGAATAGCTTTAACAGGTTTTAAAGAAAATATTTTATATGATAAAACTATTGCGGTCACAAAAGTAAATAATGGTCCAAACCCTGCAAATCTGTATTATAAAAGTTCAAATTACAGAGTAATAAAAGTTAAAACAACATTAGTTGCTCATAATTTTACAAATTATAGTTACATGAGAGTGTATGTTACATCAAGAACGTATAAAAAGTCATGGGGAAAGTATAGACCTACTAGAACTTGGCATAAACGTAAAAACTTTAGTTTAACCCATAACCAAGTGCCAATAGGTGTTGAAACTGGACCTTACTCTATACCTCCAATAATTTGGGGGAGTGATACAGTATACGATATTACTTACAGACAAAAGTTCACAAAAGTTTGGACAAGGTATTATAATATAGGAGTAGTTGTCTATGCTACAGGTTATGGATCCTATTATATTTATCAACCTTATTATATTAATGTAGTTCATGGTGATTTTACATGTAATGCTGTCGGTAACCATTGGGTTTCTTATTAATTAATACTAGGTTAGAACAAAGTTTAGTTGAAAACTAAACTTTGTTCTATTTAATCAAAAAAATGATAATCAAAAAATGATAAAAACATTCAAACTTCTGCTAGTAGCATACTCGATACTATTATCGATTCAATCCTATTCTCAAATAAAAAAAGAAATTTACACAAACCTTGGAGCAAGTCATTTGGCAATATTAAGTCTAGACCCAATAATTCAAGATTTTATGTTTCCATTTGATTATAATTATGCACCGTCATTAACCTTAGGAGGTAGTTTGTATAAACCCATATTTAATGATGTCTTTATTGTAAAAGCTGGTCTTGAATTTAACACAAATGCAATTGTCATAAGAAATAAAGAAGGAAGTGAAATCGAGGGATTCTTTAAGAAATATGAAGGAAAAAAAGTGCGTTTTTACAATATTTCAATCCCTATGCAAATAGGCTATGCTTTTGAAGAATATTTACATTTTAATATTGGTTTGTCAAATAATTTTCATCTAATAAATAATAATAAAATGACAATAGAAGGCCGTAGTTTTAAAACAATAGATAAAATGAGATTATATTCTTTAGGTTATATTGCTGGTTTTGATTTTACGATTAAAGAAAAATACAGTATTGGGTTTAATTACCAGAGAGACATTACGGCATCTGTAAAAGATCCTATTAATGATTTTTACCACTATTTTGATCAAATTAACCTACGAATTGGTTACCAATTTAAGTAACAAAAGAAGTAAAGCTATGAAGTATCTTTTCATCCTTTTTTTTATGTATTTCTCTAATACTATACGCTCTCAAACGCATACTATTACTGGAAAAGTTACAGATAAAGAAACAGGTGAAGCATTGCTTTATGCAGAATGTGTAGATACAATAAGTAAAAAAGGAACAACTACAAATGCTTTTGGTTTCTATAGTTTAAGTTTGCCTAATAAAAAAATAATACTTTCTGTTTCCTACATGGGCTATCAGACTATAAAAAAGAGTATATATATTGATAAAGATACAATAATAAATATCAAATTAAAACCTTTGGTTGAACAACTAGAAGAAGTTGTTGTCAACAAAAGTATTCCTATTCACAAACAAACATTAATGGGGAAGATTAATATTTCTGTTAGTACAATAAAAGCAATACCTTCATTTGTAGGTGAAACAGATTTGATGAAATCATTGACTTTTTTGCCAGGGATCACTAATGGAAAAGAAGGCTATTCTAATATTTTCGTGCGTGGAGGTGACCGAGGACAAAACTTAGTTTTATTAGATGGAATAAAGTTATACAACACCAATCATGTAGGAGGTTTTTTGTCACTTTTTAATTCAGATATA
The DNA here is from genome assembly GCA_015662775.1 of Lutibacter sp. Lineage (GTDB taxonomy): Bacteria > Bacteroidota > Bacteroidia > Flavobacteriales > Flavobacteriaceae > DQTL01. The sequence continues at coordinate 2,552 of DQTL01000098.1, forward strand.
CTAAAACATGTAGATGTATATAAAGGAGGATTCCCAGCAAGGTACGGTGGTAGAGCATCCTCGGTTATTGATATTTACACCAAAGAAGGAAATAATAAAAGTTTTAAAGGGAAGTTTAGTTTAGGATTGCTCACTTCTAGTTTGTTGTTAGAAGGGCCTTTAAAAAATGATTTGAGTTTTTATTTTGCCGCTCGTTCTTCTTATTACGATTTGTTTACTTTGAAACAAAGAAAGATTTATAAAAGAACAGGAAGGGAAGGCTATTGGGGTTATACTATTTTTGATGTCAATTCAAAAATCAATTGGAAACTTTCTGAAACAAATAGTTTGTCCTTGTCTTTTTATACAGGGCATGATTATCAAAGTTCGGCAGAAGAGGTGTTTGATAATAATAAGTCTTATGGAAAATGGAGGATACATAATACAGGAATTGCGTTGAATCAATATTGGAATCTACATCCTAAATGGTTTTTCAAAAACACACTAGCTTTTTCAAATTATAAAACCACCTTAGAGAGTATCGAAGAAGGTGATTTCTATTATAGTTATACAACACTCTCAGCAATCAATGATTACTCTTTACAGAGTCGTTTGGAATATTCTCCAAACACAATACATAGTATTAAATTTGGTATAGAGGCAAACTATTATCGGTTTATACCTGGATTGCAAACTGTTATTTCTGAAGATGAAAACTCAAACATCAATATTACAACTGGTTTTAAAAAGAGTATTACAGCTTTTGAAAGTAATATATATATAGAAGATGAGATAAAATTAAAGGAAAATGTAAGGTTAAATATTGGAATTAGAGCTGCTTATTACAAACCAAAAGATACTACATTTTATAGAATAGAACCACGTGTGTCATTGCGTTGGCTTCTGAATGAAGATATATCTATAAAAGCAAATTATACGCAAATGAATCAATACAATCATGCTCTTGTAAACAATTACCAAGGTTTTGAAAAAGAAATATGGCTAGCAGCAACCAAAGACTTAATCCCTCAAAAAGCAGATCAAGTGTCGGGAGGTTTCTTTTATGCAATTCCTAGTAATAAATGGAGCTTTTCTGTAGAATCATATTACAAAAAGATGAAAAATCTTTTAGAATATAATAGTCCTCCAAGAGATGAAGATAATATGAGTAATA
>DQTL01000163.1 GCA_015662775.1 Lutibacter sp.
AAATCCCTTTGGGATTTTTCTATCCCATTTTTCAGGTGATGCAAATTCTTTTGCAAATATTTCTAATTCTTGTTCTTGGCTTAATGTTGCTGAAATGTCAGAAATGCCAAAATCAATTAAATAAAAATTGAAATTTTCATCAACAAGTATATTTGCTGGTGTAATATCTCCGTGAGAAAGTTTATGTTTTTGTTGCAATTGCTGTAAGCAATTTGCAATTTGTTCAATTCCTTTTAAAAAATGAGTTGGTTTGATTTCAAAAACAATTTCTTCTAAAGATTTTGAGTTTTTGTTTTCAAATATGATACAATATGCTCCTTGGCTTTCGTCCCATTCGTATTCAATAATTTTTGGCAGAGAAGAGTGAACTGCTTTTTTAAGATGTCGTAATTTGTTATAAAGTATTTTACTTGGTTGTGAATTTTTTTTTACTCCTTTTATCCATTTCGCAAAATAAATATCTCCACTTTCATTTGAAACATTTGCAGTTAATGAATAACCTCTGTTTTGGATTTCTCCGTATAGTTGGTATTTCTCTAAAATCATTTATTAAGGTTCAATTTTCAGTTTTAGGGTTCAGTTCTGGAATGGTTGGTAACGATTTGTATAAGCGTAGTTGCGGATTTCAAGGCACTTACCTTTCAATTTATTACTAAACTTTGTTCAAAGAAAAAAACTTTAAGTTAAGCACAAAACCCGCAATTACGTTTATATTTTGTTATGGGCTTTTATTACTCCATGTCAATAGCATTTTCATAATCATCATTAGTAAAACTATATGTGTATGAGTTATGATTTTTATCTTTTTTAAAATATTCATAATTATTATGATTAAGTATATTAAAAAATGATTCGGTATTTGGAAGAAAATGTTCAATTCTATTACTTCCAAAAACAACTGATACTGAGTCACAAAGTGCTACTACACCAGTTTTACTACCAAACATTGACTCAATTTCTTGTGAAAAATCACCATTAACAGGTAAGTTATAAGTATTACCTATATATCCACTATCTGTATTATTGAATGCATTGATTACAATATCATAATCCGAATTATTGATATAATAAAATTCTTCAATACTAACTCCGTCGGTATTTTTTTTGCAAGATTGGAAACTAATAAGTATTCCAAAAGTCAAAACTACTATCCAAATTATTTTCTGTTGCATTATTATATGAGTTTTTAATATCGTTTTTCCAATTATTCCAGTATCTTTCACCAACAAGGGCATCTTCAATTTGTCTTATTGAGTAACCTGTAACTTGATCATAGTAATATTTAAATAATGGTGGATCACCCCAACCGTCCTCGTCATAATCCCACCAAGAGGAAGTGCTTCTGTTTCCATAGCCATTTATCATGTCTTGAACAATACCTGTATAGTTTAATCTGCCATATGTTACTTCGTAAGAAGAGTATACCATTCTTGTTAATTCCCATTGAACTCCCCTTGCCCAACTTTCAACGACAATAGCATCTCCATTATTGTAATGCCAACTATTCATATTCCAATGAGAGGCATGTGTTAATTCATGTATTGTAGTTGCATAAATATCTTCTGAATCACGTTGAGGATTATAGATTTTAATCGCACTTCCTAAACCTAAAAATCGACAACCTGGACAATGGGTGCCAAGTGCATCTTCTTTTACTTCATTTTTAGCAAGAATTCTTAATTGGACATGCCAAAAGCTATTCAATGGAGGTCTTCTTAATCCCTTTATATTTTTGTAGTAATAATGAAAAGCAGCCCTAAATATTGTTCCGTAAAATTGATGAATATTCCCATTGCTAATAGTCCAATTCCAGTCTCCTTTTTTGTAAGGACCTTTATATTGTGCAGAATTCCAAAATCCATCTCGTAAAGCAAAATTATATCTTTCCCAATCTATTCTGTAACGAGCCTTTCCTCTAAATCTACCATTGCAAGAGTAATAACCATTTGTATTAACAAAACCTGTATGAGTTGTAAACCATCTTGTCGCTCTAACTTTTAAACCATCTGGAAAAACATATTGATTCTTTGTTTTATCCCAAAGTTTGATTGTACCTTTAGGTCTCCATTTACTACCTTTTTCATTTTCATCGTAGTCTAAATTATTTGTAATTCTCAAAGCTTCATAAACTAAATCATCAGTATAAAAACTATCATTTTTTTCTTCAATTTCCTCTGGAATAAATAATTCTTCAATAACTTCATATTCTACATCAGGAATATCGTAGTCTACTTTTATTGATGCATATAGATAAGTTGGTTGACTCGTAGACACTTCGGGGTCTCTATATGCTTCTTGACCTTCTACTACTTCATAATCAAGAGGATAGTTAAATAAATTTAAAGTAGAATCTCTCTTTATCAAATTTAAATCATCTTCATTTTTTGGTTTAAACTTAATGTATAAATGTGATACTGTTATTCCACTTTTATCATTCTGTTTTAAATTCTCAAAAGCTTTTCTCATATTCTTAACTGAATATGGATTTTCTAGTTTCTTTCCTAAAAATGAACTTATGTCTTCATTAATAGGTTGCAGTTCGTCAAGTTGTTTGTCACAACTTGTAATAAATAATGCATTTATAATAATAAATGCAATTAGAAAAATTTGTTTTGTGTAATTCATAATTTTTCATTTTCAAGCCTACTTTCTTATTGGGTAAACTTGGGGTTAAATTGATGTCTTTCTTTTTCTTAAAGAGCTTATGACCTTTTCTCTCGTTACAGTAATTTTTCCTTTTTGAATTCGGTTCTTTTTGTTGATTTTCCCTAAGTGGTTGACTTTGACCTATTTCAATTCGTTCTAATTGCCCATAACGATTTGTGTAAGAATAGTAAGGGGTTTCGAAGGACTGAACTTTCAATTTATCACTTAGCCAAATTTACAATTTTTTCTTTAATTAATAGATATGCAAAATTGTAAATTTTGCGGACTTTGTAAAA
>DQTL01000009.1 GCA_015662775.1 Lutibacter sp.
TCAAACATTTATTTTCTTATTTTTATTGAGTGGTAAATTTACATTTTTTGTTACGATTTCTGTTGAGCGTGGGCAAGAAATTGCTCTTTTGGTTTTTTGTGTTTTGGCTTTGAGCGTTGGCAAAAACCAAATGTGTAATTTGTGCGGTGGCTTTTTCTTTTAGCACGATTTTCATTTTTTCTAATTGGGCATAACTCCAATTTTAGAAGTAATGGCACCTTCTATCTTACTCAAAGAGTTGATAACCATATTAGGTGTTACAAAACCACCAGAACTTTGAGAATCTTCAGAAAAATCAACCACAGCATCCACAACACTGGCAAAAATATTAGCATCATTAGTATCATCTTCAAGAGTTATTTTAGTGGGTTTTCTATGCTTAGTCATTTTATCAATTGCATCTATATAAACCTGAGATTCTCGCATGATAGGATGAAACTTGATAGTAGTATTACCACTAGCTGAATATACCATAGCACCAAATTGTAAGAAGTCTGTTTCTAAGGTAGTGTCACCCTCTAATATACTTTCGGAATAGGCTATTTTTTGACCATTAAATGCAATTTCTGTAAACGATTTATACGCTTCTTTGTGATAGTTATTAATAATACCACCTATTTTACTTTTGCTAACTCCTTCTTCTTTAGAAACAAAAGAAAGTGGCATTTTTATATGATGTTCTTGTCCTTCTTTATCAACCGCAACGATGTTAAATTTAAAACCTTTTATTATAAAGCTATCAATATTTGATAAGGTTTCCTTTTTATAAGTATCAGTAGTTCTTTTATCTTTAATTCTAATTTCTTGGAATGGAAACTTAATATACTTATTAGTTGTATCGTTTCTTTGATAAGTTACAGCGTCTTCCAATACAATAATATACTCTCTTTGTTCATTTGCGGCAGCTTTAGTCGCTGCATTAAATTTTCTTTCGGTAATGGTTACTTTTACTGCTTTATGCCCAAATGGGAATAAAAAACCTTCTTCAACAATTTTTACAAAATTATCTCTTCCTAATACTGCTTTGTGTTGCCACTCGAGTATATTTAAACTAGGCATTGAATCAGGAGTTTTAAAATTGACATGCCAATCAATATAAGCACCTAAATTAGAAAGCATTAGTTTTTTAACCTGTACAGGTTGGGGTTTGTAATTTTTAATACCATAATTAGAGGTTTGGTGAACCAACCTATGTCTGTCATAAGCATCTAATGAAGCTTTAAAGGGTTTATCTCCTTTACCGCTTGTTTTAGTTGGGTCTTTATCAGCATCAAAAGCCCAAAGAGCTCTGATGGTTTGTAATTTTTCAAGGTTTAGCGAGGTTGTACCATCTTTCATCTTCACTCCTAGTTGCGTATGCCACAATTCTGTAATTGTTCCTCTGCTATTATTTGATAATGCAATATTTCGGACAAGTGGTTTTAAAGAATAACGTTTAAATCTATTTTTAAACTCAACTTTATTCGTTAAAACAGTTGTTTTACCTTTAACGGGTACTTCTTGTTTTAATCTTTTTTTATGTAAAAAATCATTAGTTTGATTGGGAGAGATATACAATAATGCAGGTGCTTCAATAGCCGTATGCATATTATTTACAGGACCCATAACAGGTGTATAACTCAAATTCTTTATGATATTAAATGCAGGTTTAAGCGTTACAACCTCTGCATTATAAAGCACATTATTTAGTTGTTTTAATTCGTATATTTTATTCTTTTGTGCTATAAACTTATTAGCTAGCACCATTTTAACAGCAAAATCTTTTTGGTCTCTTGCAAGGTGTTGTGTGTTGTTTGGTATTTTGGTGACTGTATTGGGTATTTTATAAGTGTTGTTTTTTCCTGTTATACTATCTAGTTTAATCCATGCTCTAGGATCTACAACTAGTTTGTACTTACTCCAATCAAGAAGTTCGTTCATTGTCAAATCAAAACCTTTGTGTTTGGCTGGTAATTCATAAACCAAACGACTTTTTTTAGCACGTAAATGTTTAGCAGGAAGAATTGGTTTTGTTCCTTTTTGAAAAGCCTCCTCTAGTGTATGTTGTGAAGGGAAATAAATAATTACAATTCCTTTTTTATTGGGATTGTCTAATTTTAAACCTACGTAGTAATCGTCGGAAAAGAAATTAAGCAGTGTAGTGGTTGTTTTTTTTTCAATTACAAGACCTACATTTTTAGTTGTACTTTTTTTTGTTTTAACATCCTTTTTAATGAGTTTAATATCAGTATTTCTTTTATTAGGAATTAGAATGTTTTTCCCATCAGTTTTAGGTTTTTTTATTCCCGTCTTTCCTTCAGTTTTCCTTCCTAATTTTCCTGTTTTTCCTGAAGATATTCCTTTGTCTCCAATGAATTTAAAATTATGAAATTCAAATTTTAAAAACACCATATCTTCTGGACGTAAAACCTTAATAGTTATTGGTTTTTTTGGAGCGTATTCTATACCTTCTGAAAGTGTTTGTAATGAAGCTTGATTCTTCTTTATAGGCTTAATTTTTTTGTTGTGTGTAGCACTATTTACAGCAGTATGAATTTGAATACTCGTATTGTTTTGTAGTGTAGGAAGCGTAATTGCTCCTGCAACCTTAGGCATAAATGAGTTTAACTTAGGCGTTAATTTGTGTTCTTTAACTTGCACTCCATGACCATATATTTCTAATTCGGCCTCTTTTTCATCACCCATAACATGGAAAGTTCCAATACTATTAGAAACCCATTGTTCTGATTCTTTCATTTTAGCTGTTAAAAAGAATTCAGGTGTTTTATGACCACTATAATTAGAAAGGTAGAAATAGTTGCTAAATTCTAAAACAGTATCTGGATTGGTTTTTTCTGAATAAGAAAGATTTCCTTCTTTTTGTGAAATCCAAAGTGATTTTATTGTTTTTCCCGTGCTGGTTGTGCCTAAACTGATATTAAAATTAGGACTATCACTAGCACTATTTATGTTGTAATTGTTTGCTTTATTGATTGTATTAATTAGTTGTTGCCAATTAAAATTTCCATCAATACTTATTCTAGCCCCATTTTTTAATTTTGAAGTAAGAATACTATCAAATTCATCTTGATTTGGTGTAATAAGTAGGTTGTCAGAAAAATACTCTTTTGAATTTATTTGTGTTGTAATTCCTTTTTTATTGCTTAAAGCAAAATCCCAATTATGAGATATTTGGCAAGCAAAATTTCCTTTTAGATAAATAGCATCCTTGTTGTTTAAAGAAACAAGATTCTGATTTAAAGACATGTAGGATTCAATGGTGTTGTAACCATCAATCCAATTGATAAAGTCAACTTTCTCATCTATGTTAAACTGAGGAATTGAAAATTGCAATTCCCATTTTGAAGAATTTTTATTCGAGATTATTGCTTCTAAATCAAACTTAAAATTAGTGTGGATAACCTGTAGGTTTTTGGCTTTTATCGTTATTTCAGTTTTTGATTGTTTTACAGATAACTCGTAGTTTTCTCCAAAGTAGCTGTTACAGATTTTCCAAACGGTATTTCCATTTCTGTTAACAGCAAAATAGTTTCCTTTGTGCTCTATTGTAAAAGAATCACTGCTTAAAGCACCTACCGTTTTTACAACAGGATTCACTGCGATAAGACCAAAGCCCATGGTCTTTATAAATTTTCTTCTTTCAGGTGATTTGGGTTGTAAAGAGGTAGAATTAGTTATTAATTCCTTAATATTCTTTAGTTTAAAATAATCAAAGCTCATAATTGTTTTTTTAAGAAGAATAATACATCTACTAAGTTAGTAGAAAAACAAATAGGTATTACGAGATATGATTTTTTTTAAAAATTTATTAGTTTTTTGTTTAACTTTCAGAAAAACAATTAATTATAGAAAGGCTTTAATAGATGAGTATACTTTTTATAAACAGTTCATGATATTTTCTTCTAGCAAGTAAGTAAAACTCCTGTTAAGTGTTGATAATCAAGGAATAACAATATTAATTTCTTGATATTACCGTTTATAAAAGAAAAATGACCAACGATATATAATTAATGACCATTAATAAATAAATTAGACAGTAACCTCTTAACCTGTGTTCGACCTAAGCTTTACTATACAGAATGCAAAGAAAAGGTGAGATTTGAAGAATAAATTTTAAGGAATAACGAGTTATTGTGCA
>DQTL01000156.1 GCA_015662775.1 Lutibacter sp.
CTTTTTACATTTCTAGCAATTAAGATACATATAAGAATAACTCCTACTAAAATAATAATTGAAGGTGTCCATATTCCTAATATTTGGTGTATACTTAAATATCCTGAAACAATAAATACAAGACTTAGGATAATAGATAAGATGATATTCTTTTTTGACATAATGTTGTTTTAAAAAACAAATATAATTATTTTATTTTGATAAAGGGTAGCTTGGTACGATAAGTAAACGTACTATCTTTTTGTTCTCTTTTATTGAAATAGGTTCTTTCAAAGGATATCTCATGTGATCCTATACTTAAACTATCACTTCTAAAATGACACAATAAACCTTTATGACCTGAACTAGGGTGTGTATAATACATACAATTTAGTCTGTCTTTGTAATTGGTGTCATCAATTTTAAATTCTATATGATCCATAAACGCTTTTATAATGCCCAAATAGTTTGCTCTCTTTTTTGTTTTTTCGCTTTGATCTATTTTTTCTTTTGATTGCTTAATAATTCTATCTAGTGAGTCTATTTTTATTTTTAACAAATCAACTTCTGATGAGTTTTTAGTACGTTTGGCTTTTCTAGCTATTTTTTTTAAAGCACGCCTTTCGGTATGTAATGAATCAATTGTAACTTCTGCAAGACTTTTACTTATAGCTTCTACTCTTATAGACTTACCCTTCTTAAATAATGTAAACTTTACTCCTTCTTTAAATATGGGAGTTATTGACTTATTTTTTTTCAATAATCTTTTGTCATTTTTTGTCATTTTAAAAAACAAACTTGGATATAAATCATCCATATAATACTTATCTAAAAGAATATAAGGCATGTCGTAATTAATCTCTTTCTGCTTAGTTACATTATTGTATTTTAAACTCGTATCTCTTAAATCTTGATAGAAACGATTATCTATCATTAAACCATTTTTTTGTAGGTTTTCTTTACTTTCTACATAAGTATAAATGTTGTTATCGAATAACATACTCCCAAAAGCAATGATTAATATATACGGAATTGAAAGGAAAAAAAGTCTTTTGGTGTATTTTTGATCCAGAAAATTATAGAGTATTGGTCTGTATAAAAAGCTTAGTGTTAGAACACTTACAATTCTGTAGATAACAAAATAGAATTTAGATACTGATTTTTCTTTTATCCTTTTAAAACCACCAAGGCTTATTAAATCAATAAATACAATTAGCCCATTAAAAGATATAGAATAATAAAAAGCCCAAAAAAGGCTTGATATTGAGAAGCATCAAAAAAACTTTCTAAAATGGTTTGGAAAATTCCTATAAAAGAAAAATATAAAAGAAAGGAAAAGAATAACAGAAACAGTAAAAAAGTATAGGCAAATAAGATACTACATATTTTTTCTAGTTTTTCAATAAAATGATCATAACTACCAATTCTCTTTTTTAAATAGGTGGTAAAAAGATTGGAATAGTTTAACTTATCAAAATCGATATCACCAGAGACATATCTAAGCCCAATCGCACCAATCCAAAGTCCCCTAAGGACAATATGTATGAGTAAGTTTGTTAAAAACAAATGCCATCCTACCCATAGAACTCTATAAAACATATTTAAAACATTATGGAAAGTGCCTTCTGTATAAAGGCTGATATAAGCTTGAAAATCAATCAACAAACTCCTAGATTCAAACACACCATACAATGCCAAACCAGAGATCAGCAGTTCTAATTGCCAACTTTCTTGTTGTAATTTTTCTAACCATTCAGAGAAAAAGTTTTTTTTATTCGTTTTTTGTTGAGCACCCATAAAGAAGTTTGTTTGGTTTCACCAAATATAATGCTTTTTTTCAATAGGAACTTTTGACCTATCTTATAACCTACCTGTTTAGGACCGAATAGTGTTATGTATGATTCCGCTGGCATTAAGTGAAGCAGGGCTTTATGTTTTTGTAAATGTGGTGTCCTTACGGCATCCCATTTCTTTGATACTTGTAAGTATGAGTTTACCCTGATTTGTTGAACTGAACACTTGACTTTGTCATTTTTTTTACCTAACTTTGCCTAGCATACGATAAACTCTATTAAAACGAGAGTTTATCTTAACGGTAAAACATAATTCTCACCAATACGGGTTAGCTATACCCTTTTTTTAGTGATTTGACTCTTCAAACCTTAGTTATTCTTTAAATTTTGCAAATAACATTTTAGGTCGAAATCACATTATAATGCAGTATTTCTAACTTCCACCACTTGAGCACCTATACTAATTGCAATTTCTTTAGGGGTTTGACTTTTAATCGGAAAACCTATAGGTGCGAAAACTTTATCAAGTTGTTCTTTAGAAAAGCCTTTTTTTCGTAATTCCTTAAACATAGTTTTTACTTTTGCTCTTGACCCCAAAACACCTAAGTAATGATGTGGTATATTAATTATTTTAGTTAGTATTTGTTTGTCATCATTAAAATTGCTTGTCATGATTGCAACAAAATTATTTGGCAGAATATATTTTTCAATTTCTTGATAATCTACGATGTGCTTTTCAGCTGCAAACTCATTTTTTTCTAAAGTATTTAAGTCTTTACGGTTGTCAAAGATAACTACATAAAAACCTAGGTAATTCATGATTTGTGAACTTGCCAAACCTACATGACCACCTCCAATTATAAAAAAAACTTCTTTATAAGCTAGTTGTTCTTTGAAAGTCCAATTTTGTTGATTGTGGAATTCAAATTGTTTCTCTAAAACAGTATTATGAAAAAAAACACCTTGATGATTTAATTCTAATGTTCCTTTTGTATTCTGTTTTATACTGGTGATTATTTTTTTAATAACAGGAATATCCTTTTTGTTTAAAGGATGAAAAACTACAGTTTGTTCACCAGAACAAATCATACCTGAGTTGTCTTTTCCTTCTTTTTTTTGATGTATTTGTCTTTTAAAAAGTATTTCAAGTTTCTCTGCTTTTAAATCTTTCTTCACTTTTTCTACAAATTGGTACTCCATAATGCCTCCACCGATAGAACCAGTCATAAAACCATCTTGAGCGATAAACATTTTAAAACCTTGTCGCCCAGGTGAACTGCCCACATTTTCGATAACGCTTAATAAATATACATTTTGATTGTCTTGTAATTTGGATAAGAGTTGCTTATAGAATTTCATATTTTTCGTAATTATTAATGAAAAGTCATTTGTAATTAAAGATCCAAAAGTTTTTTCGTCGGCACAGGTTTACCCAAACCAACTCTCACTCATTGCATAATAAACAGCCATAAGTCCAGAAAAAAGAGTACTTGCCAAAAAGCGCCAATAGAGTTTTATTTTATTTTGAATGATATAATTAGCAAGGAGAGAAATAGGGATATTTACTACAAACGACCAAAAAGCAATAACGAATATATTCATATTTATCGCTTCAAAATTTTGAGAAAAGAAGTATATAAAAAATAAATGTCTAGCAACCCACAATGGATTAAAAAATGCAAGAGCTAATATTGTTTTATTGATGGTTTTTTTTATTCCTGTTAAATTATGTGCTCTTTTTTCTATCCAAATAAAATAATTTGGTATTTCATAAGCATAAATTGTCGCACCAATCAATAGCATTCCAAAAAACCGAATCCATGAAAACTGATCTAACACAATAGTTGCAATCATATCTCCAGTACTATAAAGAACGGCTCCTATTACTATGTTTTGTTTAGTATATATCATTTTTTGGTGTTTCTTTTTTTCTTATCTCTTAATTCTTAATTCTTAATTCTTGATTCTTGTCTCTTAATTCTTGTCTCTTGATTCTTGTCTCTTGATTCTTGTCTCTTGATTCTTGTCTCTTAATTCTTGTCTCTTGATTCTTGTCTCTTAATTCTTGTCTCTTGTCTCCTTTTTCTAATTTACCAACAACCAACCAACAACCAACCAAAAACTGCCTACTTCTCATACAAACTCATCAACACTTTTTCAGGTGTAAAAGGTGAGTGAAATTTAATTTTATGTTTTGGATTAAATGCTTTTACAGCTCGTTGGATTGCAAAATAGGCTCCAATTCCATACATTAAAGGAGGTTCTCCAACAGCTTTTGATTTTTTAATTGCCATTTTATTTCCTTTGGTTTTTAGTGGAATGATTGCTACTTTTTTAGCCGCCGAAAAAACATCAGGTATTTTATATGAGGATAAAGTGTTAGATGCTAATCTTCCGTCTTTATCGTAAGCAATTTCTTCTAGAGTCATCCAGCCGATTCCTTGTGCCAAAGCACCTTCTACTTGACCAATATCAATACCTAAATTCATGCTTTTACCAAAATCATGTACAATTTTAACGGCATCAATTTCATAAGTTCCGCGCATACAATCAAGGCTTACTTCTGTTATGGCAGTTCCATAAACATGGTAAGCAAAAGGATGTCCTTTTTCTTTAGTTTTATTAAAATGTATAATCGGAGTTTTGTAATGTGCATTTTCGGTTAAGGCAACTCGATCTAACATCGCCTGTTTTACTACCTTTTCCCACGAAATATTTGTTTTCTTACCTTTTAAATAGACTTTATTTTTTTCGAATTTAATATCTTTTTTTCTTTCAGATAGCATTTTCGAACTTACTGTAATCAATCTCTTTTTTAATGCTTTACAGGCTTTTAGCACGGCTTTCCCATTTAAATCAGCAGTTGCACTTGCAGCAGTTGGTGAGGTATTGGCTACTCGTGTTGTATTGGTCGTTTCTAGTTTTACTTTATCGGGTGTAATTCCTAAAGTTTCATAAGCAACTTGTAGCATTTTTGTGTTGACGCTCTGTCCCATTTCTACAGCTCCAGTACTTACACCAACGCTTCCATCTTGGTAAATATGCACCAAAGCTCTTGCGTGATTCATGGGTGTATTAGTAAACGAAATTCCAAAAGTAACTGGCATTAAGGAAAGTCCTTTTTTAAAACGTTTGTTTTCTTTATTAAATTCTTCAACTTCCTTTTCTAATTTTTCTAAATTGAAATGTTTTAATGCAGTATGCCAAGAATTTTTCATTTCTACTTTTGTGGCAATTTGTCCGTATGGAAATTCATCGTTTTCTGAAAGTAAGTTTTTTTCTTGAATGATGCGTTTATCAATTCCTAAATTATTGGCAGCTAGAGCAATGGCTGACTCAATAACAAACATTCCTTGTGGACCTCCAAAACCTCTAAATGCGGTGTTTGGTGGTAAGTTTGTCTTGCAACTGTGTACAATACTATTCACATTAGGAATATAATAACTATTGGTTGCATGAAATAAAGTGCGTTCTGCGATGGCTGGCGATAAATCAGCAGCAGCTCCAGAATTCTGTAAAAATTCTACTTGATAAGCAAGAATATTTAAATCTTTATCTAAACCAATTTTAAAAGTTGAGTCATAAGGATGTCGTTTACCAGTCATTCGTAAATCATCATGACGATTTAGAATTAACTTCACAGGCTTTTTTAAATATTGTACAGCAACTGCCGCCATTACTGCCCAAGGAGTTGCTTGGTCTTCTTTTCCTCCAAAACCACCTCCTAAACGGGTTACATCAACCTCAATTTTATGCATGGCTACACCTAAAACCTGTGCTACTATTTTTTGAACTGAAGTAGGTCCTTGTGTGGAAGAAATCACTTTTATATTCCCATTTTCCATAGGAATTGCATAGGTTCCTTGTGTCTCTAAATATAAATGCTCTTGACCGTTACTAAAAACAGTGCCACTAAATACATGTTTGCAATTTTCAAAAACTTTATCAGTATTTCCTAAATTAAACGATCTAGGTGCATTGATAAAACTTCCTTTTTCTTTTGCTTCTCTAGCAGTTGTGATTACGGGTAATTCTTCAATTTCAATTTCTATTAAAGCTCTCGCTTGTTTGGCAATTGCTTCACTTTTAGCGACAATAAAAGCGATTGGCATTCCTTGAAAATGAACTTCATGTTCTGCCCAAAGTGGTTCATCAGGTATAATCCCTCCAATCTGATTTTCACCTTTAATATCTTTATAAGTGAATATTTTAACGACACCTTTAACAGTTTCTGCTTTCGTATAATTTACCGATATAATTTTACCATGTGCTTTTGGCGAATCGAACACTAAACCGTACAAAGTATCACGTCTTACCATAATATCATCAACGAATAGGGATTCGCCTCTTAGATGTGTGTATGAATCTATGTTTTTCATATTCTTTTACCAGAAGGTTCGTTTTGCTACTATTTAAAATAAACTGGATAAATTAATTTCATTTGGATACAATTCAACAAAATGTGCAAAGAATAATTGTCTTGCTAATAATCGTTTGTATTCAATTGTTCCTCTAACATCGTCAATTGGACTAATTTCTGATTGTAATAGTACTTCTGCTTGTTTTACGGTTTGCTTAGTTAACTCTTTTCCTTTAAGGAATTGATTTGTTTTTTCTAGTACTTTAGGAATGGCAGCAACGCCACCAATAGAAAACATAGCTTTATTTATTTTTTTATTTAATACAGAAATACGGCAAGCAAAATTTACACTGGCAATATCTAAATGTGTTCGTTTACTTACTTTTTCGAAATTAAATTTAGTGTTCTCGTCTGGAATTTTAAATGAAATACAAGTGATTAACTCACCTTTTTGTAAATCGTATTTTTTATAATTTTGATGGAATTTTTTAAAGGCTAATTCACGTGTATTACTCTTATTTCGAATCGTTAAAGTACTATCTAAAGCCAAAAAGAAGATAGACATATCACCAATTGGCGAGGCGTTTACAAAGTTACCACCAAGCGTACCCATATTTCTTATTTGCTCTGAAGAAACTAGTTTTAAAAAGGATTTTAACTTAGGAAATAGTTTGTTTAAGTCTTTGTTTTCTGCTATTTCGGTAACAGTTGTACTAGCTCCTATTTTACATATTCCATTATTGATTTCAATCCCTTTTAAAGAAGTATCATCACCTATTAATTGGACTTCTTCTAAAGATAATCTGTCGGCATGTCTAACATAAAGATCTGTTCCATTAGCAATAATTGTACCTTCTGTAGTCTGTAAGCTGTGCTTTGAAGTTTGTAGTTGTTGAAGTTTTTTAGGAATTGTTTTAAAATAAGCAGGTACAAATCCTTTGGCAACTAACACTTCTAAAGAGTCAACTTTTTTTAGCAGTTCTTCAATTACATTTGTTGCTTTTTCAATTGATTTATAGCCTGTACAACGGCAAATATTTCCGCTGACACTATCAGAACAAGAAGAATGTGTGTTTTCTTGTTTTAAAGCATGACCCGTTATTGAAACGATAAATCCTGGCGTACAAAAACCACATTGCGTTGCATAATTATCAGCCATAACTTGCTGAGCAACATTGAGTTTTTCTTCTAAATTAACACCTTCAATAGTTACAATATGTTTTCCGTTTGCATTTCCTAAAGGTGAAATACAGGAAGTAATGCTTTTATAAATAAGCCTGTCATTTTCTAGACTTCCAACTAAAACAGTACAAGCACCACAATCGCCTTCTCTACAACCAATTTTTGTTCCTTTTAACTGCTGATCTTCGCGTATAAAATCTAGCAAAGTCATCCCGCTTTTAGCAGTAGTTTTTATGGTTTGGTTATTTAAAATAAATGAAATCATAAGTAGTGCAATTTAATTTAATTTCCTTTAATTTAATATTGAAATACCAAAAAATATCTTTGAAATAGTAAAATATAAGTAGATAAGAGTTAAGACAGGATGAATTCACACTTTTCTAAACTATTTGAAAATATTATCTCACAAAGTCGCTATACAGCTAGCTACTGGCACGCAAAGCTATAAGCACACATATTAACTTTTCAAATAAAAACAGTAACTTAATCATTCCTCTTTTTCTTTGCGTCCTTGCGACTTTGCGAGAATAAAATTAAAGTATGTGTTTGCCTTGAGAGTTAAGAGTACAAGTTCATGAAGTATTGAAACTTATTTGTATTTTTGTAAGCTACATATTAAAAAAAGCATGTAACTAATTATGAAGGAAAATCACAATTTTTTTATGAGTGAAGCAGTAAAGGATGCTATTAATGGCGTGTTAAATAATGAAGGTGGTCCTTTTGGTTGTATCGTCGTTAAAAATGGCGAAATAGTGGGGCGTGGAAATAATAAAGTTACCTCTACTAATGATCCAACTGCTCATGCAGAAGTATTGGCAATACGTGACGCTTGTAAGAATTTAAATTCCTTTCAGCTAGACGACTGTATAATTTATACAAGTTGTGAGCCTTGTCCTATGTGTTTAGGTGCAATTTATTGGGCAAGACCAAAAAAGGTATATTATGGTTCTAACCAAGAAGATGCAGCAAATATCGGATTTGATGATCAATTTATTTATGATGAAATCCCATTGCCTTATGAGAAAAGAAGTATTCCATTTCAACAAATTGGTAGAGAAATTGCTTTGCAGCCTTTCCAATTATGGAGTAAAAAGAATGATAAAACAGCATATTAAGCTAAGTTAGATATAGCTGATATTCAAAAAAAAACATTTAAACACATGAAACGAGTAGTGGTTTCTGTTACTAACGATCTTGTCATTGACCAACGCGTTAGAAAAGTTTGTGATACACTCATTGATGAAGGCTTTGAGATTCTTTTGATTGGTAGGAAACTAAAAAAGAGTTTAGCTTTAAAAAGATCCTACCCAACCTATAGAATGTCCCTTTTTTTTACCAAAGGATTTGCCTTTTATGCAGAATATAGCATACGCCTTTTTATAAAGCTTCTCTTTGTTAGAAAAGATATATTATTGGCAAATGATTTAGATACTTTACTTCCTAATTTTTTAATTTCGAAATTATTTAAAAAGAAA
>DQTL01000093.1 GCA_015662775.1 Lutibacter sp.
CCTTAAGAATCCTCCGGTTTCTCCAGTGTCTTCTTCAAGCCAATCAATCCCTTTACAATTTTGGTTTGTCCAATGTGTTCCAACTAATCCTCCTCCTTTAACAACTTTCATATTCTCCAACTTCTTGTCAGAAAATTTATTTAAATTTAATTTTTCCATAATATTCTAGCTTTTCGGTATCCGCTTTTTGTGTAAGAATTGCAATTTTACACTCCAAACATAAAAACAATTATTGATAAAACGTTACAAATATTTTCTAAATTTAAGCAAATATTTGCTAATATAATAAAAATGCTTAATTTTACAAAAAGTAAAAGCAATATGAAAATAGGAAATAAATTACGTGTTAAAAGAGATAACAAGAAATTATCACAACAAGAAATTGCAGATTATTTACATATTTCACAACGTACCTATTCCAATTTTGAGAGTGATAAATCTGAGCCATCTTTAACCCAATTATCTAAATTGGCAGAAGTTTTAGAATTTAATTTGTTAGATATGTTACAAGAGCAAGGTCTTGTTTTTAATCAAAGTTACAATGAGTTTAAAGATAATAGTCAATGTATTATAATAATGAAACAGAAAAACTTACTACACAATTAGAGGCACGTATTAAAGATTTGCAAGAAGTTAATAGTTTACTTAGAGATAAGATTGATTATTTAGAAAAGAGTGAAGAATAATTTTTCATGTTTATGCTTATTAACCATAAGTTTTTTAACGCTCCACTCGCCTATTGTTTTAACCAAAATTTTATGAGGTCGAAAAAACATTGAGACTTCTATTTAACATAGTAATAGCAATACTATTTTATAGATTTAATCATTTTTTTATAGAATATTTAAGTAAATATTCAAAAACGATACTATATAAGTAGATATTTGTATATTTGTTATATAAAAAACTATAGTTATGGATTTACAAGCAGACATAAAATGGATTAGCAAAGAGTTGGAAACTGTTAAGGATGAAACACTTATTGAGGCGTTTAAAAATATGCTTAAATATAGAACAAAGAAAATACAATCTGAACGTATAAGTATTGAGCAATACAATAAAGAACTTGATGATGCGGAAGCAAGAGTTGAAAACGGAGAATTTTATACACAAGAAGAAGTTGAAAAAATGATGGAAAAATGGTGAAAAAGAAAGTTGTATGGGATACAAAAGCCTATTTACAATTAGAGAAAGAACATAAATACATTAAAAAAAAATCTGTAATTGCTGCAAATAAAGTTAGAAAATCCATTCGAGATACTGCAAAAAGTTTAGAACTACATTCGGGTATTTTTAGTTTGGATAGATTTAAAAAGAATAATGACGGTAATTATCGAGCCTTTGAGAAGTATAGTTACCGAGTAACATATAAAGTAAAGGAAACCCAAATTATTATTTTAAGAGTTCGTCATACAAGTAGAATGCCATTAGAGTATTGAACTAATAAATTTTAAAAAAAAATACTATTTTATAGATTTAATCATATTCTCAATATAATACTGACTTAATTCTTCAAAAGCATTTGTAAATTATGTTTCGATTATCAGAAGACGAAACTAATTTAATTGTACTAAATCACTTAATTTTTTACCTGTTTTTGCTTGTTCTAAAATTGTATTTAAATAATCGGTATCACTAACTGGACTACCCAGTGATTTTGGAGCTAATTCTTCACGCCACTTTTTTATTTACTTCTTTTAATTTCACTTCCATTTCAAGAGGAGTAATATACCCTAAACTGGAATGTAATCTTTTGGTATTATACCAATTTATATAGTTATCAATAGAATGAGTTCAGAAAATTCCGATGATGAATGATAAATTTAGATTAAATTTCGTAAGCCTAGTCCCGAAACTTTGGGGTTGTTTCGTTTTTTCATCAATGAAAAAACATAAATTTTAAGCATAGACTTTGTTAGTAAGAGAATATACTCTAAAAACCACAACTCAATCAAACCTACACTTACCTTTCATTTACCATAGAGCCTACTCAAAGCCATGCTAAGTTCATGTTTAATTGTACAGAGTCCGTGTTTAGTTCATGTATAACAATAAAAAAAACTGATTTATCAACACATTAAAAAACCACTTAAGCAACAAATATTACACATAAAACATAATTCACTCGTATATTTGCAAAACTACAAACTACTACTAATATGGATATTAAATCAATTTTTCCAATATTTGATTGGCTTTCTAATTATAAAAAAGAATGGCTAAAAGGCGATATTGGAGCAGGATTAACCGTTGGAGTAATGCTAATTCCACAAGGAATGGCTTACGCAAGTATTGCAGGTTTGCCACCTGTTTATGGTTTATACGCTTCAATAATTCCATTAATTATTTATGCCGTTTTAGGTACATCTAGACAATTAGCCGTTGGACCTGTTGCAATGGTTTCATTATTAACAGCGACTGCAATTGGTTCTTTTCAAGGTTTATCAGTAGATCAATATATAGTGTATGCAATCTTGTTAGCCTTTTTAGTTGGAGCAATTCAATTTCTATTAGGTATATTTAGATTAGGATTTTTAGTAAACTTTTTATCGCATCCTGTTGTAAGTGGTTTCACATCTGCAGCAGCTTTAATTATTGGTCTAAGTCAGTTAAAAAGTTTATTAGGTATTAACATTCCTAGGTCGCATCATATTAACGAAATAGTAATGAATGCCTTTAATAAATTTGACGAAATAAATTGGACTTCTTTCGGTATCGGAATTGCTGGTATTTTATTAATTATTTTAGTAAAAAAAATAAACAAATCA
>DQTL01000336.1 GCA_015662775.1 Lutibacter sp.
CCAGAAACAGTGCCTTCAATATCTGCATTTGCACAGTCAATAATTCCTGAGATATGCCCTTCTTTACCTATAATTAATTTACCGCTGGTTTTAATATTCCCTTCTACTTTTCCGTCTATTCTAAAATCACCATCTGAAATAATATCTCCTACTATTTTGGTAGTTACTCCTATAATATTGCGTTGTCCTTCGGTTGGTTGGTTGGTCTTTTTGTCTGATGAAAACATATTTATTTTGGTTTGAGTTGGTTATTATCTATAGTTTGGTTATTTACTTTAACCACCTAAATGGTCGCTTGTTTGTTTGTTTGTTCCTGTGCCATTAATTGAGCTCCCTTTATTCGTGTTTGAACCATTAAAAGGAGAACTTCCTTTAGGCCCCATGCCTCTTGTTTTACCTTTAGAAGAATTTCTAGATTTAGAAGAGTTCTTATTAGTACCCATTCCTTTACCACTTTTTGATAACGGAGTATTAGGATTCCTGTTTTCTCTACCACCTTTATTCATTCCATTTGGCAAAATAATATTTTTACCAACTTTTTTCTTGGTTGTCTTTTTAACACCATTTAAAAAATCTAGAACTTCTTGTGCATGATCTGCTTCTTCAGTTTTAGGGAAGTTTTCAGTTACATATTCTAAATTTGACATAAATGGTTGTTTTCCTTCCAATTTATAAATAGCATATGATTTTAACAATTCAAATTTACGTTGAATCGGATTATTAACATAGATTTTTATTGCCGAATTACATTGTTCAAGAACTGAAGTGTAGTTTTCAAACTCATAATCGCAATAGACTTTTTCGTAATGTAATTCAGGTGCTTTCTTTTTTAATTGGCTTGTAGCTATTTCTGGATTTTGAATCATCTCAGTAAACCTAGAATTTGGGAATTCTGAAATAATTTCATTTTTAATTGCTGTTTGTTTTGAGTCACCAGTTATTTCATATATCTTGTATAAATGATATTTTGCTGGTAAAATATATTTTGCTTTGGGTTTTTCTTTAAGGAAACGTTCTAAGCGTAAAGAGGCTAAATCGTAAACTTTAAACTTCTCTTTATAACTCAACCCAAGTTGATACAATGCGTTACTTGTATCATCATGCATTTGTTTGATTACTTGTTCATCTGACGGAATTAAATTGAGGTAATACTCTACATCGTACTTATTCGACTGCTCTGCATCACTCAAACTAGCAGTTAAGGTTGCATTGTTTGATTTCTTTTTTGAAGGATTATCCTCAACATCTGAAGAGCTAAGATTTGAATCACCTTCAAACAATCGCCAATTGTCTTTTAATTCACGATTACCCCATATTCTTTGAAAACCCGATCTACCAAAACCAATTGTTTGTGAGTTATAAAAATACCATTTTCCAGAGTTTGATTGGCTTCCTACATTTGAGTTAATTCCTCCTATGCCAGAATTATTTGCACGTTCTTGATTTTCTTTTTGTATTGCTGCAATTTTATCATTTTTCTCTAGTACAGCGACATAATTTTCAAAATAAGTTCTGCGTTCTTCTGGAGTCATTGCAATAAACCTAAATAAACTATCATTAGTTTTGAGTACTGTTTCATACTCAATTACCTCTTCTAAACTTGCACGTTTACGTCTTAGTTTTCTAATTCGTTTAGTATTATCATTTTTTGCAGTTGCTAGCACACTATCGTAATAAGCACCTGCATCAACATATTGTGATTTATCAAAAAAGTAATCTCCAGCTTTTTCATAAGAAAGCCCCATTTGAAAGCTTTTTGCCGATTTTGCATGTGTTGAATTTGTGAGGTTACTTAATGCTAATGAATCATTTCCATCACGGAAATCCATCAATGCTAGTTGGTAATATAGTTCTGATAAATACGCTTTGTTTTCATAAACTTTCATCAGTTTTTTATACTGATTTTGCAATTCTGTATAATCGGTGCTATCGGTTATGCTCTTTGCTTGTTCTAAATAAGAATGCATTTTATACTTAAAAGGCGATTTCGAATAATTAACAATTTTTTTAAGCACAAACATAGAAGAATCCTTTTCTCCTTCCTGACGGTATAATTGACCTAATACAATTAAATTTCTTGCGTATTGATTTTTATCGAAATGTGTTTTAGTAGCTTTATTTAATTCTTTAATTGCTAAATGAAAACTATCATTTGCAACATATGCCATGGCTAAAGCTGTATGTGCATTTTCTTTAGTTTCATCTTTAATGTCTTTATAACTGATCAGATTTTTGAGCGTTTTTATGGCTCTTTCTTCATTTTGTAATCTTATTTGTGTTTTGGCTTTCCAAATACGTAGGTCGTTTGACAAGTTATCATTATGAAAGTTTTTTAATAAGAAATCGAAGGCTTCTAAAGCTGGAACAAAACGTTGGGAATAATATCTAGACTTTCCTAAAAGCAAGTAAGCAGCATCTGTTTGTTTATTGTGTTCTTCTCCTTCAATAAACATACTATGTTTTTGTATGGCTTTTACTGCTTTTTCTTCTGCAATATCAAATGAGGTTTTTGGTTTCTCTGAATTTTCACCTTCACCAGGAATCACCAATGGTTTATCCTCATCAATATGCAATGGTTCTATGGGTAAGAGTTTCCAATAATCATCTTTATATTTATCAGAAAGTTCTTTCTTACCTTTTTCAAGAGCAATATTACCATTGTACAACACATTAAACTTAGAGGTCATGTTGTGATAAGTACGATTTAAAAAGGCATCTTTCTGTGTTGTGCAAGAACTGAGAATAAGAAAACCAGCTATTAGTGTGTAAACAAATTTTTTCAACGATTTCTATTTTTATATTCTAATAATTGAACCTTTTTAAGGCTAAAATATTGTGTATGAATGTAACAAAGGACGGTAAAATTACAATTTTTTTACAATTATTCTTTAGTTTTACTCAATTGTATCATTTTTAGTAATGAATTACTCATAGATACTTCTTGTTCTATAATTGATTTTAAGTCTTTTATTGCTATTCTTTTTTGTTGCATTGTATCACGATCTCTTAGCGTGACTGTATCATCTTCGAGTGTCTGGTGATCTACAGTTATACAAAAAGGAGTCCCTGCGGCATCTTGTCTTCGGTATCGGCGACCCACGGCATCTTTTTCGTCATAAACGACATTAAAATCAAGTCTGAGCGTATTTAATATTTCATGTGATTTTTCAGGAAGTCCATCTCTTTTAATCAAAGGTAAAATAGCCACTTTTACAGGTGCTAAAATGGCCGGTAAACGTAGCACTATCCTTGAGGAGCCATTTTCTAATTCTTCTTCTTGTAAAGCTGTTGAAAATATAGCCAAAAACATTCTGTCTAAACCAATAGATGTTTCCACTACAAAAGGTACAAAGCTTTCATTCTTTTCGTGATCAAAGTATTGTAATTTTTTTCCTGAGTGTTCTTGATGACTTTTTAAATCGAAATCTGTTCGTGAGTGAATACCCTCTAATTCTTTAAATCCAAATGGAAATTTAAATTCAATATCAGTTGCAGCATCTGCATAATGAGCTAACTTGTCATGCTTGTGAAACCTATAGTTTTCTTTCCCTAAGCCTAACGAAAGATGCCAAGCTAGTCTTCTTTCTTTCCATATTTTATACCATTTTTGTTGTTCGCCTGGTTTTACAAAAAACTGCATTTCCATTTGCTCAAACTCACGCATTCTAAAAATAAATTGCCTAGCGACAATTTCATTTCTAAAAGCTTTCCCTGTCTGGGCAATTCCAAAAGGCAGTTTCATTCTACCTGATTTTTGAACATTTAAGTAGTTCACAAATATACCTTGAGCTGTTTCGGGTCTGAGAAATAAATCCATACTATTCTCGGCAGATGCACCAATCTTAGTACCAAACATAAGGTTAAACTGTTTTACATCTGTCCAATTTTTTGAACCAGAAACAGGACACGAAATTCCAAGCTCTTCTATCAATTCTTTTACATCGGCTAAATCGCTTGATTCTAGTGATTTACTCATTCTTTGTAAAATACGATCTCTTTCAGAAAGATATTTTACTACTCTTGGGTTAGTCGTTTTGTATTGTTCTTCATCAAAAGTATCACCAAAACGTTTCGCTGCTTTTGTAATTTCTTTATTCGCTTTTATTAACAATTTTTCAGCATAGTCTTCTATTAGTACATCGGCTCTATAGCGTTTTTTTGAATCTTTATTATCTATTAAAGGGTCATTAAAAGCATCAACATGACCAGAAGCCTTCCAAATAGTTGGATGCATAAAAATTGCACTATCAAGACCCACAATATTATCGTGCATTTGCACCATTGATTTCCACCAATAGGTACGAATATTATTTTTTAATTCTACACCGTTTTGTAAATAATCGTAAACAGCACCGAGCCCATCATATATCTCACTTGATTGTACGATATAACCATATTCTTTAGCGTGTGAGATTACTTTTTTAAATTGATTGTCTTGGTTTTTCATTTGTATTCTAGTTTTATTTCAATTATATAAGTAAGAAAAATAGATTATCCTTATTTAAGTTTGCAAATGTATAAAGCTTTTGTCAATAATAAAAAAAAATGGAAACACCTATTGCATTTCCATCTTTTGAAAAATATATTATTTTCTATTGAACTAATATGGTTAAAGGCACCGTATAATTCATATTTACAGGGTCTCCATTTTGTCTTGCAGGAGTCATTTTTTTTAGTTTTTTTATGGTACGAATAGCCTCAGATTCAAGCTTCTTTTTTGCCCTAACCGGCATGTTTTTTGGAGCCCTTGCTGTGATGTTTATAACCTCTCCATTTTTATTGATATCAAAGTTGATCCATATCTTTTTTTTACCTGAATCTAAAACTAAGCCATCAATTATAGAAGTGTTAAATTTTCTTGAAAGGTGTTTTAATACACTCTTTTCAAAACAAAGTTTCTTTTCAACAATACTACCTTTACAACCTGGGTAGATGGGTGGAATTTCAACACGATTAAAAGTTGTGTGCTTGTTTTTAACGGGTGCCGTTTCTTTTTTAGTAGACATTATAGTTGTGTCTGCGTCAGTTTGGTCTTTTTCTTCATCAGCTACAGATGTATTATTTGCTGGCATACTATTTAAAGTTGAGGAATCATTATTGCTCAGGCTTTTTGTTTTGGTTTGAATTTTTGTAGCACCATTAATTTCAGGTAAACTAATAGATTGTACTGAACTTTTCTTTTTTAACTTTGATATTGTATTTTTAAAATCAGTATCTTTTTTTAAGTCTTCCTTTTTAATTTTTTTAATAGAATCTCTATATTTAATTAATTGGTCACGTTCATCAAAAAGATCTCCTTCTAATGAGCCATTATCCTCAATAGCAAGATTGTATTTCTCTATCATTTCATTTAAATCTTGTTCCGCTTCTTTTTTTGAATTGAGTAAATATGAAATTGAGGTGTCAAGTTTTTTTTGTTGAAAGTAAATATAGATTCCTGCTCCAATCAAAACAAGAAATAATATCGCAACTAATATTTTAGGAATTGAATAACCCTCATCTTGTTCTTCAATTTCAGAGTCGTATTTGTAGGCCATAGTTTAAATCATTAAGGGTTAAAAAGATAGATTGCAAGATATTAGTCTTATTTATAAAAAATAGTGTGATTAATAATTCTATTTTAAATAAATACTCGTAGAGCCTAATAAATTGTGTTCTAGATAAACGCTAATATAATACTCTCCTTTTTCAAGTTTTTCTTCAGTTAAAGTAGTTACTACTATTACTTCAATGTCTTCATTTTTATAGTCAACATCTGTACTGTCTGTAAATTGTACATTAACACCATTTGCTCCTGTAAAAGTATGGGTTGAACTTAAAACTTTTCCAGTTGCATCTTTAATAATGACATGTACTTTTCTTTTGCCTGCCTCAGCAATTGTGTTTTTTCTAATATTGAAACTTACTCTAAAGGCATCTGTTCTTCTAGCTCTCTCAGTTTTCTTGAGTGCTCCACCTCTTCTTTCTTTCATTGCTAATACAGCAACTTTACCAATTTGTAATGCTGAGCCTTTATTTATTTTTTTATTCAACCCTTCATTTTGTTCAGCCAAACTCTCATTTTGTTGTGTTTTTGTTGTTATCGTTGTGGCTTGTCGTTCAACTACTGCTTGGGCACTATCTCTCTCAATAGAGATGTTGTAATTGGCGATTTTTAAAGAATCAACTTTGTTAAGTAATTTTTTGTTAGTTGTTTCAAGAACAGCAAGCTTGTCTTTGTATCTTCTAATAATTCGATAATTTAGTGTTTTTAAATTCTTAACAGAATCTCTAAATGAAATAATATTATCTCTTGCTTCGGTTAATTCGTTTTCTAAAGAGGAGTTATTAGCAATTGCATTATCTAGTTCTACAATTTTATTGTCTAAATCAGATTGTATATTTAATTTTTCCTCTAACAATACAGCCTCCGATTCCTTATTTTTAAGTTGATTTTTATAGGCAAAAAATGCTAAAACAGCTAATAGTAAAGCTAATACTATTATAGTAATTTTTGATCCGCTACTTTTATTAGATGAGTCTTCCATGTGATATAAAACAATTATAAATGTTATTTATTTAAAAGAACAAATATATAAAATTTTTTATTAAAAATTAGTAACTTTGTGGAATAGAACGCATTAATACGCTATGAGCTTGTTACAGAATATATTTGCTTTGTTTTACCCCAAATTATGTTTAACCTGTGAAACACATCTTTTACAAAATGAACAAGTTTTATGTGTCTCCTGTAGAAATCAATTGCCCGAAACAGATTTTATAAACGCACCTAACAACCTCATTGAGAGGTCCTTAAAAGGTCGTGTTCCCTTTGTTGCTGCAACATCTCTTTTGTTTTACAGAAAAAAAGGAATTGTACAGTCCTTAATTCATTCATTGAAATATAAAAACAAACAAGAAGTAGGCGTGTTTTTTGGAAAATGGATGGGCGAGCAATTAAAAAAGAGCAAACGATTTGAAGGTGTAGATGTGATTATAATAGTTCCACTTCATCCTTCAAGATATAAACAACGTGGATATAATCAATTAAGTGTTTTTGCAAATGTGCTCTCTGATTATTTAAAAATTCCTGTACGTGACAATGTACTTGTAAAGGTGAACTTATCTAATAGTCAAACAAAAAAGGATAGATTAAGTCGTTTTGAGAAAATGAATGAACGTTTCAAAATTGCAAATACAACAATTCTTAAAGGAAAGCATGTGTTATTGGTTGATGATGTTTTTACAACAGGTGCTACAATTGAAGCTTGTGCGAATGAGATTCTTAAAACTCCAGATATTAAAATCAGTATTGCTACAATGGTTGTATCGGATAAGTATTGACATAATTTTGGTGTAAATTTTTTAAATTAACAGGTTTTTAAACAATTCAAATAGTTATTTATTGATAAAAATTGTTTCTTTGTTTTTTTAATAATATATTTTTATATTTTGAATCAAAGACTTACAGTTTTAGTATTACTAGCTACTCTTTTTAACTATAGTTGTGCAAGAGTAGGTCGCCCGACTGGTGGAATAAAAGACATTTTACCTCCTGTGACAATTAGTGCTTCACCTGACTTTAACAGCTTAAATTTCAAAGAAAAGAAAATAAAAATTAGTTTTAATGAGTATATAAAATTCAAAGATTTAAACAAACAACTGGTTATTTCTCCTCCGATGACCTATACCCCAATAATTACTCCGATGGGTTATCCCAGTAAATATATTACTATAAAAATAAAGGATACTTTAAAAGAGAATACTACGTATACATTTAATTTTGGAAATGCAATTATTGACAATGCAGAAGGAAATCCTCTTAAGAAGTTTAAATACCTATTTTCAACAGGTAAGTTTATAGATTCATCACGAGTTAAAGGTGTTGTTCATGATGCTTTTTTGCAAAAAACTAAGCAAAATATTATTGTAATGCTTTATGCAGCCGATAGCACTTTCTACGATTCAATAGTATATAAGAAAAAACCTAATTATGTCACAAACACTTTAGATAGCATAGGTTTTGATATCTCAAATATAAAAAATGGGAAGTATTATCTTTATGCATTAGATGACAAGAATAATAACCTGCTCTTTAACCCAAAAGATGAAAAAATAGCATTCATTAAAGAATCTATTGATGTAATTAAAGATTCCACCTTTCAGCTAAATTTGTTCAAGGAAATTCCAAATTTTAATATTACAAATATTTCACAAGCCAGTAAAAATCACATTATTATTGGCTATGAGGGTCAGTTAAAAGCAAGTATTGATGAAGTATTAAATAAAAGTGAACAGAGCCTTAATTTTATTAGTTATAAAGATAAAAAAACTGATAGTATTCATATTTGGCATAAAGATGTTGACACAGATTCTATTTTCGTTAAAATAAAAAAACAAGACACTATAATTACAAGACATATTCGACTGCGTTCTAAGGAAATAGATAGCCTACAACTTAAAAAAAGTATTGAGAGCACTTTGCATTTAAATGATTCATTA
Source organism: Lutibacter sp. (assembly GCA_015662775.1). Taxonomy (GTDB): domain Bacteria; phylum Bacteroidota; class Bacteroidia; order Flavobacteriales; family Flavobacteriaceae; genus DQTL01. The sequence goes on from DQTL01000336.1 coordinate 8,482, forward strand.
TATATCGTATCAAACACGCCACTTTCTAAGATTAATGATCAGTTAATAAAGTTGGTTAAAAAAGATTCTACAGAAGTGAGTTTTACTGTTTTTCATAAAAAACTAAGTAATAGGTTTTTAATTGATTTTAATAAAGATGAAAAAAGTGAGTACTCGTTAAAAATATTACCTAATGCAATTACAGATTTTTTTGGTTCTAAAAACGATAGCTTACATTTTAAATTTAATACTAAGAAAAAAGAGTATTATGGGTCGTTAACAATTTCTTTAAAAAACAATAACAAAACAGCATTAATTCTCCAATTATTAACCGAGAAAGGAGCACTCTTAAAGACTGTATTTGTCGGTGATAACAAACTAGTGAACTTTGATTTTTTAAAACCAAACAAATACAAAGTTAGAGTGATTTTTGACAAAAACAATAACAACAAATGGGATTCTGGAAATCTTCTAAAACAAGTACAACCTGAAGAAGTTCTCTACTATCCTAAAGTAATTGAAGTAAGATCGAATTGGAGTATTACAGAAGAATTTATATTAAATTGATGATTCTTTTAAATTTTTAATATCTTTGTCCATACTTTTTTGAAAACTAACAGCTCAAAATAAAAAAATAAAATAAAAATGCGTTATTACATCCTTACTCTCTTTCTCCTAACTTCCTTATACATAGGAGCTCAAAACACACCAAATCTTGAAGCCAGTTTAAATATAGGCTTTGCATCTTTTCAATCTGATTATGGCGAAGATGGAAACTCTAAAAGTAATTTTTCAGGTAATATGGGTTTAGCAGTTGGAGGATCTTTGTATGTAAATTTCTTTAGCCAAGACCCAAGTTTGACTGGAGAACCTAGTTGGTCGCAAAAACATTTAAAATTAAAATTAGAAGGTTCCTATTTTAGTGCTAAATTAGAGCATTTTGCTGATGAACCTATTACCGATTCTCGTAAAAATATGGTTGGTCGTGCATCTGTAATTAATTTTGGAACCATTCTAGAATATCATCCTTTTGTTATACCTGATTTTGTGCCTGGAATTAAAAAAAAACTAACCCCTTATTTTGGGCTAGGAATTATGGGGACTTTTGCTTTGCCAGAAGTTGATACTTCTAATTTAATACTAGCTTATCAAACAGATGATGAAGGAGTAGTATATGCAAGTGACCAACCCGTATTTACTTATTCTTTGATGCCGAGTGCTGGGTTAAGATACCAACTTGATAATGGAGGTGCAATCATGCTAGATATGAGATGGCAATACTTTGGTAGCGATTTTATTGATGGATTAAACCCAAATAATGAGATTATCAACGATTCCAACAAACACAATGACTGGTTATACTACTTAAATGTAGGGTATGTCTTTTCTTTTGGTAAGAGAGGAAAATTCTCTACTTGGGGTAATAAGTAAAATCTTTAATATTGTATATTACCCCTTTCAATGTTTAGGTGTGTATACTCTTTGACACTTTTTTTAAAAACATCCTTATATAGGTTATTCTATATTTTTGACAAAGCTTGTTTAAGGTCTTCAAGTAAATCAGCTACATCTTCTATACCTACACTTAATCTAATTAATGAGTCAGTAACTCCTGTTTTTTCACGTTCTTCTTTTGGAATAGAAGCATGTGTCATACTTGCAGGATGCCCACTAAGTGATTCAACACCACCTAAGGATTCAGCAAGTGTGAATAGTTTTAAATTTTCTACAACCTTTATTGCATCCCTTTTTTGATTGTATTTTGTTGAAAATGAAAGCATACCACCAAAATCATTCATTTGTTTTTTAGCTATATGGTGATTAGAATGTGTCGTAAGTCCTGGCCAATATACATTCTCAATTTTAGAATGATTTTTTAAATATTTTGCAATAACTGAAGCATTTTCACAATGTCTTTGCATACGTACATGTAAAGTTTTTAGACCTCTTAAGACCAAGAAACTATCCATAGGACCACAAATAGCCCCACTTGCATTTTGAAGAAAATAAAGCTTTTCTGATAACTCTTTATCATTTACAACAAGTGCTCCCATAACAACATCAGAATGTCCACCAAGATACTTTGTTGCGGAGTGCATGACTATGTCAGCCCCAAAATCTAGCGGTTGTTGTAAATAAGGAGTAGCAAAAGTATTATCAACGGCTACCAATATATTTTTGTTTTTAGCTATGGCTACTACCGCTTCAATATCGATAATATTAAGCATGGGATTAGTAGGGGTTTCTACCCAAATTAGCTTTGTATTATCATTAATCAATTCTTCTAATATGGCAACATTACTCAAATCGGTAAAGTGAAATTTTATTCCATATTTTTCAAACACCTTAGTAAATATCCGATAGGTGCCACCGTATAAATCACTGGTTGAAATTACTTCATCTCCAGGGTTTAATAATTTAATAACAGCATCAATAGCGGCAAGTCCAGATGCAAATGCAAAACCAAATTGTCCATTTTCAATACTGGCAAATGCGTTTTCAAGAGCAGATCGTGTTGGATTTCCTGTACGCGAATATTCAAAACCTTTATGTTTACCAGGACTTTCCTGAGCATAAGTTGACGTTTGGTAAATTGGTGGCATTACGGCTCCAGTACTTGGGTCATGCTTTTGATTTCCGTGTATGGTTTTTGTGTTGAATTTCATGGTTTACGGGCTTTATATCTTAATAAATTAATGTTTTAATTAAGTAGTTACTGATTTAAAAATTTTTGTCGAAATTAGCATTTTAATAAATTGTAGAAAACAAATAAACCTAAAAAGTAACTAGATGAAAAAAATAATTCAAATTGTATTAGTACTTATTCTTATTATTCTTGGGGTTGGTTTTTACTTATTGTCAAATGATCATAGATTAGGAAATTTCATCGTAGGAATTGGTGTATTACTATTTACACTCATTCTTATGCCTTTGTTTTTATACCATCGTTATAAAGGAAAAAAGTTAAAAGACTACATACTTACAAAGGAAAAAATAGATAAAATGCTTAAAAATTTAAGCAACTAAATTACAAAAATTTACGTTCGATTAGAGCAATTAATCTTTCCTCATATTCCACTTCATTATTCCAATTATAATCTGGTTTTACGACAGTATAAATAAAATTCTTTGCCTGAGCTTCATCCGAAAAAGTATTTAATTGCGAAAGTACTCTATTAAAATCTGATTGATTACCATCAAATAAATGCTTTACAAAAGCAATACGATCATTTAAGCCTATTTGTAATTGTGTTTGAGAAAGTTTATCATTCAAGGATTTTTTTGTAATCTCAATTTTTTCAGCTTTTTCAAATAATTCAGCTGCATAATCTGCTGAGATAGCATCTTTAAATTCATCAGCCACAAAAGATTCTTGAGGAATTTCCAGCTCTTCTGGTATTTCTATCTTCTGCTCAATATTTGAGGTAACTATTTCGTCGCTTTTTGCTTCAAGCGTAGTTTGATTATCTTTAGTTGCAAAAGTAGGTGCTGTTTCCATTATTTGTTTGATACGCTCTTCAATGGAAAGATTAGCATCTTCAATCTTAGGGGTCTCAATTTTTTCTTCAACTTCAGGAACTGTTTCAATTGTGTCTTGAGTTGTAGCTTGTTCAATTATTTTTTCCTCTTCAATACGAATCTCTTTTGAAGTTGCATAATGCAATAGCGTCACTATTTCATATAAATCACGGACCTTTTCAAGTAACAACAAGCTAGTTCCATCATTCGATAAAACAGCTATTTCATTAGCCAGCTCTTGAATTTTTTTTCTTGACATTTTGTGTATAAATTAAATTAGTAGTGTCAATTTCTTTCTATTATTTTTTTACTTTTGTAAAGATAGTAAAATGGAACTATTATTTCAAGAATCAATACTAAAAGTGAAAAATGTTTTTAGAAAACACAGTTAATCATAATGAACAATTTGGGTGGATAGAAGTAATTGCAGGGTCAATGTTTTCTGGAAAAACAGAAGAATTAATTCGACGATTAAAACGAGCAACATTTGCCAAACAGAAAGTAGAAATTTTCAAACCTGCCATAGATACGAGATATGATGATGAAAACGTAGTATCACATGATAACAATAAAATTCGTTCTACAGCTGTGCAAGCTGCTGAGAATATACGTCTTTTAACAAGCGATGTAGAAGTCGTTGGTATTGATGAGGCTCAATTTTTCGATGATGAAATCGTGGCTGTTTGTAATGATTTAGCAAATAGAGGCGTACGTGTTATTGTCGCAGGTTTAGATATGGACTTCCAAGGAAATCCTTTTGGTCCTATGCCAGCGCTGATGGCTACTGCGGAGTATGTTACTAAAGTACATGCTGTTTGTACTCGAACGGGGAATTTGGCACATTACAGCCATCGTACTATAGCGAGCAAAGACTTGGTTGTTTTAGGAGAAACCGATAGTTATGAACCCTTGAGTAGAGGTGCTTATTACAAAGCTACTCATCAAGATGAAATAAAGCAAAAACAAATGGAATAAATTGCTATGCTACAAAAACCCAATACTTTTTTAAGTGTTGATTTAAATGCATTGGTACACAATTACCTTTTTTTTAAATCGAAAACAAAAGACTCAACTAAATTAGTGGCTGTTATTAAAGCTTTTGCCTATGGGCATGAAGCAATTGAAATTGCAAAATATTTAGAAAGTTTAGAAGTAGATTATTTTGGAGTCGCCTACATTCAAGAAGGCATTAAATTACGTAAAGCAGGTATTAAAACACCTATTATTGTCTTTCATTCTCAACTTTCTGATATTGAAGAGTGTTTCAAATATCAATTAGAACCTAGTATTTATAGTTTTAGAGTCTTGAATTATTTTTTAGAATTAACTAATATTCATAAGCTTACAAATTTTCCCATTCATATTATGTTTAACACGGGGATGAATCGTCTAGGGTTTTCACAAAAGGACATTTCACAAATAGTTTCTTTGATTTCTAAAAATAACAATCTAAAAATAGCTTCGATTTTATCTCATTTAGTAGCAAGTGAAGATTCCAATCAAAAACACTTTACACAAAATCAAATAAACCTTTTTAGCAGTATTATAGATGAGTTTGAGAGTCAACTCCCCTATTCTTTCGACAAGCATATTGCAAACTCAACTGGAGTATTAAACTACTCAGAAGCACACTTTAACATGGTTAGAGTAGGTATAGGTTTATATGGGTATGCAAACGATAAAAAGTGGACAAAAAGATTAAGAAACGTCAGTAAATTACATTCCATTATTTCTCAAATTCATCTTATTAAAAAAGGGGAATCAGTCGGTTATAACCGTGTTTTTAAAGCTGAGAAAAAAACAATTTCTGCAACTATCTCAATAGGATATGCCGATGGTATTCCACGTTCTTGGGGAAATGGTGTGGGCTATGTAACTATTAAAGGTGAGAAAGCCTATATACTAGGAAATGTTACTATGGATATGCTTATGGTTGATGTTACAAATATTGCATGCAAAGAAGGTGATGAAGTTTTGTTTTTTGAAACTCAAGAAATCGTAGAAGACCTTGCTTTGAGAACCAACACAATATCTTATGAAGTTTTAACAGCTATTTCGCAAAGAATTCCTAGAATAATAGTACCTAAGATTTAGTGAATTGTGTATTGTCTAATGATAATCAATAATTGTTGTTTTTAAAACAATGCTTTTTTTTATATATTTGCCCTGTTAATTAATTAACTAATTTAAAACCCAAACTTATTATGTTAAAAGAGTTTAAGAAATTTATTATGGGCGGCAATGTAATCGAATTTGCCGTTGCAGTTATTATGGCAGGAGCCATTGGTCTTGTTGTAAAAGGATTTGTTGATTTCATCGTAATGCCTGTTGTAGGTCACTTTACAGGTGGAATGGATTTTGCAAACCTGAGTATTGTACTTGATGAAGCTGTTGTTGATGCTGCTGGCAAAGTAGTGACTCCCGCAAATGCAATTATGTATGGATCTTGGATTAACACAATAATCAATTTACTTATTGTAGGATTTGTTATGTTTATGATGGTGAAAGCTTACAATAAAATGAAGAAAAAAGAAGAAGAAGAAGAAGCTGCACCAGCAGGACCTTCTGACAATGATTTATTGATGGAGATTAGAGATGCATTAAAAAAGTAAAACTTTTTAATTCAAAACATTTAAAACCGAATAACTGAGGAGTTATTCGGTTTTGTTTTATAACTGAAATAAGTTTTAGTAGTAAGAAACTTTGAAATATCAAAACAGACTAGAGCTATAAATGTTTTTCTAAAGGTTATGATATTTAGTGTCTGTCAGAAAACACCTTAAAATTAAAAATGTAAACCAAAAAGTTGCATTTTATAGTCAACCCGCATTATTCATGGATTTTCGTAATGAAAAGTCAAAATACCAATAGAACTAAACGAAGTGATATCACAGCCTGCCCCGCTAATTTGTGGGGAACTCAATAAAATAAATAAAAAATTAGTGAGTAATTGAGGAGCGCAGAAGTTTTTTAGTGAAAAAATTGTTACTCACTTTTGAGATAAACAAATTTCGAGCATTCTCAATTATAGCAGGCAGTTTTGGTTTATCACGCTGAAAGAGTGACTTTGTAATAGAAATATTCATGAATAATGCGGGTTAAATCTACCGTGCTAAAAATACCATTCTATAATTAGCCAAAGATAAATATTATTACTATCTTTGGCTAATTATATAATATTATGGGCACGATAATTGGCAGAAAAAACGAAACAGCAATCTTACATAAAGCCTTTAACAGCAAACGATCGAGATTGATAGCTATATATGGAAGACGAAGAGTTGGCAAAACATTTCTTATACGCGAGTATTACAAAAATAGTATTAAATTTGAATTAACAGGAATAAGCCAAGGAACATATCGTGACCAATTAAAGAACTTCACTAAACTTATTAGAAAAGCATCAACTAGGTTCAATAAACAGGATAATCCTAAAGATTGGCTAGAAGCTTTTGAAATTCTTGAGCACTATATAGACGGCTTAAAAGGGAAATTAAAGAAAGTGATTTTTATAGATGAATTTCCGTGGTTGGCTACCAAAAGATCGAGATTTATTGGAGCTTTTGAAAATTTCTGGAATACTTATGCAACAAAGAGAGATGACTTAGTTGTTGTTATTTGTGGTTCAGCTGCTTCCTATATGATAAAAAATATTATTAATAATAAAGGAGGACTTTATGGTCGAATTGATTATCGAATTAATTTAAAACCATTTAATTTACATGAAACCAAACTCTTTTTAGAAAACAGAAAAATAAAATACTCACAATATGACTTAATACAATTATATATGATGATTGGAGGAGTGGCCTATTATCTTGACAAGATTGAAAGAGGAGATAGCATTTCAGCGAATATTGATAGATTGTGTTTTGAGGAGAGTGGGGAGTTAATTGGAGAATTTGAATTTATGTATAAATCTTTGTTTGATAATTCTGATATGCATTTAAAGATAGTTAGAACTTTAGCAAAAACAAGAAAAGGAATTACTAGGAAAGATATACTTGAGAAAACTAAACTTCAAAGTAACCAAAAAGTGAGTACAGTAATTGAAGAATTGATAGAATCAGGTTTTCTGTCTAAATATAAAGCCTACAAGAAAAAAACATTTGACTCTCTTTTTAGATTATCTGATGAATACTCATATTTCTATTTAAGCTTTATTGAGAAAAATATGGGACAAGGAAAAAATACTTGGAAAAAACTTCAACAGTCAAGAACATTCAATATTTGGTCTGGTTTTAGTTTTGAGACATTATGCTTAAAACATGCTGATCAAATAAAAAAGGGATTAAATATTGAAGTTGTTAATTCTACTAATTATAGTTGGTTTAACGATAAAGCACAAATAGATTTACTTATTGATAGAGATGATAGGATTGTTAATATTTGTGAAATAAAGTTTTATAATGCACCATTTAATATTGATGCAAACTATGTTAAGAAATTACGTATTAAAATGGATGAATTTAGAAGGGCAACAAGGACAAAAAAAAGTTTTTCTCTAACTATGATTACAACTTTTGGAGTTAATCCAAATAAGCACAGCAATGAGATTGTGGATAAGGAACTTACGATGGAATGTCTATTTAAAGAGTAGGATTATAAACAGCCAAAGAGCTTGTAAAATAATATTTTTGGCTGTTTATAATAATTCGTAACTATTCACCCATAAGAATTGTATAAATATATTTCACGCAAAGCTCGCAAAGAGATTATAATGAATTTTACTTGTTAAGAACGCAAAGCTTTA
>DQTL01000063.1 GCA_015662775.1 Lutibacter sp.
CACAATAACTCGTTATTCCTTAAAATTTATTCTTCAAATCTCACCTCTTCTTTGCATTCTGTATAGTAAAGCTTAGGTCGAACTCAGGTTATTAACAACGCGAGAATCTCATGAAATTTAACGATACTATTGTTTGAAAAAATCTTTAACCCAAGCAACAAGTTGATTATCTGTCATCGTATCAGTTTTTTCAACACTTTTTACTTTTTTGTAAATGTTAGGGTGTTTTTTAGATAGTTCTTTATTGAAATCGTTGCCAGTTTGTGCGGGTCCAAAAATCACTAAGCTATCTGTGTCTTTGATAGCCGGAATGATATCTTCAAAATATCTTTTTGTTTGATTTTTCTCTCGTTTAAGAAATTTACTGTCTTGAACTACATCCTGCGGACCACCTTTTTGTCGACTTCCACTTCCTCCATGAATTTTAAATTCTTCAATTTCAGAATGGATGCTATTCATTTTTGCATTTCCATTTTCAATTGTAATGATTTTTGCATTTCTTTTGTCTATCCAAATTCCTGTATATTTCATATTTATTAAAGTTTAATTTTCAGTTTTTAAAGAAGGTGTTTTCTGTTAGTTTATCGCATTGCTAAATCCTTATAGTAATGGAATTTACTTAATGAATTACGAAGTTCGTCAAAAAAAATGAGATAGTCAAGTATAAAGTTTTAAAACAAATCATTTATTTAAATCATTTATTGTACATTTACGCAAACCAAACAATATAAAAACAATATGGCTACTATACGCGATTTAAAAAAAACCATTAATTACGAGCTCTCTGGGGTTATTGAAGAATGCTATGCTTGGCAATTGGTGAATTCTGATAAGTCAGATAAAGCAGAAAAATTAATTGACCAAGCAATTGAATCTTTTGATATCTTAATTGCAAAAGTCAACGAAACAGGTGTTGAAAATAAAAAAGCTCATTTTCAATCTATTACAACTGAGTTAAGCAAGACAACTACTAGCTTGATGAAAAAACTAGTAAAACTCTAAGGTTTTTTTAACATTTTTTTTCGATTAAATAGATACTAAAAATACAGTATTTACGTTTTATAATAAAACTAATAACGAATGGCAAGAGCAATGTTTGAATATACTAAAACAGTACTTAAGAAAGTTAGTTTTAGTGTTGATTTATTTACCCGTGAATTGCAAAAAGCAGTTAACAGATTATTACCCTACGAGATTGAAGAACTACGACTGTGGTTAGAAAGATACACACAACAAAAACCAGAACTAGTTGTTTGTTTAGCAGTTATCAATTAGCTTTAGTCAAAGTTTTTTAGACTTTTGTGTTTCAATTTTCTAGAACTTATTTCTTTTGGATTGGGCTAATGATTTCTACATCATGAAATGAAATAGCTCCACGTACCACGCTATCAATACTCTCTTTTAAAGCTTTGACCATTTGTATTTTTAATTGAGATTTATGAAAAACCAAACTAACCTCTCTTGCAGGTACTGGTTTTACAAATTCTCTTACATACTTATGATCTCTTTTTGCTAAATCAATAGAATCTAAATAAGGAAGTAACGTCATACCTAAGCCTTCTTTTGCCAATTTGATTAAGGTTGCAAAACTTCCACTTTCTAATTCAAAATGTTTGGGGATGATATGTTTTTTAGGTTTACATAAGTTAATTATGTTATCTTTAAAACAATGTCCGTCTTCTAATAATAGTATTTCATCAATATCAAGATCATTTGCATTTATATTTTTAGCTTCAAATAATCTGTGATTCTCAGGGATAAAAGCTACAAAAGGTTCGTAATATAAGGGTTGTTCTTTTATGGCTTCATTTTCTAGAGGTGTAGCTGCAATACCAACATCAATAGTACCATTTGTCAATTGTTTGATAATATCTTCTGTGGTCAATTCATTGATAATTAAATTGACTTTTGGGTATTTTTTTATAAATATTTTTAAAAACATAGGAAGTAGCGTAGGGATAATTGTAGGGATAATACCCAACCTAAATTCACCACCTATAAAGCCTTTTTGTTGATCGACAATATCATTCATTCTATGACTTTCATCGACAATTGTTTTGGCTTGTTCAACAATTTTTTGTCCTATTTCTGTGAGTGCAATAGGTTTCTTTTTTCTATTGAATATTTGTATTCCTAGCTCGTCTTCCAACTTTTGTATTTGCATACTTAAAGTAGGTTGTGTCACAAAACTGTGTTTAGCAGCTTCTGTAAAGTTTTGGTGTTTGGCAACAGCAAGTACGTATTCAAGTTGCGATATAGTCATGTGTATTTTAGATTATAGATTTACGAATTATGATTTACAGACCTTACTTACTTTAAAAACTTTCAACTCTTTAATACGAATCCCAAAAGTTTCTTTTTTTGTTTAAATCTTCTTCTGATTTTTGGTAGTCATCAATATTTTCTACTTTTAAAAAGGAAGGATGTTGTTCTATTGCATATTCTATTTTTTCCACAATATCAGCAATTGATTCATTTTCATAATCAATATCTAGTGGCTTTTTAATATGCATAGATTGTAAAATTCCTCTCTTTTTTATTAACAATCCTTTTTTATCGAAAGAACGTCTAAACCCATCAATTACTATAGGAATAACAATAGGTTTTTCTGTTTTAATAATATGTGCCGTACCACGTCTTATGGGCTTAAAAGGGGTTGTAGTCCCTTGTGGGAATGTAATTAACCAGCCTTCGTTTAAAGCTCTTCCGATATTACTAATATCAGACATTTTTACTTGACGTTTTACATCTTTACCTTCACTACGCCAAGTTCTTTGAATAGAAACTGAACCTACATAGGCAAATATTTTTGGTAATATACCTGATTTCATGGTTTCTGCGGCGGCAACATAATAAATATTTAATTTGGGTTTCCACAGATAACCCATATTATCAATGCTGTCAACTCTTTGGTGTAAAGAGGCATTAAATACATGAAACATGGCAGCTACATCGGCAAAATAGGTTTGATGGTTTGAAACAAATAGTACGTTGGTTTCGGGTAAATCTCTTATTATTTCAGAACCTTCTATTTGTAAATTATTAAATCTATTGTATCTGCTGTGCGATACGAGTCCTAAGATTCGTATAACCCATCTTTTTATAAACAATATGTGTCCAAAAGAATTCCTTTTGAATAACTTCATTTATTTCGGTTTTAGTTTGGTGAAAACAAAGATACAAAAGAAATAGATTCTCAACTATAAATAGTGTTAATTCGAAAAAGTAGTTGTAAACAATTCAGTTAACTCACTAAGCATCATAGCGGTAGCTCCCCATACAATTTGATTTTCAAAAAGATAACAAGGGGTTTTAACTGTTTGACCCGTTGCCGTTTGTACCTCTCTTGTCTTAGTGTTTTTAGAGTTTAACAATTCTTTCAAAGAAACTAACAAGAGACTATCGACCTCATGATTAAGAGTGAAAATTGGTTTTGTATCAAGATAACTTAAAAATGGATGTGCTAAAAAATTGCTGGGTGGAATATAAACATCCGTCAATTCTTTAAAGACAGTTTCTCTTTGAATTTCAATGCCAATTTCTTCGTGAGTTTCACGAATGGCAGTAGCAATTAAGTCAATATCAGTTACTTCTTTTTTTCCTCCAGGAAAACTAATTTGTTTTGAGTGATGTCCTTTGTAACTAGCTCTTTTGGTTAGTATAAAAGAAGTTTCTCCTTTCTCATTAGGAAAAAATATAATTAGAACACTAGCAAATATTGGCTTTAAAGCGTTAATTTTTTCTTTTTCTAAATTCTTTCTGTAAATCGGTGCTAAACGAAACTGTGCTTTTAAACCACCTAAAGGTGTTTTTTTTAGTGTATTTATATTTTTTTTAAATTCGGTAAAAAGCATGTATTTGTTAGAGTCTTTGCTGCAACATTTTCCATAAATGATCTTTTAGTTCATCCAAGCCAGTTTGAGCGACAGATGAAATAAATAAACAAGTAACATTCTCAGGTATTTCACTTTGCATTTCTTCAAAGAGTTCTTTATCTAACATATCAGATTTGGTGATGGCTAATAAAAATTCTTTATCAAGAAGTTCGGGATTGTGTTTTTGTAATTCATTTTTTAGAATGGCATATTCTTTTCTTATATCATCAGAATCTGCGGGTACCATAAATAATAACACTGAATTTCTTTCAATATGTCTTAAAAAATGATGCCCTAATCCTTTGCCTTCAGCCGCTCCTTCTATTATACCTGGGATATCTGCCATTACAAAACTTCTATGTTCACGATAAGGTACAATACCTAAATTGGGCTTTAAAGTAGTAAATGGATAATCAGCTATTTTTGGTTTTGCCTTAGTTAATACAGATAAAAGAGTTGATTTTCCAGCATTAGGGAAACCTACCAAACCTACATCAGCTAATAATTTTAGTTCTAACCTAAAAGAGGCTGCTTCTCCTGGGACGCCTGGTTGTGCATACCTTGGAGTTTGATTTGTTGGTGATTTGAAATGGTTGTTTCCTCTACCACCCATGCCACCTGGCAAAATAATTATCTTTTCTCCTTCTTCTGAAATTTCAAACAAGACCTCATCTGTTTCAGGATTTTTAACGATAGTTCCTAAAGGCACATCAATAATTACATCATCACCATCTTTCCCAGTACTAGTCTGTTTTCCACCCATGCCACCATGACCTGCTTTGAAATGTTGTTTAAATTTCAGGTGAAACAATGTCCATAATTGTTTGTTCCCTCTCAGGATAATATGACCACCACGACCACCATCTCCACCATCAGGTCCTCCTTTTGTAATGTATTTTTCACGGCGCAAGTGTTTAGAACCGCCACCACCATTACCTGATTTGGCATGTATTTTTAAATAATCGACAAAATTTCCTTCTACCATTTGATTTGCTATTTGTTTTATCTAAAGCTGATCAATTACTTTTTTTAATCGTCTAGTTATTTCATCAATATTTCCTAAGCCAACAACTCCATAATATTTTCCTTGCTTGTCGTAGTATTCTTTTAGAATTTCTGTCTTGGTTTTGTATTCGTTAAATCGATTACGAATTTTGGTCTCGTTTTGGTCATCAGGTCTGCCACTTGTTTTCCCTCTTTCTAAGAGACGTTTTACTAATTCATCCTCTTCGACTTCTAGAGCAACCATACCATCAATTTGTTCTCCTTTTTTAGCCAAAAATACATCTAAAGCTTCTGCCTGTGATTTGGTTCTTGGAAAACCATCAAAAATAAAACCAGCTACATCAAGATCTTTATCTACTTGTTTTTCTAACATTTCAATGGTAACTTTGTCTGGGACTAAATCACCTTTATCCATGTAGGACTTTGCTAAAATTCCGAGTTCAGTTTTTTCTCTGATATTACATCTAAATATTTCACCTGTAGAAATATGTATCAGGTTGTAATAATCTTTTAATAAAGAAGCTTGTGTGCCTTTACCTGCACCTGGAGGACCAAACAGGACAATATTTTTCATTTTAGAATCTTTTAGTTGATAGATGTCTTTTAGATTTCTTCCAAACCCATCGTAGTCTAATCCATAACCTACAATAAATTTATCAGGGATCGATATTCCAATATAATCAATGTGTAATGATTTTTTAAACACATCTGGTTTAAAAAATAATGTAACTAATTTAAGTTGTTTAACGGGTAAATGTTCAAAAATATCATATATTTTTGCTAAGGTATTACCTGTATCAATAATATCCTCAAGAATCACAACTGTTTTACCAGTAAGGTCTTCTGATAAACCGACCAGTTCATTTACCTTTCCTTTGCTATTGAGCCCTTCGTAAGATGCTAATTTAACAAAACTCACTTCGCAATTTGCAGGATATTCTCTAACAAAATCTGCAGCAAACATAAAAGATCCATTTAAAATTCCTATAAAAATGGGTTCTTCATCTTCACCAAGATCATTGTAAACTTCATCCACAAGTCTTTTCACGGCTTGTTTTAGTTTGTCTGCTCCAATATATGGTTTGAAAAATTTGTCGTGTAGTTTTATTATTTGCTTCATTATAGAACAATTTCAGTCACAAAGATAATGAGACTTTATAAATATATTAGGTATTGTTTATATCTATTCAAAATAAAAAACCGCCAACCAAAAGGAAGACGGTTTTTTTATACTATATGCCTATTTATTCTTTTTTGTCTTTTATGCTTTTACCTATAGTATCATACATAATTGGTGAGGCAACAAATAATGAAGAGTATGTACCTACAACCACACCTACAATAAGTGCAAACATAAATCCTTTAATTGAGTCACCTCCAAATAGGAATATTGCTAGTAACACAACCAGTGTTGTCATTGAAGTGTTAATAGTTCTTCCTAATGTGCTACTTAGACCTTTATTTACTACTTTACTAAAGCTCCATCTTTTATGTAAACCAGCAAACTCACGAACACGGTCAAAGATAACCACGGTATCATTCAACGAGTACCCAAGCACGGTTAATATGGCGGCAATAAAGGATTGTCCTATTTCCATATCAAAAGGGAGTATTTTCCAGAAAATAGAGAAAATAGCTAATACTATCAATACATCATGGAATACGGCAGCTACAGCTCCTAAACTATATTGCCATTTTTTAAATCGTAATAAAATATAAAGGAATACAATGAATAGTGAACCAAATATGGCCCAACCTGCGGCTTGTTTAATATCATCTGCAATGGTTGGTTCTACTTTAATAGAACTCATAATACCAAATTTTTGATTGTCAAAACCACCTTTAAAAGTTTCTAAAGTGCTTCCATCAGGTAAGAATGATTGTAAACCAGTAAACAAAGCCATTTGTAATTCATCGTCAACAGTTGAACCTTCCTCTTCAATTCTAAATTTAGTGGTTATTTTTAATTGATTATCAGACCCATATGTTTTTACTTCTGGAGCACTTTCAAATACTTCTTTAAGAGCAGTTTTCACTTCGTTAGCATTAGGTGCTTGTTCGAATTTTACAACAAAAGAACGACCTCCTTTAAAATCTACTCCATAATTTAAACTATTCGTAAATAATGAACCAATACCTATTAAGATAACAACACCAGAAATAGCATAAGCTATTTTTCTTTTCTTTAGGAAATCGATATCCATATTTTGGAACCAACCTTTTGTTATAGAAGTGTTGAAGGTTAAATTATCACTTTTTGTTATATACCAATCAATTAACATACGTGTTAAGAAAATTGCAGTAAATAATGAAGTTAAAATACCTATAATTAAGGTTAAGGCAAATCCTTGAACAGGACCTGTACCAAACATGTAAAGTATAACACCTGTTAAAAGTGTCGTAATATTTGCATCAATAATCGCTGATAAGGCACCTTTAAAACTAAATCCGTCTGCAATAGCTTGTTTTAGTTTTTTGCCTTTAGCCAATTCTTCTTTAATACGCTCAAAGATAATTACGTTGGCATCTACTGACATACCTATGGTTAAGATAATACCTGCAGTACCTGGTAAGGTTAATACAAAACCAAATGCAGTTAATATACCAAATATAAATAAGATGTTAATAATCAAAGCAATATTAGCAAAACCACCTGCTTTTCCATAATAGAAGAGCATCCAAATTAATACCAATATTAAAGCTAATACAAAAGAAGAGATACTTTTAGAAATAGCAACTTTCCCTAAAGAAGGGCCTACGATTTCACTTTGAACGATATGTGCTTTAGCTGGTAACTTCCCAGCTTTTAAAACATTGGCTAAATCTCTTGCTTCATTAATATCAAATTGACCAGAAATCGAGGTGCTTCCTGTTAGAATAGCATCATTAACTCTAGGTGCAGTATACACATAATCATCTAATACTACGGCTACAAATTTCCCAACATTGGCTGTTGTCATTTTCCCCCATAATTTTGCACCATATGAATTCATTCTCATTGAAACTTCAGGGTTGATCCCTAATTGGTCAAAGGTTTGTGTAGCATCATCAATTACATCACCTTCAATAGGAGCTTTGCCATCTCTTTTTGATTTGATAGCATATAATCGTATTATTTCTGAGTCTTTATTAGGTTTTGCATCCCATAAAAACTTAGTATATTTTTTATCAGCAGGTAATAAAGCACGAACCTCGCTCATTTTAAGGTACTTGTTTACTTTTGCTGTATCTTTTAATGAAGCATATCCAATAACCGAAGTTGTATATTGAGCTTGTGTTATATTTGGTGATAAAACACTAAAAAGATTGTCAACTTTTTCTTTTTCTGCTGTTGGATCTTCTTCGCCTCCTAATAATTCTGAAATTGATTTTTCATCTACCTCGGTAGAATCAGTTTCTACAGTAGTGTCTTTTTTAAGTAATTCTTGTACTTTTCCATTCGCAGCAATTAAGAACTGAGAAATTTCTTGGTTTGAATAGACTTCCCAAAATTGTAATTCAGCAGTACTTTGTAAAAGATTTTTTACACGGTGTATATCTTTAGCTCCAGGTAATTCAATAAGAATACGACCCGATTTTCCGATACGTTGTATGTTAGGTTGTGTAACTCCAAATTTATCAATACGAGTACGTAATACTCTAAAAGCAGTGCTTATTGAGTTACTTACTTCTTCTTCAATAATTGGCATCACCTCTTTATCGGTCATGTTAAAATTAATCTTGTCTTGTAAAGATTTATTTCCAAAAATATCAGGATCACCTAGTTTTACGTTCCCATCAGATAATTCTGTAAACTTATCAAAGAAAATAGAAACAAAAGGTTTTGTTTCCGTTTTTTGAGCTTCGGTAGCAGCAGCTAGTGCTTGTTTAAAGACAGTGTTTTTAGAATCGTTAGATAAGCCTAAAAGAATGTCTTTTACAGAAACTTGTAAAATTGCATTGATACCACCTTTTAAATCTAATCCAAGATTTAAAGATTTTTCTTTAATATCATTGTAAGTAAATAAATTAAAGTAAAGATTGGTGTCGTTTGCAACAGAATCTAAATAATGTCTTTCAACTCTTGCTAGTTCTTTTCCGTCATCATTTGTAACGACAGAATTGGCATATTCAAAAGCTTTTTTTTCTACTCTATTGGTAGAATAAGTAAATGAAATGGAATACAAACTTACCAAACCGAATAGAATGGCGAATGTATAGATAAGTCCTTTATTTTGCATAGTAAATTGGTTTGTCAAACATGTTTTCACCCCGATATTTATCGGGGCTGCAAACTTACATAAAATTTTACCATTTTTAAAGGCAGATTTTGATAATTTTAATGGAACCTTAACTCTTATCCTTTTGTTTATACCTATATATAATTTAATTTGTACTTTTGAAACCTTTTACTTAGCTAATTATGATTAGAATAGTACTCTCACTAGTGATTTTACTAGTAACAATAACATCTTGTGATTATGTTGATAGTTTTTTTGTTAAAAAACCTAAAAAAATCGACTTTACCCTAGTCGATGAATATCCAATTTTTCCTTCGTGTGATAGTATTGCTACTTTAGAATATAGAGAAAACTGTTTTGAAAAAACAGCAAGTATGTACTTAGAAACCGATTTGTTACTTCATGAATTCGTTACGCCGCTGTCATCATCTGAGGCTTTGCTTGTTCATATTAAAGTTGATCGAGAAGGTTTCGTTAGTTTTCATAGTATTGAATCATCTGTTAAAGGTAAAGAAATTAATCCCGAATTAAAAGAAGTTATTATTGAGAGTATCGGTAATTTTCCAAAACTAATCCCTGCCAAGAAAAGAGGAAATACAGTTCAGAGTCTCTATATGATTCCTTTATATATAGTAGAGTAAACTAATAACTATTGTTAGTTGGAAACTAGCAATAAGCAGAAAATAAAACCAACAACAAAGTAAACATGGGAGTTTTTAAAAAAAAAGAGAATAAAAAATTTAACTACCTACCTCGTTTTTATAAAAATGAAGGTGTAGGAAGCCCTTTTTCCATTAAGCATAAATTTGATGAGGAACGAAAAACAACTAATTCCCCTTCGGGTATTAAAGGAAAATTTGTTTCTGCATTTGATGAACTAAAACATCCACAAGAAAAAATTGTCAGTAAACGATTAGTGATAATTATTGCTATTTTAGTACTCATCTTTCTTTTTATTATCGATTTTGATTTGTCAATATTTGTAAAATAAGATAAAACTTTTAACTTTTCACTTTCAACTTTGAACATTCAAGGCTCTGTTTTGTCTAAAGTTTTAACTATTTTTGAACCCAACTTTTTAACTAAAAACGAATGTCTGACATTATTCATTTATTACCTGATCATGTAGCTAATCAAATAGCTGCAGGTGAAGTAGTGCAACGACCTGCTTCAGTAGTAAAGGAATTGTTAGAAAATGCCATTGATGCAAATGCTACCATCATCAAATTATTAGTAAAAGATGCAGGAAAAACCAGTATTCAGGTTATTGATAATGGTAAAGGAATGAGTGTTACTGATGCTAGGTTAAGTTTTGAAAGACATGCTACTTCTAAAATAAGCAAGGCAACTGATTTATTTAACCTACAAACCAAAGGTTTTAGAGGAGAAGCCTTGGCTTCAATTGCTGCGATTGCACATGTTGAATTACGCACCAAACAAGAACAAGATGAAGTGGGTACGTCCATTTGTATTGAAGGTAGTAAAGTTAGTAGGCAAGAGCCTGTTACGACACCAACAGGTACTAGTATTGCTGTTAAAAATCTTTTTTACAATATTCCAGCCAGACGAAATTTTTTAAAATCTGATGCTGTAGAAACAAGACATATTGTCAATGAATTACAGCGGGTAGCTTTGGCACATCCTGCTATTACTTTTTTCATGTATCACAACGATCATGAAGTATATCATCTAAAAACAAGTAATCTCAAACAACGTATTGTTGCCATATTTGGAAAAAAAACAAATGAAAAGTTAGTTCCTATACAAGAGAAAACGCCTATCCTAAGTATTACAGGATTTGTAGCCAAACCCGAATTTGCCAAAAAGAGTAGAGGAGAACAGTTTTTCTTTGTCAACAATCGTTTTATCAAAACAGCTTATTTAAATCATGCGGTTAAGATTGCCTTTGAAGGATTGATTGCGAACAACCAACATCCTACTTATTTTTTATTTTTAGAAGTACCTACCGAAAGTGTTGATATAAATATTCATCCGACTAAGACAGAAGTCAAATTTGAAAATGAAAAAGATATTTATGCTATTATTCGTGCCACAGTAAAACACAGTTTGGGGCAATATAATGTAGCACCTGTTTTAGATTTTAACAGAGATGCTAGTATGGATACGCCTTATAGTTTTAAGAATAAAAAACAAGTTGAACCAGGTGTTAAAGTCGATCGGAGTTTTAATCCATTTATAGATAAAAAAGAAGCTTCTTGGGAAAGTTTATACGTAGGAGCAAAGGATGTTGAAATACCTGTTCCAGATAATGAAGAAGAACATGAAAGCACACAATTGTTTACACCAAATGAGGAAAATACAAGTTTCAGAACTCAACAATTACACACTAAATATATTGTAAGTACTATAAAATCAGGTATGGTGTTTATTCATCAGAATAGAGCTCATGAACGTGTTTTATATGAAACCTATTTAAGAAAAATGACGGTAGGAGAAGCGGTGAGTCAACAATTGTTGTTTCCAATAAAATTAGCCTATTCAAATCCAGACATGTTGTTAATTAAAGAATTACAAGATGATTTAGAAAGCATAGGTTTTGTATTTGAAAATAAGACAAATGAGCATTTAATTATTAAAGGAGTTCCATCTCACATTGAAGAATCTGAAATAGCAAACTTTTTCGAAGACTTGATCCAAACACAAAAAGAGGAAACGCCTCATTCTAGTTTTAGCCAAGTAGATCAAATTGCAAAGACACTAGCAAAAAGTTGTGCCATTAAACTAGGAAAAACACTTACTCAAAAAGAACAAGAAGAACTAGTAAATAGTTTATTTATTTGCAAAGAACCCAATACATCTCCTTTTGGAAAAGCCTGTTTTACCACAATAACCATTGAAGAAATAAATAAACGCTTATGAGCCGTATTACCGATACTGTAAAACACTTGATTATTATCAATGTGATCTTTTTTATAGCCACCCAATTTATGGGAGATGTTATGTATGAGAATTTATCTTTATTTTATCCTAAAAACGAACATTTTGGATTTTGGCAATTTGTGAGTTCTATGTTTATGCACGGTGGCGTAATGCACATATTATTTAATATGTATGCATTGTGGGCTTTTGGAAGCCCTTTGGAAAAAATGTGGGGACGAAATAAATTTTTGTTTTTTTATTTTGCGGCTGGTATAGGAGCAGGAATTGTTTATTCGCTAGTTAATTATTCTCAGTTTAATTCCATTTTTGAAAGTATTCTTGCAACAGGCATTAGTCCTGAAGACATTCAAAATATCTTAGAAACTGGAAAATATAATACTGTAATTGAACAAACTATTTCAAAAGCAAAAATTAGTGAATTTTATAGCATTTACCATACGCCTGCTGTTGGTGCTTCTGGAGCAATCTATGGAGTATTAGTCGCATTTGCTTTTAAGTTTCCTGATGTAGAATTAATGCTAATGTTTATTCCATTTCCTATAAAAGCAAAGTTTTTTATTCCTGCAATTGTAGCCTTAGATTTATTCTCAGGTCTTACAGGATTCTCAATTTTTGGTTCTTTTGGAAGTGGTGGTGTCGCTCATTTTGCCCATGTTGGAGGTGCTTTAATAGGTTACTTATTAATGCTATATTTTCAAAAATCGCAATTTAAAAGGTGGAATTAGTTCTCAATTACATTTATTACTAACCGACAACCGACAACCGAAAACAGACAACTGTTAATATATTGTAACAAACAACGTATCTTTGCGACTTGTTAAATAGAATATAGAAATCTAAAAAATAATCCTACTGTTTTTTTACACATTATTTATTTTGAAAGATAATAAGAACAGTTAACACATCTAAAAAAAATGAAATTCTTACGTAATTTATTAGCAGCTATTTTAGGAACAATAATAGCCTTATTCCTTATTTTTATCATATTTGCAGGTGTCGCCTCTATGATTGGTGATAAAGATAAAATAGAAGTAAAAAGCAATAGTGTCTTAACTCTAAATCTTAAACCTCAGCTAGTTGATTACGCTCCAAAAAGCGATAATCCTTTAGATGAAATGTTTGGGGAAAATGACAAGAAAATAGCCTATTCCAAAATTATCAATGCTATTGAAAATGCAAAAACAGATGCTAATATCAAAGGAATTAGTATCGAAATTCTAAACTTAAATGCAGGTATTGCTCAAGTACAAGCCATTAGAAATAAATTAGTAGAATTTAAAGAAACAGGAAAATTTGTAACTGCTTACTCTGATGTTTATACACAAAAGAATTATTATTTAAGTTCGGTTGCTGATTCATTGTTTGTAAGTCCTGTTGGATTTGTAGAATTTCAAGGTCTATCTTCTGAACGTCTTTATTTTAAAGATTTTCAAGATAAATATGGTGTTAAGATGGAAGTCATTCGTCACGGAAAATACAAAAGTGCTATGGAAGGCTATTTAGCTAATGAAATGAGTGAAGCAAATAGAGAACAAATGGAATCATTCTTACATTCTATTTGGGCTGAATTTCTTGAAGACATCAGTGTGAGTAGAGGAAAAACAGTTGCTGAATTAAATACATTGGCGGATGAAATGGGAACAAAGAATATTAGTTTGTCAGTTAAAAACGGAATGATTGACCAAGCCATTTACGCCGATGAATACGAAAACAAACTTAAATCTTTAGTAGGAATAGAATCAGACAAAGATTTAGAAAAAATAAGCGTAAAAGATTATATCTCTACAGGAAAAGGACGTATTAAATCATCGGCTAAAGATAAAATAGCAGTACTTTATACACAAGGAAACATTATGTATGGAAAGGGAGATGAAACCTATATTGGGCAAGAGTCAATTATTAAAGCACTAAAGAAAATACGTAAGAAAAAGAATATTAAAGCTATCGTTTTACGTGTTAATTCACCAGGAGGAAGTGCCTTAGCTTCTGATTTAATCTGGAGAGAATTAGAATTGACAAAAAAAGAAAAACCTATCGTTGTGTCTATGGGTAATTTGGCCGCATCAGGAGGTTATTATATCGCCTGTAATGCCGATAAAATCTATGCAGAACCAACAACAATAACAGGTTCTATAGGTGTTTTTGGAGCCATTCCTAACTTTACAGGAATTGTAAAAGATATGGGAATTAATGCAGAGCAAGTTTCCACGAATAAAGGACCTTCATATAGTGTTTTCGAACCACTAACTCAAGAGTTTCATGATTATATAAAAGGAAGTATTGATGATATTTATGTGACCTTTGTAGAGCATGTAGCCGAAGGTCGTGATATGACTTTCGAAGAAGTAGATGCTATTGCACAAGGTCGTGTTTGGACAGGGAAACAAGCTTTAGAAAACGGCTTAGTAGATGAATTAGGAAATTTAGATGATGCCATAGCCTACGCAGCTAGTTTAGCAGATATTTCTGATTATAAGACAACGAGTTACCCACGTTATAAAAAGGATTTTAAAGATGCTTTTTCAGCGAATCCTTTTATGAAAACAAAAGAGGAAATTATTATAGAAGAAATTGGAGCAGAGAATTTTAAAATTTATAAAGAATTACAATCCTTTGCGAAGATGAAAGGAGCTCAAATGCGTATGCCATTTACTATCGAAATTAAGTAATATTATTGTTGATTTGTGTAGTTGTATGTGTCGTAGAATTTATAATTAATTAATATGGCTTTATTTGAAAATATTTTTGGACCACCAATAGATGAAATATGGAAACAGATTGCCAATGAAATTGACGGTGAATTTATAGACCAAGGTTTTTGGGGGAAAGGATATGCTTACATTTAAATATAAAGAATGGGAGTTGTTGTTAGATACTTTTAGTAGGAAAACAGGAAAAACAACCACAACTTATACACGCTTTCGTGTTCCTTTTGTCAACCGAAATGATTTTAAATTTACTATTTAAATGCTGCTTTTGAGAAGAATCCAAATTTTAAATTTTAGAAGTTTAAAGAATAAGATTATTGATTAAACATTCCTGTTTTTTATTTTTTCTATTCTCATTAGAAATGAATACTTTTGCAGTTCTTAAAAAATTAGAACATGATTCATATTACTTTACCAGACGGAAGCGTAAAAGAATACGCCAAAGGAAGCACTCCTATGGATGTTGCTTATAGTATTAGTAGTGGTTTGGCACGTGCTGTAATCTCTGCAAAATTTAATGATACAACCGTTGAAACAACGACGCCTTTAAATGAAGATGGTAATTTAGTCCTGTTCACTTTTAATGACGAAGGTGGAAAAAAAGCTTTTTGGCATTCTTCTGCTCATTTAATGGCTCAAGCTGTTTTAAAGTTTTATCCAGATGCAAAATTGACTATTGGACCAGCCATTGAACAAGGATTTTATTATGATATTGATTTTGGAAACAATGCTCCATCTGACAAGGATTTTAAACGAATAGAAGATCAAATAATTCAAACAGCAAGAGAGAAACACGAGTTTAAACTACGTGAAGTTTCTAAAGCAGATGCTTTGGCTCTTTATAAAAAAGAAAATAATCCGTTTAAAGTAGAATTAATAGAAAACCTAACAGATGGAGATATAACTTTCTGTGATCATGATGATTTTACCGATTTATGTAGAGGTGGGCACATTCCTAATACAGGAATCATCAAAGCAGTAAAATTAACAAGTATTGCTGGTGCTTATTGGCGAGGTGATGAAAACAAACCACAACTAACCAGATTATACGGAATCTCTTTTCCAAAACTAAAAATGTTGACCGAACATCTTGAAATGATTGAGGAAGCGAAGAAAAGAGATCATAGAAAATTAGGAAAGGAATTAGAACTATTTACTTTTTCAAGCAAAGTAGGTCAAGGTTTACCACTTTGGTTGCCAAAAGGAGCCGCACTTCGTGGTCTTTTAGAAGATTTCTTAAAAAAAGCACAAAAAAAAGCAGGATATGAAATGGTAATCACGCCACATATTGGTCAAAAAGAACTCTATGTAACTTCAGGTCATTATGAAAAGTATGGAGAAGATAGCTTTCAACCCATACAAACACCAAAAGAAGGCGAGGAGTTTTTATTAAAACCTATGAATTGCCCTCATCATTGTGAAATATACAATCACAAACCTTTCTCATACAAAGATTTACCCGTTCGTTATGCAGAGTTTGGAACCGTTTACCGATACGAACAAAGTGGCGAATTACATGGTTTAACTCGTGTACGTGGTTTTACACAAGACGATGCTCATATATTCTGTACACCAGATCAATTAAATGAAGAGTTTAAAGCCGTTATCGATTTAGTCTTGTACGTTTTTAGATCTTTAGGATTTGATAATTTCCAAGCACAAATATCCTTACGTGATCCAGAGAATAAAGAAAAATATATTGGAAGTGATGAAAATTGGGAAAAAGCAGAAAGTGCCATCATTGCAGCAGTTAAGGAAAAGGGTTTAGATGCCGTTATCGAATATGGTGAAGCCGCTTTTTATGGACCTAAGCTAGATTTTATGGTTAAAGATGCTTTAAATAGAACTTGGCAATTAGGAACCATTCAAGTAGATTATAATTTACCAGAACGTTTTGATTTAACCTACACAGGGTCAGATGATAAGCAACACAGACCTGTGATGATTCATAGAGCTCCATTTGGTTCAATGGAACGATTTATAGCTATTTTATTAGAGCATACTGGTGGTAATTTCCCACTTTGGTTGGCATCAGAACAAGTTATTATACTACCAATCAGCGATAAATACCAAAAATATGCAGAAAAAGTTTTAAATTCGCTAGAAAATTCGGATATTCGCGCGCTAATTGATGGGCGTAGTGAAAAGACAGGAAGGAAGATTCGTGATGCAGAAATGAAGAAAATTCCGTTTATGCTTATCGTAGGTGAAAAGGAAGAAGAAAATGGCACAGTTTCTGTTCGTAAGCACAGAGAAGGAGACTTAGGCGTTCAAACAACAGCTGATTTTATTAAAAAGGTTCAGGACGAAGTAAGTAACTCAACAGAAAAATTTTAGTTTAATTTAATATATATAGATTATCGCAATACGTAGAAAACGAAGACGTGGCCCTGCAAGAATCATCAAACAAGATGAACATAATATCAATGAGCATATTCGTGCTTTAGAAGTAAGACTAGTAGGAGACAACGTAGAAATAGGAGTTTATGCAACTAACAAAGCCCGTGCCTTGGCTAGAGAGTTAGAATTGGATTTGGTAGAAATTTCACCCAATGCAAAACCACCTGTTTGTAAAATAATTAATTACAAGAAATTTGTTTACGATAAGAAAAAACGTGACAAACTTCAAAAGGCGAAAGCCTCAAAAGTAGTGGTTAAAGAAATTCGTTTTGGACCTAATACTGATGATCATGATTATCAATTTAAAAAGAAACATGCCATTAAGTTCTTAAAAGATGGAGCAAAATTAAAGGCATACGTATTCTTTAAAGGACGTTCAATTATCTTTAAAGATCAAGGAGAAATTTTATTGCTAAGATTAGCACAAGATTTAGAAGAATATGGTAAATTAGAACAAATGCCTAAATTAATGGGTAAACGAATGACTATATTCATTCAACCAAAAAAGAAGTAGCTCGCAGAGCGAGAGTCATTTTTTCGATTAGATGAGAAAATGTATAAAAATATTAAGTAAGAATATTAAATAAATAACAATGCCAAAACAAAAAACAAAATCCAGTGCTAAAAAGCGTTTTAAGCTTACAGGTTCTGGTAAAATTAAAAGAAAGCACGCTTTTAAGAGTCATATTCTGACTAAAAAATCAAAAAAGCGTAAGCTTAAGTTAACACACTTTGGTTTAGTTCACAAGAACGACGTAGCAAGTGTTAAACAAATGTTGAATTTAAAATAATTCAACCCAAGGATTAATTAGTAACCATGGAGTAGTGCCAATTTAAGAGCCGATTTATCGACCGCCTACTACAAAAAACAATTTTAAATTATGCCAAGATCAGTAAACTCAGTTGCCAAAAGAGCTCGTAGAAAAAGAGTGATGAAGCACGCCAAAGGTTATTTCGGACGAAGAAAAAATGTCTGGACAGTAGCCAAAAATGCGGTAGAAAAAGGGATGACATATGCCTATAGAGACCGTAAAAATAAAAAAAGAACCTTCCGTGGATTATGGATACAACGTATCAATGCGGGTGCTAGAATGCATGGAATGTCCTATTCACAATTTATAGGAAAAATTAAAGCTAATAATATCGACTTAAACCGTAAGGTCTTAGCCGATTTAGCTATGAATCATCCAGATGCTTTTGAAGCTATCGTAAATAAAGTGAAATAGATTTTTAAAACATTCTTACTTATAAAAAAACCTCTTACGTTTGTAAGAGGTTTTTTCTTGTTATTTAAGTTTATTCTTAGAAAGCTGAATTTGATCTAAGTTAG
>DQTL01000048.1 GCA_015662775.1 Lutibacter sp.
AAGTCCAATAAACAACTCGAAAGAGATATTACCCATCACTTAGCAACACTTGATTATACACTGCAAGATGACAAAAAGATGATATTGGTCACAGGGCACAGAAGAGAAAACCACGGTCAAGGTTTCATAAACATTTGTACAGCACTTAAAGAGCTAGCCCTTAACAACCCTGACATTGACATTGTCTACCCAGTACATTTAAATCCGAATGTCCAAAAACCGGTAAAAACGCTGCTCTCAAATGTATCAAACATTTACCTCATAGAACCTCTCCAGTATGAACAGTTCATTTATATGATGGACAAGTCTTACTTCATCATCACAGACAGTGGCGGTGTTCAAGAAGAAGCACCTTCTCTTGGTAAACCAGTGCTTGTCATGAGAGAGACTACAGAGCGGCCAGAAGCGTTAGATGCAGGTACCGTAAAACTTGTTGGAACTGATACAGCGTTGATCATAAAAGAAGCACAAGAGTTGATAGAGAATAAAGAATCCTATGATCAAATGTCAAAAGCACATAATCCTTATGGTGATGGACATGCTTGTGAAAAGATCATAAAGTTTATAAAAAATATATGAAACTTAAATCTGAATATTCAAAAAATATTGTTACTTTATTAAGTGGTAATGCGGTGGCACAGGCAATTCCTATAGCAATTAGCCCTATATTAACTAGACTATATACTCCAGAAGACTTTGGAGTGGTTGCTTTATTTGGGTCGATTTCTATGCTTTTTGGTTCTATTGTTAATGCACAATATGAATCTGCAATTGTTTTGCCACGAAAAAGTGATGATGCTTATTCTATTGCATCACTTTCTCTACTAATATCTATTGTTATTTCGATAATTTTGCTTATAATTATTTTGATATTTCATGAATTAATTGTTGATTTACTAGGAACCAAAGAAATAAGTGTGTGGTTATATTTTATACCTCCTGTTGTCTTTCTGATAGGTTTATTTAATGTCTTAAACTATTTAAATATTCGAGAGAAAAATTTTAAAGATTTGTCAAAAGTTAAAGTTTTGAGAGCAATAAGTACTGGTGTTGTTCAAATAGTTATTGCAATATTTAAAAGTGGGGCTTTTGGTTTAGTTGTAGGACAAATAATATCCAATTTTATAGGAAATTTTTATCTATTGAAGCAAACCAATATTAGAAAGTACAAACTTTTTGCCATCAAAAATTTAGCAATGGCAAAAAGGTATAAAAAGTTTCCTATTTATTACTTACCAAATAATTTAATTTTTAATCTATCAAATACTTTGATAAACATAATGATGTCATCCTTTTTTGGAGCAGTCAGCCTTGGATTCTATAGTATGGCAAATAGGATACTTGGAATTCCTGGAGCAATAATTGGTGTGGCTGTAAGTCAAGTTTATCTGCAAAAAGGAGCAGAAGAGATAAAGTCTAAAGGTACAATTTTACCAATTTTCAAAGAAACTTTTAGAAAGATATTTCTTATAAGTTTACCTATTTATTTATTTTTCTTCTTTACGCTTGAAGAAGTTTTTTCATTTATATTTGGAAATGAATGGGCAATTGCTGGATATTATGCAGAGATCTTGACGCCTTTATTTTTTATTCGATTCATTAGGGCAGGTTTAAATACAACAATTGTTATTTTGGAAAAACAAAAATTGGAGTTATGGATTAATGCATTTATGATCACATGTATGCTAGGTATATTCTTTTCAGCTTATATGCTGCATATGGATATTGTATATTTTCTCATGTTGTTTACTAGTGTGATGTTTATCATTAATCTAGTTATAATATTTATTTATTTTAATATAGCGAAAAAGGTGGTTAAATTTGTCTAAATCCAAAGTATTATTTATTGTACGATCTTATGGTGTTGATGCACCTATTGGTATTCGTTTTAAAAATATAATTAAATATCTTACTGATGAATATGATGTACATATTTTAGCATATGACTATATGAATGAAAGGACTAAAACTGGAGCAGTTAAATTACATCTACTGCAGTATTCCTTTTTGTCAAAAATATTGAATAAGAATTACTTTTTTTCTCAGTATAAAAATACTATTTTTGGTAAAGCCATGGGCTTATTAAATATTATTGTTCGTAAATGGATGTATCCTGATGATTTTATTATAGAAAAAAATAAAATAATTAATAAAGTTATAGAGCTTAATGAAAAATATAATTATAGAGTTGTAATAGGTGCTGCTTACCCGTTTACAATGTTTGAAATTGGACAGGAATTAAAAAAGAATGAACTAGGGTTTAAATGGATAGTAGATATAGGAGATCCTTTTGCAGAAAATAGTACACATAATTTTACTAAGTCTGGCAAAATAAAGGCAGAGAAATATGAAGAAAGTAACCTTTCTTTTTCAGATGCTATAGTTGTAACAAATTTAATAACAAAGAAAATGTACAAAAATAAATATAAAACATTGGATAGTAAGAATATTGTTATTATTCCACAAGGAACAGACCTTATTGAAGATTATGGTAACCATAACTCAGGAAGTCATGGATTGAAACTAATTTATGCAGGTGTTTTTTATCCTCAGCTAAGAGAACCATATCAGTTGTTTAAGGCAATTGATGAATGTAAAGAAAAAGTAAGACTTGATATTTATGGACAGCCAAACATATATGGTGTAAAAAATGATAAAATAAAGTTTAGAGGCAGGGTATCTCATGAAGAGATTTTTAATGCATATAATAGTGCTAATGTATTAGTTTTTATAGATAATGCCTTTGGTTTACAATCATCAGGAAAAATATTTGAATTGATTTCGATGAAAAAACCAATATTATTTATTTCAGATAATATTAATTCTCCAACATTAGAATTGATTGGGGAGCATAACTTTATTATTCAGACAAAAAACAATGCTAGCGATATAAAAATTGCACTGGAAAATATTGAACAAGAAAAAAATAAGTTTGTTTTTGATTTTAATATGGAAACTGTTAGCTGGGAAGAACGTGCCAGAAGATATAGAAAGTTACTTGATGAATTATTAGACGAGGAAAAAAAATGACTTTTTTAGGTGATGTGTATTTGGATAAAAAATATGACATTGATTTTCCAATAAATGACATTGTTTTTAATTTAGAATTTCCAATTTCGAAAGAAGGTGTTCCTGCAAGAAATAAAGTAAACCTGAAATCAGAAACACCATATATACTTGATACATTTAATTCTATACCGAAAGCTGTCTGTTTAGCAAATAATCACATTATGGATTATGGTGTAGAAGCATTTGATGATACCTTACAATATTTAAACTCTGAATCAATAAACTATTTTGGAGCAGGAATTAGAAATGATAATTATAATAACCCTGCTATATTAAAGATTGAAAATAAGAGTATTGCCGTATTAGGATATGCTTGTCCTAGTACACATCCTAGTGAACTAAATGGTATAGGTGCATCTGAATTAATAATTGAAAATGTACTTCAAGACATTACTAATATACGAAAGAATGTAGATTTTATGGTTTTACAGTTTCATTGGGGAGAAGAAGAGATACCGTTTCCAAAATATTCTGATGTTGAAATAGCACACAAGTGTATAGATGCTGGTGCAGATTTAATCATCGGTCATCATGCTCACGTAGTGCAGAGTTATGAAGAGTATAATGGTAAATATATATTTTATGGTATTGGAAATTTTATATTTCCAGATCTTTATGTTGATTCAATGCATAATGGTGAGGAATTTACAAGTACATATGTAAAAAAACAAAATAAAGAAAATAGAGAGTCTATCGTTGTAACTTTAGATGATAGATTAAAAGTTGATTTTTTCACAATTGAATTTAAAGATGGTATAGTTAAAAAGAAAAAAATCTCTATACCAACATGGATTCCTGTATCGGAACAAAGTTTTTATAAGAGACTTTCTAATCAGAAAAAAATAAATATGTTGAAGAAGTTTATACGTAATCCAAAAGTACCAAATATAAATCACTTTAAAAGATTGTTAGGATTAAAAAAATGACAGCAATAAAAATAGCCATACATCATCATAAAGGTTCTTTTTCTGACAAGTGGATAGAGTACTGTCAAAAGAATAGCATACAATATAAATTAGTAGATTGCTATGCTTCAACGATCATAGATGATTTAAAAGATTATGATGTATTGATGTGGCATTGGCACCACAATGATTATAAAGCAATTCTCTTTGCACGACAGCTAATATATTCATTAGAGTTAATGGGGAAAAAAGTATTTCCAAATAGTGCAACTGTATGGTATTTCGATGATAAGGTTGGTCAAAAGTATCTATTGGAAGCAGTAAATGTACCTATAGTAAAAAGTTATGTATTTTATGATGATAAAGAAGCATTAAGATGGTCTGAAAAGACACAATATCCAATAGTTGTTAAATTAAGAGGTGGTGCCGGTGCATCTAATGTAAAATTAATGCATAATTATTCTGAAGCTACAAAGTATATAGAGAAAGCGTTTAAACAAGGTTTTGGTATTAATAGGTTTAATCCTTTAAAAGAAAGGATTTGGAAATTTAAACGAGACAAAAATTTAGAGAGTTTTATAAACATTTTAAAAGGTATAGGCAGAGTATTGGTTCCAAATGAAAAACTGTCTCGTTTGCCTGTAGAAAAGAATTATCTTTATGTACAGGACTTTGCGCCAAATAACGATAGTGATATACGGGTTATTGTGATAGGTACAAGAGCTTTTGCCATTAAAAGAATGGTAAGAGAGAATGATTTTAGAGCATCTGGAAGTGGAAATATCGTTTATGATCCTAAACAAATTCCATTAGAATGTGTACTAATAGCTTTTGAGACAAATAAAAAGATTAGGTCTCAATGTACAGCATATGATTTTGTATTTCTAGAGGGAAAACCTTTGATTATTGAGGTTGGTTATGGATTTAATCAGAGTGTTTATCTTCAATGCCCTGGATATTGGGATGAAAATTTGAATTGGATTGATGGTAAGTTTACTCCTGAGTATTTTATGATTGAAGATATGTTAGGATAAATTAGATATGAAGAAAAAAAGAACAATGAGTTGGAAAAACTTCTTTGCACAGTTAATAATGTGGATGATTGCTACTCAAATTATTTTCCCATTGAGTATCAATATACATTTTGCCAATTTATTTATATATTTATTGGTAATTACATATTCAATATATTTTGTTGTGCAAAAGAAAAATAGTCTTTCTTCTAATTACTTTGTTAACTTATATCTATGGTTTAGTGTTGTTAGTATAGCGAGTATTATATGGAGTATAGACCCATCATTTACGATTCCTATAGTTATACGAGTAGTGACTACAGGTATAGTACTTTTTATTATTTATAATACTGTTAAACAATTTAAAATTGAAATGTATATATTGTATGGTGTGATGATTGGTGCATTGGTTAATTATATGATTGCATTAAATATATTAGATTATATAACACCATTTACAAATGGATTACGTTTTACTGGTACTTTGGCACGTTCAAATGATGTAGCAATTGCCATGATAATTGCTATTTTTTCAGCCATTATTATTTCACATGAAACTACAAGCCAATACGCAAGAAAAATAGTTATGTTAAGTATCCCGTTGTCGCTATATGTGATTTTTTTAACTGTTTCTAAAAAGGGAATTTTATTTGGTGGGGCGCTAGTCTTAGCTTACTTTATTAAAGAAGTAAAAAATATAAAGCGATTTATTGCAATTATGGTAAGTACAATTATCGTACTATTTATTTTATTTAAACAAAATATTGAAACTATTATGTACAAAATTGAAAGATTAAGTCAGCGTGCTGATGAATTTGAAAGTGCTATACAAGGTACAACGCAGTCAGGTAGTACAGGGGAAAGGATTTTTTTCCTACAAGAAGGGTTAGAGTTTTTTGCTAATAATCCAATTCTTGGTACTGGGCTTAATACATTTATGGTTATGGATAAAACACAACATTATTCACACAATAACTATATTGAAATATTGGTGGGTACCGGGCTTGTGGGATTATTTGTCTTTTACGCTATTTACTTTGTAATGTTTAGAAAATTAAGTCGTCTTAACAAAAGTAACAATATAAAACTGCTATTGTTTCTAACTATATTTATTTTCTTGTTTATGGATATGACATTGGTCTCTTATAGCTATAAACTAATAATCTTTACGCTTTTGTTTATTTCTATTTATATTGATCAACAATACAAGAATCAATATAAATGAAAAAAGTATTTTTAATTATTCCTAGTCTGCATCGGGGAGGAGCAGAAAGAGTTGTGAGTATTTTGACAAATCATCTAGATAGAGATATATTTGATGTCACATTAGTTCTTCTAGAAAA
>DQTL01000012.1 GCA_015662775.1 Lutibacter sp.
AAAATTATTATTTAAAAATGTGTATTTGATCACTAATTAGAAATTAACGTTTGTTGCGTTAAGGTCTTGAATCCAAGAAGTGGAACATAAATAATTTAAGAATTAAAATGAAAATTATGGAAACAAGAATAATAAAAATGAGTGGATTAGTAATATTTTTAGTTGCATTGATAAGTTTTTCTTCCTGCAAGAAAGATGATGAAACAACTGAACCTACCCCGAGCGATAAAGATTATAAACAAGAAATGCGGAATTTTGTGCAAGAGATAAGTGCTTATGCAAAAGGAATTAATCCAAATTTTGTAATTATTCCGCAAAATGGGGCAGAGATTGTAAGCACAACAGGAGATGATACAGGCTCACCCGAAATGACTTATATTAATGCAATTGACGGAATAGGACA
Organism: Lutibacter sp.; assembly: GCA_015662775.1. Taxonomy (GTDB): domain Bacteria; phylum Bacteroidota; class Bacteroidia; order Flavobacteriales; family Flavobacteriaceae; genus DQTL01. The sequence continues at coordinate 404 of DQTL01000012.1, forward strand.
AGAAGATTTATTTTACGGTTATAATGCAGACGACCAAGCAACGCCAACCGAAGATAATGAATGGATAAGAACCTTTTTGGATATGGCAAAGAATAATGGAACTGTAAAAATAATGGTTACAGACTATTGTTCGACCCAATCAAAAATGGATAATTCATATTCAGAAAATAATGCAAAAGATTATCTTTCTTTTGCCGCAGACCATAGAGAATTGGATAATGTTCCAACTTATCCCGCACAGATATATAATGAAAATGCTGATGTAATTACAAATTTGCAAGACGCAAAAAACTTTCTGTATTTAATAACGCCTGATAATGAATTTTCTACAAAACAAGAATTTGTTAATGCAGTAAAAAATACAAATTACGACTATATAATAATGGACTTCTTTTACAACGGAGAAGAGTTTACTGCAACTCAAATAGAAGAATTGAAACAAAAAGCCAATGGTGGAAAACGCTTATTAATTTGCTATATGAGTATTGGAGAAGCAGAAAATTACAGATATTACTGGCAAACTGACTGGGCTGTTGGTAATCCATCATTTATAGAAAAAGAAGACCCAAATTGGCAAGGGAATTTTTATGTAAAATATTGGGAAACAGAATGGAAAAATATTATTTATGGAAATGACAGTTCATACCTAAAAAAGATACTTGATGCAGATTTTGACGGTGTGTATCTTGACATAATTGATGCTTTTGAACAATTTGAAAATTAGATTTGAAACAAGAAAAACTAAACCTAACAATGTATATAAAAAATTGCCTAAATAGTAGTAATATCAAGTATTGTAGTTCAATTGAACTTTGTGGCAAATTGAAAAATATGTGCTTCTAAATCGGCAACATTTCATATACTAACCGTTGGCAACCATTAAACAAAAAAAACATTCTACATCAAAACAACAATTCAGAACCAAAAAACAACAATTCAGAAAATGTTATTTTAGTAATGGAAATAAAATTGCTTGATTTGTAGTGAAAATAATTTATAAAAAATATTATGAGTGACCAATCAAAAAAAATAGCATCAATTTTAACATTTTTTGCTATTGCAATTTCAGTACGATATTACATAGATGTAATTAAACCTAATTTTTTATTGGATTTACATCTGTATTTACAAATTTTACTTTTAGGTATTGGCCCTCTTATTGGTGGATTAGTAGTTGTGAAATTCTTAAAACGACCAAATTTTTTAAAAATATTTGGACTTAATTTTTGGAAAACAATTGTAATAGTATCAATCCCAATGATACTATTTTCATTAGTCGGAGTAATTGAAAATGGAATACCTTCTTTAAATTTACTCAAAATTATTGGAATTTTTATTTTGTATGCTTTATTTGAAGAATATGGCTGGAGAGGCTATTTACAATCTGAATTAAGTGATTTAAAAAAGTTTTATAAATATTTAATCATAACCGTTCTTTGGTTTGTTTGGCATCTTAATTTAGAACTATCATTGAACAATTTGATATTCTTTTTGTTATTATTTGCTGGCAGTTACGGAATTGGATTTATCGCTGATAGATCAAAATCATTAGTAATGTCTGCTCTGTTTCATTCTTTTTTTAACATTGGTCAAAATCCACTTTTAGGAGATATTCAATTAAATTACAAATTAATTGTCATTGCAATAAGTGCAATATCTGCAATTTTAATAATGAGGTATGGTGAGAATAGAAATACTTCCATTACCAAATAAATACTTGATACGTTTTGATAAATATCTCATAAAAATTGTAACATTTATAAATTTCAAGCATCTATTATATAAACCTTAAAACAATAACTCAATGAAAAAATATCTTATTATTTTATTTAGCATTCTATTAATTGGATGTAATACGAATGTTACAAAAAAAGAAAGTATTAATCTTGAAAAAAAAGAGAATACTAATACTGAATTAAGCGAAATACCAAAAGTAACTATTATAGGAACATTCCATTTTAATGCAACAAATGATTACTCATCTGTACAAATAGATAGTATATTTTCGGATAAACGACAAAAAGAATTAGACCAACTTATAAATAAAACAAAAGCGTTTAATCCAACTAAAATTATGGTAGAATGGGAACCTGAAACAAAAACTGAGTTAGATAAAAATCTAAAAAAATATCTTAATAATGAATTTGTCCTCCCTCAAAATGAAATTTATCAAATAGGATTTAGGCTTGCAAAAGAAACAGGAATTAAGGAGTTATTTCCCATAGATTATCAAATGGATTTAGGAGATGCAAAACTTGTAGAATATCTAAAGGAAAAAAATACATTTTCAGAATTCGAAAATTTTATATCAGATATAAATAAATATGCAGCAGTAGAAACTGACTATTTAAAATCTCATTCAATTACAGATTATTTTAACAAAATGAATTCAACAGACAGCGATAATTTCAATAGAAATATTTATTTAGATAAACTTTCAAGTATATCAAATGAACCTGGAAATCCGTTGTTAGAATATGTATCAAACTGGTACAAACGAAATATTTTTATTATGGGACAAATAGATGTTCATCTGCAAAAAAATGATAGAATTTTAGTATTGATTGGTGCAGGACACAAGCCCATTCTTAAAGACCTATATAAAAACAGAAAAAATATTGAGTATATTGATATACAAGAATACCTGAAATAAATAAAACGGTTGCCAACAATGGCTATAGTTAATACGGGTTTTGGTGCTTAACCCAAAGTGAAGTGCTTTGAATAAAGTCCGCAAAATTTTCAATTTTGCGTGTCTATTGAAATAAAGAAAAAATTAAAAATTTGGCTAAGTGCTTAATCGAAAGTTCAGTCCTTCGAAATCCCGTACTAACCATAGCCGAGACGTTAG
>DQTL01000276.1 GCA_015662775.1 Lutibacter sp.
TTATATTTTTAGCTACAACAAACCCATTATAGGAGGAATCAATTTCACTAAAACAACAGAAGGATTAATTCTTCAATCAGCTTTTGATGGAACTTACATGGAAATGCAATCTCGAGAAATTACACCTGTAGCAAAAGATAGCCTTTCAAAAGCACAATTTAAAAAGCTATATAGATTTAACAATATGGGATTTGTCGTTATGGATAATCCGGTAAAAGGAAGCATGAAATACGTAAGTGCACCTACTAAAGACAGAAAGAAATATCCTTATCATGCTTTATACTTGAATGTATCAACTGGTGATAAAAGCGAACAAGTGATGGTTTTAGGTGCAAAAAATGCAACTGCAAGCCCAAAAATGATTACTTTAAACGGACTTAATTTTACTTTGAAATATGGTTCAAGAGAAATTAAAACACCATTCTCTATAAAACTTCGGGATTTTCAATTAGAAAGATATCCTGGTTCAAATAGTCCTTCCTCTTTTGCTAGCGAGGTGACTGTTATGGACAAAGACGAAACCTTTGATTATCGTATTTTTATGAATCATGTGTTAGATTACAAAGGCTTTCGATTTTTTCAGGCTTCTTACGATCCTGATGAATTAGGAACGCATCTATCTGTAAATCATGATTATTGGGGTACTTTACTCACCTATATTGGTTATTTTTTAATGGCATTAGGTATGTTTGTTAGTTTATTTTGGAAAGGAACTCGATTTTCAAATTTATCTAAGAAATTACGTAAACTATCATCTAAAAAACTGACTATATTTATTCTGTTATTTGGAATAACAAGCATGAGTTTTGGTCAAGAAACACTTCCAAAAGAAATTAAAGATTACGTTGTCAGCAAAGAACATGCAGACAAATTTGGAAGGCTATTAATTCAAGATTACCAAGGGCGAATTAAACCTATAAACACCTATTCTATTGAAAGCTTACGTAAAATTTACAAAAAGGATACTTACAAAGGACTAACAGCCGAACAAGTTATTTTAAGTGCACAGCTCAATCCAAGAGTTTGGAGTACACAAGAATTGATTCATGCTAAATCAGAAAGGTTAGAAAATACCATGATTTCTAAATTGAAAATTAAGGATGGGCTGGCTAGTATTATTCATTTTTACAATTCTGATAATTCATATGTGATTGAAAAAAATGTAGCTGAAGCTCACCAAAAGAAATTTATGGATCGTACGGCAACAGATAAAGAACTCATCAATTTAGATGAACGTGCAAATCTTTGGGTGCAAGTACTAAATGGTGCCATGATGCGTATTTATCCAAAAGAAAATGACTCCAATAATAAATGGTTTGCAGGTACCAACTCAAGAGCTTTTGTAGCACAAGATACGATGTTGTTAAAAATGCACCGCATGTATATGACTTCGTTACAAAATGCCTTAAAAACAGATGATTACGGAAAAGCAGATGAATTTCTGGGTTATATTTCAGAATATCAAAAGAAGTTAGGAGCTAGCATTATTCCTTCAGACAGCAAAATAGATTTAGAAATAAAATACAACAGATGGGGCATTTTTACCAAGTTGATGTTCTATTATATGCTTATTGGTTTTATTTTCTTAATCTTAGCATTTATTGACTTATTTAAACCCAATTCTAAAATAGTCAACATCTTATTAAAAGTCTTTAGTTTGCTAACTATATTGGGAATGGCTGGTCATGTATTTGGCTTGGGTTTACGATGGTATCTTTCAGGACACGAACCTTGGAGTAATGGTTATGAAGCGGTTGTCTTTGTGGCATTTATTACTACTTTAGCAGGACTAATATTCTCTTACAAGAAAAGTAAATTTACCATAGCATCTACTGTATTGTTTGCCTCATTTTTGCTATCTATAGCACATGGAAGTATGATGAGTCCCGAAATCACTAATCTAGTACCTGTGTTAAAATCGTATTGGTTGATGATACATGTAGCTATTATCACAGCTAGTTATGGTTTCTTAGGTTTGGGCTCTTTGCTGGGTTTTGTGGTTTTATTTTTATATATATTACGAACTCCTGAAAATGCCAAACGCTTTAATCAGACCATAAACGAACTCACATATATTAACGAATCTACTATTACAGTTGGTTTACACACACTTACTATTGGAACATTTTTAGGTGGTGTTTGGGCAGCCGAAAGTTGGGGTCGTTATTGGAGTTGGGATCCTAAAGAAGTTTGGTCGTTAATTTCTATGATGGTTTATATCTTTGTTTTACACATGCGATTAGTACCTGGTTTAAAAGGGAAATTTGCTTTTAATCTTGCTAGTTTATTTTCAATTTCAACCTTGATTATGACTTTCTTTGGTGTGAATTTTTACTTATCAGGAATGCACTCTTATGCAACAGGTGACCCAGTTCCTGTTCCTAATTGGATTTATTTTGCCATTGCATTTTTTGTCCTATTTGCAATTGTTTCCTATTGGAAGTATTATAGCTTTAAGAAATTGAAGAAATAAAAAAAGTTTATTATCACCTTTTTGCAACTATTCTTTTTTTTCACACAAAGAACGTAAAGTCATTAAACTCGTTAGTACGCAGAGTTCGCAAAGAGATGAATGCAAACTATTTTATCTCAGTTTGATAAAAAGTAAAGAAATCTACTAATATTTCGTTGCGAATACGTCTGAACTCAGCTAAAATTTCATCTTGAGTTCCTGTAGCGTCAGCAGGATCATCAAATCCTATGTGTAGTTGACTTTTGACCTCACCTGTGAAAACAGGACAGATTTCTTTTGCTCCATCACAAACGGTAATCACATAATCAAATTGTTGTTTGGTATAGTCATCAACAGATTCTGGTTTGTTATTGCTTAAGTCTACACCCATTTCTAACATGACTTTTACGGCATTTGGGTTGACATTTGTTTCTGGTTTTGTACCAGCCGAATAGACATCAATAAAATTGTCGAAAGATTTTAAAAAACCTTCAGCCATTTGACTACGGCAGGTGTTTCCGGTACAGAGGATTAGTATTTTCATATTAATTAGCTAATTAGCTAATTGGCTAATTAGCCAATTAATCGATTAATAAAACTTTTTCTTAAAATACAAAGATACGCTAACCAAAAGAATCAAAACAGGTACTTCAACCAAAGGACCAATGACACCTGTAAAAGCTTGAGGTGAATTAATTCCGAAAACTGCGATGGCGACGGCAATGGCTAATTCAAAATTATTTCCTGTGGCTGTAAAAGCGACAGAAGCATTTTTATCGTAAGGAATATTCATGGACTTTCCAATAAAAAAACTTACCAAAAACATGATGATAAAATAAATCACCAAAGGAACTGCAATACGCAAAACATCCATTGGAAGTTCTAAAATCATATCTCCTTTTAGACTAAACATCAACACAATGGTCAGTAATAAAGCAATTAATGTAATGGGAGAAATAAAGGGAATAAACTTTCTTCTATACCAATTATCTCCTTTTATTTTAGTCAAATATTTCCTACTTAAATAACCTGCTACAAACGGAATTCCTAAATAGATTAAAACACTTTTAGCAACTTCTAAAATGGAAATATTGACTTCAAAAGTTTCGATTCCAAAGTATTTTGGCAAAACACTAATAAACAACCAAGCATAAAAACTATAAGTTAATACTTGAAAAATACTGTTTAAAGCGATTAAAGTAGCCCCATATTCTCGACTTCCACCTGCTAAATCGTTCCATACGATGACCATTGCAATACAACGAGCTAAGCCAATGAGAATTACACCAGACATATAGCCAGGATGATCTCTTAAAAAAATAATGGCTAAGAAAAACATTAAAAATGGACCAATTATCCAATTTAAAACCAATGACAAACTCATGAGTTTAGTGTCTTTAAATGCTTTGGGTAATAACTTGTAATCTACTTTTGCTAATGGCGGATACATCATTAATATCAAACCGATTGCTAAGGGAATATTGGTTGTTCCAACAGACAAAGAATCAGTTACATTTGATATATTTGGAAATAAATAACCCAAACCTACTCCAATTGCCATGGCTAGGAATATCCATAAGGTTAAATAACGGTCTAGTAGTTTTAGTTTTGGTTTCATTTTATTAATTTGTGATTCTTTGATTTGATGATTTGATGATGAGCGCCTAATTTTCAAATCAGCACATCATTTTTAAATTAATTTTTTTAAAATAGCTATTGAGCTTTTTACACAATTAGTACAAACGCTGTCTTTTAAATTATTTTCATTAAAGTATTTTTGTCCTTCCTCGGTATTCAAATCGCAATTTAAAAGTTGCCTACAATCGGTATTTTGGTTTATCTCTTTAAATTTAGATTCGAAATTTTGTACCAGCTCATACACTTGATTTTTATCTAATTTTCCTTCTTTTTTTAAACCAATTACCATAACACCACCTGTTAAGGCACCACATGTTTTTTGGAGTTTTCCCATTCCTGCACCAAATCCACTGGCTATTTTATTTAAAACTATTTCGTCCATTTGTAGTTCTTCTGCAAAACTAGTTACCACAGCTTGTGCACAATTACTAGTCGTGTAAAATTTTTTGATTGCTTTGTCTTTTTTGTTCATAATTGATTCATCTTTTATCTTATGTTTTCTCTCCTTAGTCTTGTTTCTTGTTTCTTTGGTCTTGATTCTTTGCTCTTGTCTCTTGAGTCATTTTATTCCACTCCTTTCAACCTCAATATTGAATCTAACTTTTCAAATTCAAAAAAACCTTCATGCCTAAAGTACTCTTTTCCTTCTTTATCTAAAAATACTTGCGTTGGAATCAAATCAATTTTATAGGTATCACCATAAGGTTCGCCTTCATCAGTCCATACATCATAAAAGATAGTTTTGACTTGTTTAGGGTATTTGTTTTCTACTTTTTTAATAACTTCTTGCATTTTCTGACAAGGAATACATTTTACAGAACCCAATTCAATAAAGGTGACTTTGGGTTTTTCTTGTTCTCTACAAGAGGTCAAAAATAGTGCAGAAAACAACAATAATAAAATAGATTTATTTTTCATTTTGTAATATTTTATTGATTCTATTCTGTTTATAGTGGTGCTTTACAATGACACCTGTTTCTTTTATTTTGTTGTTTTAACTTTTTTTAGAAAAAAGCAAGAAAAAATCATGTCCAAATTATGCTTCCACCTACATAAATAAGTTAGAAAGAAAACTACATCAAAATGATTATTCGCTTAGACGAATAGATGTAAACACATTTTGAAGTTTTCTAGTTCTAACTTCTTTATTCTGCCTTTGCCCTAGCCCGCAATTTGGACTTTGCCATCGCTTTTTAAATCGTACATATTAAAATGCTTTTATTATAAACATAAATGAACCATTTATAACAACATAGTTATTTAATTGATAAAAAAGATGCTTATATAATAGATTCCTACCACTATAAAAACAATGCCTGACACGAATCGTAAGCCTTTTTCTATTTTGGTGATTTTCGTATAGAAACTACCAATTTTACCAGTGGCAAAAGCCAGCAAATAGGTGAACATAATTACGGGCAAACCTGTGCCAAAGGCAAATACAAAAGGTAAATATAAACCTTTCACACTTGCAATAGTCATAGGAATTAAAATACCAAAATACAAAGCACCACTATACGGACAAAAAGCCAAAGCAAAAATAACACCTATTAGAAAAGAACCCAACAAACCTTTGTCTCTAAATTTTTCTGAAAACTTTTCTTGAAAACTCGATTTTCCTAAAAAGTTAAGCTTAATAACATTAAGCATCAACAGACCAATTACAATTAACAAAGGACCTAAAAACTTTTCTCCATTCTGATTTAAGAAACTGGCAATCTGAAATTTACTAGCTCCTAAATACAAAATTAAACCAATTGTAGTATAGCTAAAAGCACGACCTAAAGAATAGACAATACCACTTAACAAAACTTTCTTTTTGTTAGTAATGTTTTTTGAAATATAGGCAGTTGCTGTAATATTAGTTGCCAAAGGACACGGACTAATTGCAGTCATTAAGCCTAATAGTAGTGCGGAGAGAATAGGGATATTTGTTCCCTCTAAAAGCGTTTGTAAATAATCCATTAGAGTTTATTTAATTCATTTTGAATCATAGTCTGTAATTCTTTCACAAAAGCTTCTTTGTTTCCTTCCTTTTTAAATGCAAAAGTGGTCAAGTCAATATGTGTTTCTTTTCCATCTTTAATAACATTTAAAAATAAAGAAGTTCCATAAGCACCAAAAGCTTCAGTTATTTCTTCATTTATTTCTTTATCAATCTCTATCACTTTAAAACTAAGTAAGCCTAGTTTTAATTCTTCTTTAAAATGAGTTTCAACGGTAAATTTTGTTTTTTCCTCAATAGAAATACAGGCTTCACACCTGTGTTTTCCATAAAAGTCTAATACTTCAATTTGATTGGGTTTTGAGGTTTTTATTGCTTCTTTTTCTTTCTTTTTTTCAGCACAAGAAAACAAGAGAACTAAACTTAAACATAGAATGATGTATTTTGTTTTTTTCATGATAATGGTTCTATTCTGTTTTATATAGATGTGTTGTAATTGCACATTTTACTCTTATTTTGTGTTTTTAACTTTTTATAGAAAAAAGAAAGAAAAAATACTGTCTGAATGATGCTTCCTCGCTCTCTTTTTAAACAACATAGAGCCATGATTATTATAAAATAATATTAAACAAATAACCTGAAATGATAATACATAGCGTAACCACTCCAAAGAAAATTCCAATTAATTTAAGTGTCATTACTTTCTTTAAAAGCATGGCTTCTGGCAAAGATAAACCTACGACTCCCATCATAAATGCGATAGCTGTTCCAATAGGAATTCCTTTCGCAACCAATACTTGTACGACTGGCAAAATCCCCGAAGCACCTGAATACATTGGCACGGCTAGGAGCGTTGCAAAAGGTACAGCTAGTAAATTATCTTTACTCATATATTTTTCAAAAAAACCTTCTGGAATATAGCCGTGCATAATACCGCCAACTGCTAAACCAATTATTACATAAGGAAGTATGCCTTTAATAATCGCAATCATTTCATTCCAAATTATTGGCAAACGCTTTTGAAAAGGTGTTTTCTCAGCTATAAAAACAGCTTCCTCTCTTTCTGCTTTATCTAATAAATCTTTTACCCAAGGAGTTAAAAAACGTTCTAACTTAAAACGATTTAATATAAGTCCGCTTATGACACCCAATAACACACCTGATACAACATAAATAAGCGTAAGTTTTATTCCAAACAGACCAATAAATAAACCAATTGCTACCTCATTAACCAAAGGAGAAGTAACTAAAAAAGCAAAGGTAACACCTAGCGGAATTCCGCCTCTAACAAACCCGATAAATAAGGGTACAGACGAACACGAACAAAAAGGAGTGACCACACCAAAAAGAGATGCCATAAGGTATTCCAATCCATAAAAACGATTGCGTGACAAGAAATTACGTACTTTTTCTACAGGAAAATAGCTATTGACAATTCCCATAAAAAAGATGACAATAAAAAGTAACAATAGAATTTTAATACTATCATACACAAAAAAGTGGAGTGCCTTTGCAAAATGTGTAGTAGCTTCTAGCGATAAAACTTGATAAACTAGCCAATCGGCAAAGTCTTGTATCCAATCAAACATAACAACTTATATAGAGATAAAAGTTCCACCATCATCACAGCAAGAACTATCATCTTCATTACAACAAGAACTATCCGTTTCTTCACAACAAGAACTATCATCCTCATTACAACAAGCAGTTTGTAAGAGTTCTCTTACTTCTTTTTCTGAAGGTACACGACCTTTTATCACTACTTTTTCATCAATAACAATGGCAGGAGTTGACATAATATCATACATCATTATCTCTTGAATATCATCTACTTTTTCAATTACAGCATCACTTTTTAAAGCATCAATAACTTTTTGAACCAGTAACTCGGTTGTATTACAGTTTGGACATCCTGTCCCTAATATTTTTATGGTTTTCATATCTTTTGTTTTTTGTTTAGTTGTTTTTTCGTTTAGTGGTTTGTTCAGTTTTTAGTTTTGATTGGCAACGACCAACAATTATTTTGTAGCGTCCTTAACAACAACTTATTTTTGAAAAATCTTCATTAAATAAGGTGTCGAAAAAATTTTTCGCCTTGTTCCAGTTTTCAACATCAATACAGTATTTAACTTTTGGCGGATTGACTTCTCCTTGTATTAAACCTGCTTCTTTTAACTCTTTTAAATGTTGGGAAATGGTAGATTGTGCTAGTGGTAATACCTCTACTAAATCGCCAGTAAAACAACAATTTTGACTGCTTAAATGTTTTAAAATTGTCAGGCGTACAGGATGTGACAAGGCTTTGGCAAATCTTGCTGTTTCTTCGGTTGTTTTGGAATAAGATATGGGTTTATTTGTACGTTTCATTTTGCAATGATACGATAATTATCCTTTATCGTGGATGTGCGATGATCATTAAATCGAAATTCCCAATCACTAATTGATTCGTCAACTACAAACACATCTTCTTTATAAAATTCTAACTTATCACCAGTCCAAATACCTCCTATTAAAAGTTCTTGAGGAGTTTCTTTATAGCATGAAGTGAAAACCCCAAATGCTTAATGTAAAAGCAAATAGGACTAAAAAGTTTGATTTTTTTATTTTGAAATAAAGTATATATAAAACAACAATCAAAGATACAAATTATCATTAAACATGATAATGCTTGAAGATTTTTTTAGCTCTCATCTCACCTACAATAGTAACTAATTCTTCCAAAGCAGCTTCCTTAACCCGTTTCGCCGACTTAAAATGTCGCAACAAAGTCTCAACCGTTTGTTCGCCAACACCATCAATTTGTTCTAGCTCAGTTTGAATTTGCGATTTACTTCTTTTTTGCCTGTGGAA
>DQTL01000249.1 GCA_015662775.1 Lutibacter sp.
AGAGGAAAACGTTTACGCTCTCTTTCATCAAAAGGAAGCATGTTTCTTAGTGCTGTAGCACTAATTACACCATTTGGTACTTTTGTTGTCATTACCCCGCCAGGTGCATAGTACACAGTTGCTTGATGCTCACTCAAAAATGACGGTAAAGTAAAACGTTCCCAAAGTGTCCGATGGATGATGCTTTTTGATGCCCAAACTGCTTCATGCAGTTCTATACTATCTGAACTGTATTTTTCAAAAACATCTCTGTTTTTACTGTTAACAAGTAATAAAACTTTGAAGTCACCTTCTGGCAAATGGTCTAAAAAGTTTATAATGTAGGTTTGACCTCCACCACGTAGAGCGCTAAGGGCATTGATTACGAGTAATTTCATTGACACTTTTTTTCGCATAATATCATCTAATGCTTTCCCCCATGTACTTTCCCATGAAAACTTTTGAATGACAGTTACTTTTGCCTTTTCGCCTAAAGGTTTTATTCGCTCTGATTGCAGGATGAGTGATTCTATCGTGTCAGCTAAGTCCAGCTCATTTTTTGCTTCAAACAAAAGACCGTTTATTCCATCTTCAATCACTTCTCGATTACATGCATAATCAGGAACTATCACAGCAGTTTCTGAAACCATATATTCCAATACTTTAATAGGGCTAATAATATCGGTTGAACCTGGTAGAACGGAAATATCAATAGCCGATAATATCTTTGGCACTTCTTCTTTTGGAACAGCTTCTTTCATGATCAATATATTACCCAGTACCTTTGTTTCTTTAGCAGCTTCTAGACATTGCTTATATTCTTTTCCATTTCCCACCATCAAGAACTTAATTTTATTTTCATAGCCTCTTTCTTTTAATATTTGTGCAGCTAAAACAAGTCGTACTGAATCATGATAAAAAGCATAGCTTCCCAAATAACCTATTAAAACAGTTTCATTATTTATTCCCAAGCCTTTTCGATATTCAAGACCTAATATTTCATCTCGAATAAACACAGAACTATCAGAGGCATTATGTGCAACTATAATCTTTTCTGAATCTATACCTTCTTTTGACAAATAATCTTTTAAAACTTGAGATTCCACAACAATTTTATCTGCATGACTACATTTATAATGTTCATAGTAAAGTGCAATAGGTTTTAAAAATGAGAATTTATAATTTACAAGATTATCTTTCCATTCTAAGACATAAGGGAGCTTATGCTTTTTAGCAAAAAGTAATCCTGCAAAATGTAATCTAGATGATCTTTCCCAAATCAAATCTATCTTTTCATTTCCATATTTTTCTTGTAAAAATTGGTATGATTTAATATTATGAATAATATCTTTCAATTCAGAAACAGTATGAACCAAAGGTTCTAATATCGCAGATTTTCTATAAGACTTTTCATAGACATCTGCATTGCCATAATTAGATGCTGTAGGTGGTGTGCCTCCCAATATATCTCCACCAAAAAAAGTTATTACTTCATATTTCTTTTTCCAAAGCTCAATAATAGAAGATATTTTTCTACCCGGATTACTGGAAAACGCACTTCTTGGACTAACGATATATATTATTTTTTTTCTTGCCATGTCTCTTCCAATATTTTGATTGTATTATTTAAATTAAAGGAGCTGCCTTCAATTATTCTATATGCCTTTTCTTTCTCATAGTGTTTATTTTGTTCATAGTGAGTCATTAGCGTTTCTGCCCATTCTTTTGCTGGTTGTGATAAAGATATTCTTTGAACCAAATCAGTATTAACAACAGCTTCATCCGGAATAACATCTGAACAAACGATTGGTAGTCCTGCTGCCTGTGCTTCTACAAGTACCAATCCCAAACCTTCAAACAGTGAAGGGAACAAGAACGCATCCATAACCTGACTCATAATCTGTGGAACATCACTGCGCAAACCGGTAAATAGAAAATAATTATCAAGGCCATACTCTTTGATCTTGCTCTTTATTTCTTCTTCCAATTTTCCTTTTCCAACCAATAGAAATTTTATTTTTGGATTCAACTGTATTAATACTTTGGCTATACTCACAAGAAAAACATGATTTTTCTGAATGTCAAATCTTCCTACATGTCCAACAACAAAGTCATCTTCTGCTAAAGAAAAATCACTTTTTGAAATATTATTTTTATTTGCAGGATTAAACTTTTCAACATCTATACCAAGTGACAATAACCGATAGCCTTCCCCCTTGAACAAACTGTCTCCTGCACTTTTTGAAACAGCTAAAAATCTATTAGCATACTTTAAAGCCCATAGACGGTTAACTTTTAGATACATACTTTTGAAGAAAGACAAATGTGTAAGTTTCATATTTAAATCATTATGACTGTGATAGATTCTAATACCAATATTATTTACAACAGCAGCTTTTAAAACAGGTGTAGAATTTTCTACATTATGACAATGTACAGCTTGATATTTTTCAACACTCAATAGTGATTTAGCTGTCTGATATATTGCTAAAGGATTGTTCAATGCTCCTGCATAGATAATATTGCCCCCTAACTGTCTAATCTCATCATCAAAAAAAGCTTTTTCCTGAGTATTGACAAGAAAATCAAACTGTATTTTTTCTCTATCTAGCTGTCTATA
>DQTL01000076.1 GCA_015662775.1 Lutibacter sp.
AAAATATTTTCTTTTTCTAAATTACTTAGTTTACAAACAAAAGGTTTTTGTTTTTCAAAATCAATTACAAAAAGAAATGGAATTCCTTTTTTAGTGTAATTATTTATAGTTTTTTTAAATTTAATAATCATATGAAAATTTATATTACAAAACTACATAAAAAAAGGCTCCGATTTTCTCGGAGCCTTAAAACTATTTAGTAATTAATAATTACTAAGAACTATTCTTTAACAATCTTAAATGCACCAACTGTATTACCTACTTGTGCTTTTACAAAGTAAGTACCATTTGACAATCTAGACATATCAATATTAGCCTCTAAAGTTGATAATTTTTCATTATAAACTTCTTGACCTAACATATTAAAAATACTTACAAAAGTAATATTTTCATTAGCTGTCATTGTTAAATTATTTTCAACTGGGTTAGGATAATAGTTAAATCCTACTTTAGCTAAATCATCAATAGAAACTAATTCAGTAACTTCAATAACTACCTCTAAACCTACAGCACAATCTTCTGCTTGAAAAGCATAATAAGTTCCTGCTGTTAACTCATCAGTTATTACAATTAGAGTACCATCTGTACTATTTGCTGCATACCAATAAACATCTGTATAATCATCAGTATTTGCAACAACAATATCTGCGTAAGTTGCACCTTCTACAAATGATTGAGCTGCATCACCTGTTGGCGCTGGAGCTGTTACAGATTTAATTTCTACATTATCTAAATAAATATAAGCATCTCCATTACCATAATTACTAGTTCCTTTAAACTCTATAATTACACTATCTGTAGTATAAGCTGAAATATCATACATTTTTTGAATATAACTTGTCTGACCTGTTAATCCAGCCTCTAATACTGTATAAGAAGTTCCTCCATCAGATGAAATAGAAACTGTAAAGTCTCCTCCTGTTGGATTTTTATAATAAAACGATAATTGTGGGCAATCTAAACTAGAAAGGTCAAATGTTGTTGTGTACATACTTGAAGTATTACCGTTACTATTAAAGTAAGAATTAAATCTTGCACTAGCATTTCCTTCATACGCATCATCATCAGAATTCCAACCATAATTTGATCCACCTCTATCTTCACTCCAACACATTGGCTCTACATCTCCTTCAAATTCTTCTATATATGGAAAACTTGTTTCTGCCACACATAATGTAGTAAAGCTTACTGGTCCTCTCCAAGTACTAAAGTCTCCACCTGTACAATCTGTTCTTACATAAACTTCATAAGCTGTATTTACATCTAAACCAGTAACAGATTCTGTAATTGCAGTAATTGCTGTTCCTGCTACTCCATCTGCTGGTTCTCCTGTTCCATCTGCTTGCATAACATACTCCCATGCTGAAGCTGATGCATTATCTGTAAAAGAAATATCAACTCCTTCAGTTGTTATATTAGTTATTGCTAAATCTGTTGGCGCTAGGCACGATGGTGGAGTCCCTACTGTAAACTCATCAACATACAAATAATATCTATCGGTATCTGTTGCTTGAATTGCTATGGCTATTGTCTGCCCTACATAAGCTGTCAAATCATAAGAATACTCACCATGATTCGGAACAGCATCTGTTGCAATTTCATCACCTAAATTAACTGTAAAATCTGCCGCGGTAACACCTGCTGTTGTAGATAATTTTACACTAAAAGTTTCCGTATATGTTGTACCACTCATTCCTGCATAAAAAGTAACCTGGTCAGAAACTCCTGCTGTAACAGTGAAAGATGGTGAAATTAGATAATCATCATGTGCTTGAGAATTCCATCTAATTCTAACTTGTCCAGCTCCACTATATGGATTATCTGTATTATGTTCCCATGTATTACCACCATCTTCATTTAATACTGTCCAAGTAGCTGGAATTTCAGTATCAAAACTTTCGGTAAATTGCGCTTCTACTTGCCAACTAAAGGCAAAAAATAAAAGCATTGTAATAAATAATGTAATTTTTTTAGTCATAATAAATAAAATTTAAGGTTAATAATAACGTAAACATACACAAAAAAAATTAATCAACAAGTAATTAAACAATTATAATTTAAAAAAATTTTCAATAATCAATTCTCCATGAGTAGTTAAAAATGATTCTGGATGAAATTGTATTCCGTAAACAGGATAATCAATATGTTTAATACTCATTATTACCTCACCTTCTGTAACAGCTAATATTTTTAAACTATTTGGTGCGTTTTTAACTGCCCAAGAATGATATAAACCTACTTCTGTTTTATTTGGCACTCCTTTAAACAAAGAATTTTTTTCTGTTAAAATAATTTTTTGATTAACACCATGAATTACTTCCTTAAAATTATATAATTCCGCACCAAAAAAAGAACATATTGCTTGGTGCCCTAAACAAATCCCTAAGATTGGTTTTTGTTTGTAATATTGTTTAATTACTTCAAAAGTTTTAGGATAATCTTGTGGCAAACATGGTCCTGGAGAAAGAATTATTTTATCAAATTCAGACAATTCCGTTACAACTAAATCTTCATAATTAATAACAGTTGTTATGTTATTACCTATTTTACGTAATAATTCTACTACATTAAAAGTAAAGGAATCGTTATAATCTATTAAAAGTAACCTTTGGTTTTTGTACCTAGACTTAGGAATTGGCGTTTGGTTATTCACTTTAATTTCAACTAATTATTACTCTTTAATAATTCAACAACTCTACCTTTAATTTTCAAAATCTTAACTGGTTTTTTAGTATTTGCAGTAACAGTAACTGTTCTTGAAATTC
>DQTL01000111.1 GCA_015662775.1 Lutibacter sp.
ATACCATTTCTCTTTCTAAGCGGGTGCAAATGTAGAATACTTTTTATAACGCACAAGCTTTTTTTGATGTTTTTTTGAAAATAATTATTAGTGATTTGTATCTACCTTAAACAGTGTGATTTAACAGTGATATTTTTTTTTGATTTCTGTTAAAAAACTAACTAAACATATCTCTTATCCTGTCAAAGAACGAACTATCATTCCTAGATGGGTTTGGTATAAAGTTATCGTCTTCTAAAACGCGTTGAAAAAACTTCTTTTGCTCTTTAGATAATTGTTTAGGTGTCCATACATTAATGTGTACTAACATATCTCCTGTTCCATAACCTTCTAGATTGGGAATTCCTTTTCCTCTAAGTCGGAATATTTTACCTGATTGGGTTCCGTTTTCTATCTTTATCTTTACTTTTCCAGTTACTGTTTCAATTTCTTTACTCATCCCTAGAGCTGCTTCTGGAAAACTAATATATAATTGATAGTGAATATTGTTTCCTTCTCTTTTTAAAGTATCATGTTCAATCTCTTCTATAACCACTAATAAATCTCCTGCAACAGAATTTGTCCCTGGTGCTTCGTTTCCTTTTCCTGTTACTTTTAGTTGAATACCATCCATTACTCCTGCAGGAATGTTAATTTCTACTAATTCTTCAGATGTGATTAAACCTTGACTATCTGCACCACTTGGTCTTTTATCAATCATCTGTCCTGCTCCATGACACGTGTTACAAGTAGCAGCTGTTTGCATTCTACCTAATATGGTGTTCTTAATTTGAGTCACTTGTCCTGCCCCATTACAGGTAGCACAGGTTGTAAAAGTTACGCCTGGTGCTTGTACTTTTCTTTTTACTTTAACTTTTTTGGTTACTCCTTGTGTAATTTCTTTAAGATCTAGTTTTAGTCTTATTCTTAGATTACTTCCTTTCACACGTACTTGGCGTCTTCCACCGCCTCCAAATCCTGAAAATCCTCTTCCAAAATGACCTCCAAAGATATCACCAAACTGACTGAATATATCATCCATATTCATTCCTCCTCCACCTTGTCCGAAACCACCATTATTCTCAAAAGCTGCATGACCGTATTGGTCGTATCTTGCTTTTTTATTCTCGTCTTTTAAAACATCATAAGCTTCTGCTGCTTTTTTGAAATTATCTTCTGCGGCTTTATCTCCTGGATTCTTATCTGGATGGTATTGTAATGCTTTTTTACGGTAGGCTTTTTTTATTTCTACTTTGGTTGCAGATTTAGTGATTCCTAATATTTCGTAATAGTCTTGCTTCATTTGATGACCCTTATTATTTGATTCGTTGTTAAGTTACTCTATTTCTAAAAATAACTTAGTTTTACTTTCCTACTACAACTTTTGGATATCTAATAATGACATCTCCCAGCATATAACCTTGTTCTACTGTATCAATAATTTTTCCAATTAGCTTTTTCTTAGGAGCAGGAATTTGTGTAATCGCTTGATGAATATCTGCATTAAATACTTCCCCTTCTTTTACTTGCATTTTTTTTAGACCTTTTTGTTGTAGCGTTGATCTGAATTTTTCATTAATCAGTTTCATTCCTTTATAAAGCTCTGAATCTTTTCCTTTCTTAATTTCTGCTAAACCTCTGTCAAAATCGTCAAGTACAGGTAACATAACTGTCATTAATTCTCTGTTGGCAGTTGTATAAAGTTCTATTCTTTCTTTTGTTGTTCTTTTTTTATAGTTTTCAAATTCGGCAAAGAGTCTTAAAAATCGATCTTTTTCTTGAGCTAACAATTCTTCTGCAGTTGGTTCTTTTACCTCATCTACTTCTTTATCAGTGTTTTTCACTTGCTCCTCACCTAATCCTTCGATTTCCTCTTTGGTGTCTTTGACTTTATTATTCTCTTTATTTTTACTCATAATATTTTTAAGTTATTTTACTCAATCATTCTTTAGGCAAAAGTATTGCCATTAAATATTGAATGACAAAATGACACTTTTTCTAGTTGAAAGTTTTAAAAGTGGAAAGTAAGATGTTGAAATGAAAAAGCAAATTTAATTTCGAACTAACACCTTTTCTACAAATCTATTGTTTTTGGTTTGAATTCTAATAAAATAAATACCTGCTTTTATATCTTGAATTTGAAGAGGAATTATTTGTTCTCCCGCTAGTATTTTTCCGTCATACAACTGAGTAACTACTTTTCCTTGAATATCAGTTAGTATGATAGATGCTTGTTCCGTATTTTCTAAATTTAAAGCAATTGTAAAATCATTTTGTATAGGATTAGGGTACACTTTTATAGCACTTTCTAAATATTCCTTTTCTGAAGTAGAAACAATCGTATTCAAATCAATACTGAACATGGATCTTCCAAAAGTACCAGCATAAAGGGTATTGGTGGGTTGGTGAATTTTTATATCTGACACGATTCCTATTGGTAAATTGTCTCCAACAATATCCCAACTTGTACCATCATCGACACTAAACCAAACCGAAGTATCTGTAGCTATATAAAGTCTGTTGTCAGAAGTAGAAATAATGATATCGTTTACTGGAACACTTGGTAAATTTCCTGTAATATCAGTCCAATTTGCACCAGCATCAACTGTCTTATATATATAAGGTGTATAATCGACCGATCTGTATCCTGAAAATGTTATGTAGGCAACTTGATCATCATTGGGATGAATGACAATTTGCGACACAAATCTATTTGGCAAATCATCATCTATAGATTGCCAATTATTTCCTGCATCGAAAGTTACTGAGACATTTCCATCATCACTTCCTGTATAAACTACATCGAGGTTATTGTAAGAAGGTGCGATGCAAGTTAGTGTTCCATAAGCTGTAGACCCACTTGGATGCAATCCACTTGTTAGATCATCACTTATCACATTCCAAGAAACTGCTTTATTAGTTGATTGGTATAGTTTGTTACTTCCATAATACAAAACATCCGTATTAAATGGTGATATTTCTACTGGAGTATTCCAGTTGTTTCTATCATCGGAATTAATTCCATCGATAGCCCAATCCATAGAATTTCCTCCATCTGTTGATCTAAAAAGATTACCCCATTGGTATTCTGCATAGACATTATTACTGTTATTTTTATCTACATTTACTTGAAAACCATCACCTCCTAGAATAGAGTGCCAATCGTTATTACTTCCTGTTGTTGTTCTTTGGGTATTATTATCTTGTGTTCCTCCATACAATCTATCGGGATTCTGTTCATCTACTTCAATATTATAAAACTGTGTAATTGGTAAATTATTAAAATGATTCCAATTAGTTCCTCCATTTTCTGATAAATAGACTCCTCCGTCATTTCCTGCTAATATAAAATCAGTATTATTTCTAGAATATTCCATACTGTGATGATCTACATGCATTGAATACTCACCTAACCAACTAAAACCTCCATTTGTAGTCCTGTATAATTGTTGTCCTAATACATAAACCTCGTTTGGATCGTTTGGATGTACTCTAACATTCCCAAAATACCAGCCAAAACTGGCATTTACATCACTAATATTTCCTCCTGTAATTTCAGTCCACGAGTCTCCATTATCGGTAGATTTATACAAACCTTCAAAGACATTGGTTATAGCATTTGTCGTATAAGAAGCATAAATGGTAGAAGGATTTGATTCAGAAATAGCCAAGCCTATTCGACCAGTTTCTGTATCACTAATTGGTAAACCATTTGTGAGTTTTAACCATGTATCTCCTCCATCTATAGATCTATGAACTCCAGAAGTTACACCTCCATAGCTTCTTTGCCAAGGATAACGAATTCTTTCCCAAGTTGCTGCAAAAAGGATATTCGCGTTTACAGGATTCATCGCTACATCGATCACCGCTGTGGAATCACTTATATATAAAACTTTATCCCAATTAGCACCACCATCATAGGTTCTGTATAAACCTCTTTCTTCATTTTTTCCATATAAAACTCCTGCGGCGGCTGCAAAAACACGATCTTTATCATTTGGGTCAACTACTATTCTACCAATATATTGTGAATCTTCTAAACCAATATGTGACCATGTAGCACCAGCATCATCTGATCTATACATTCCATCACCAAAATTGGCTCCTGATGTTGCAGAACCATTTGCTTCGCCTGTGCCGATGTAAATACGTTGCGAATCATTGGGTGCAATTTCAATATTCCCTATGGAAGGTCTACCAATATTATCAAAAATGGGTGTCCAATTTAAACCTTTATCAGTTGTTTTAAAAACGCCTCCTACCGCTGTTGAAATATAGAAATGGTTGTCATTATCAGGTGAGATGGCAATGTCCGTTACTCGACCTCCAATATTAATTGGCCCTTTTAATTCCCAACTTCCTAAGTTTGTTCCTTTTTGTGATTTGGCTTCTCTTGTTTGTTGAATGGCTTGAGAAATTGCTTTCTTATTGATAACATTATTAGGGTAAGCTCTTTGGTTGTACATCCATTCTCCTGGATATTCTTGCTTTATTTCCTTTAGACTTTCGTTTTTACAGGAATGAATAATTACTGTTAAAAGAAGGAGTAGTAATACGTTTAAACGTTGTTTTAATATCATAATTATGTTTAATGAAATGTATGGTTTGGATTGTTCTCAATAAAAACCTATTATTTGAATTCTGAGTTAAATAAGTAACAGATTACTTCAGTCGTGCCTCCTTCGTAATGACAGTAGAAAAGTTTTAGTCGTGCTTTCTTCATAATAAGTGTAAATACAATTATGAATAGACTGTGTTTATAAAATGCCTTACTGTAGAGGATTCTATTAAAACCAGAACAAATAAACAAAAAATATACTTACATAGAAGAAACTACAATTCTTACAATTATTTTTTAGGATGTACCAATTTCATTTCGTCAATTAAATGCGAAGCACCTGCATATTTGTCAATTATGAACAGAATATATCGTGCATCTACCATAATATTTCTACAGATATTGGCATCGTAGTTATAATCACTCATAGTTCCTTCCCAAACACGGTCGAAATTTAAGCCAATTAAATTACCATGGGCATCTAAAACTGGACTTCCTGAATTTCCTCCTGTAGTATGGTTAGTTCCTATAAAGTTTACTGGTATTTTACCATTGTAATGGTATTGTCCGTAATCTTTGGTTGCATATAAATCTTGTAACTTTTGACTCACATCAAATTCGTAATCTCCTGGCACATACTTTTCTATAATTCCATCTAAATAAGAAACTGGCAAGTACTCCATTCCATCTTTAGGTGAATAGCCTTTTACTTGACCGTAAGTTACACGTAGCGTTGAGTTGGCATCTGGAAAAAACCTTTTATTAGGAAATACTTCTTGTAAGGCTTTGCTATATAATTTTTGAACCACATCTAATTTATCTTTAACTGCGTAGAAATTAGGATTTAATTCTTTAAAGAATTTTTCAGAATACGCACTTCCTATTTGATAGGCTTTATCTTTATTTAAGTTTTCAAAAACTTGTTTTCCTGTTCCTTTTAAGACTCTTTTTAAACCATCATAAGAAGTTAGCTTTGTATTTGCATAAGCTTTTTCGGCACTTTCGTTCCATAGTTTAACACGATATTCTTCAGAAATACGTGTTTTTGGATATCTTGCATCATACATATACATGAGTTTTGCAAATACTTCTTGGTCTAACTTAGCATTGAAATTTTTATAAAAACCTTCTTTTCCTTTGACAAACTCATCTCTTGCTTTTGCAAAAGCTTTTTCACCTTTGTTCTTATAAGTCTGTTCTAATTGATATAACCTAAAAGTAAGGTTTAGCAATTCTACATTTCTATATACAACTTCTACCCAGTAATCTCTTGCTTGTGCTGCTTCACCATATTCTTCATACAGTTTATTGAAATCTGAAAATATAGTATTGTACTGAGTCAATCCTTTTTCTTTAACTATCGTTTGAAATTCTGTTTCTAAAGCTCTTTTCTTTTCGACTGCTTTTGATTGAATTAGACCTTGACTTTCGCCTATCCATTTTTTCCAATAATTAGCAATACCTGCAAATTTTGAAGCATATTGTAATTTTATCTTTTCATCTTTACGCATATATTTATCCATAATTGCTAATGAAGTTTCACGAATTGCAATCTTTTCAGGATTTAATTTGTGAACTATTTGGTTAATCGCCACTGCTGGTAGATATTCATCCGTTCTTCCTGGGAAACCAAAAACAAGCGTAAAATCACCAGTTTCTACACCATCTAACGATATAGGTAAGAAATGTTTGGGTTTGTAAGGGACATTATCCTTACTATATTCAGCAGGATTGTTGTTTTTATCTGCATATATGCGGAATAAAGAAAAATCTCCAGAGTGTCTTGGCCACATCCAGTTATCTGTATCTGCACCAAATTTACCTATTGATGATGGTGGAGCTCCAACGAAACGAATATCTTTAAAATTTTCTGTCACTATTAAATAAAACTGATTGCCATTACTAAATGATTTTACCGTTACTTTTTGATCTCTTTCTATTGTAATTGTCTTTTTTAAGGCTTCTCTATTTTTATTTAGAATTTTTTCTAAATCAGCATTTGTAACACCTTTTGTACCTTGAAACATTTGATTTGTTACATTATCCATACGTACTACAAAAGTCACCGTCATACCAGGATTCGGTAATTCGCCACTTTTGTTTTCTGCCCAATACCCATCTTTTAAATAATCATTTTCAGTACTTGAATGGGATTGAATGGCTCCATAACCACAATGATGATTGGTTAAAAGTAAACCTTGATCGGAAATGATTTCTGCCGTACAACCTCCATTAAAATGCACTACAGCATCTTTTAAACTTGGTTTTGTGGTATCATAAATATCAGAAGCAGACATATTGCTTCCTAAAATACGCATTTCTGTTTCGTTCATACCTTCTAATTCTGAAGGCACCCACATACCACCTTGCATTTGAGTAATGTCAAGCTTACTTTGCTGATCTTGAGGTGTTGTTATTTGTTGGGTTTTACAAGATGCTAATGTTAAAATACTGATTAATAGTAGATAATATAGGTTTTTCATGAGTTTTGTTTCTCGCAAAGTCGCCAAGACGCTAAGCTGATTGTTATAAATATATTTATTTATCAACCCTGACAGAGTTTGAAACTCTGTCAAGGTAGGTTTGTATTATAATCGATTCGACGAAATTACTAAAAGATATTGAATAGCCTCTTGCATTTCTTTTGAATTTCCTATTTTAGCGGTCAATTAATTTTACACACATGGAACATAAAATACCTTTTTTCACCAATGACACGATAGTCTTTGGTTTGTTGATGCTTTCTTTAGGAATTATTTTTTACACTTCTTCATTAAAAAAAGGTTTTTGGCCCAAATTTTATAAAATTGTCCCCGCACTATTTATGGCGTATATGCTCCCTGCCATGTTAACAACCGTTGGTTTAATTTCTCCTGAATGGGAAACAATAGATGAAGCTGGAAAAACCATAACACATCATACTAGTTTGTATTATGTTTCGAGTCGTTATTTATTACCAGCAGCTTTGGTTTTGATGACTTTGAGTATTGATTTAAAAGCTGTTTTTAATCTAGGTCCGAAAGCCTTAATCATGTTTTTTACAGGTACAGTAGGTATTATAATTGGTGGTCCGATTGCCGTGTTTTTAATTTCTATGGTTTCACCTGAAACCGTTGGCGGAGCAGGACCAGATGCTGTATGGCGTGGTTTAGCGACCTTAGCAGGAAGTTGGATTGGTGGTGGAGCCAACCAAACAGCTATGTTAGAGATTTACGGTTACAATCAAAAATTATATGGTGGAATGGTATTCGTTGATATTGTCGTTGCCAATATATGGATGGCCTTATTACTCATAGGTATAGGACGTTCTAAAAAGATAGATAAATGGTTGGGTTCCGATACTTCTGCCATTGAAAAATTAAAAGATAAAGTAACCCAGTTTTCTAATGAAGTGGAAAGAAATCCATCACTTACAGATTTGATGATCTTAGGAGCAATTGCCTTTGGAACTGTTGGAATTGCTCACTTTGCTGGCGGTTATTTAAGTGCCTTTTTTACTGACTTTGTAGCAAATATAGAGTCAAATACCTATAGGAATATGTTTACTTTTTTAGGTTCTAAATTCTTTTGGATGATTAGTTTGGCTACTATTATTGCCATTATCTTATCGAATACAAAAGCCAGAAATTATGAAGGTGCTGGTGCTAGTAAATTTGGAAGTGTTTTTATATACATATTAGTCGCTTCTATTGGAATGAAAATGGACTTAACACTAATTTTTGATAATTTAGGTTTGATTGTAATTGGTCTCGTTTGGATGACTGTTCATGCTGTTTTATTAATAATTGTTGCCAAACTCATTAAAGCTCCTTACTTCTTCTTAGCGGTTGGAAGTCAAGCGAATGTTGGTGGTGCTGCCTCTGCTCCTATTGTAGCTGCTGCTTTTCACCCTTCTTTAGCGACTGTTGGTGTTTTATTAGCAGTGTTTGGTTATGCTGTAGGTACGATTGGTGCTATTGTTACAACTATATTGATGCAGTTGGTGGCTCCTGCTTAATCAACTTGGGGTTAACATAACTTTAGTGACTTTTTGCGGAGTGGTTTATTGTTGAAGAATTGTTTTTCATAACACAAAACCCTTGAAGGGTTAGAAATAAGTTAGCATAAACTTGGAAGTTAGGACATTTATAAACCTGAGTTCGACCTAAGGTTTCCATTTTTTTATCATCCCAAAATACTTGGATCTCATATTGATATTTCCTACTACATTCGCCATTAATTTCTCCTGTTGATATTTCTATTTCAATTAAAGATTTCAACGTTAAATAATCCTGTTTTCTCTAATCATTTAAAATATCATTTAATAATTTTTCAGCTTCAACTTTATTCATTTGTATTGTTATTTTACCATTACACGCAACCTGTTTACTATATCTAGTGTATTCTCTAAATCCATAATCACCCAGCAATCAGCAAAATATATTCATCCTCAGAAATAATCTTAATCTCTAGTTTCTCTGCTTTAGTGCGTTTAGCTGGTCCCATTTTGTCACCTGCAATTAAATAATCTGTTTTTGAAGAAATAGAACTACTTACTTTACCTCCATTATCTTCAATAGATTGTTTGAGTTCGTTTCTTGAAAACTTGGTAAAGACACCGGAGACAACTAATTTTTTCCCTTGTAAAATAGCGGATTGGGTTGTAGATTGCGATTCATCAATCTCTAATTGAACTCCATATTGTTTTAAGCTTTCTACCAATTGCATGTTTAGTAAATCATTGGAGAAATCTAGAATGCTTTGTGCAATTCTTTCTCCTATTTCATCTACGGAAACTAAAGTTTCTAAACTGGCAGTCATTAATTTATCTATTGATTTAAAATGACGTGCTAATTTCTTTGCTACTGTTTCTCCGACATAGCGTATTCCCAAACCGTATAATACTTTTTCAAAAGGAATCTTTTTAGAGGCTTGTATTCCAGCGACAATATTTTGTGCTGACTTTTCTGCCATTCTTTCTAATGGAATAATTTGCTCTGCTCGTAAATCGTATAAATCGGCATAATTTTGAATCAAGTTAGCATCATAAAGCAACTCAATAGTCTCAGCTCCTAACCCATCTATATTCATGGCTTTTCGACTGATAAAATGTTGAATACGTTCTTTATTTTGGGTAGGACAACCATAAACATTCGGACAATAATGTTTGGCATCGCCTTCTTTTCTTTCTAACTTTGTCTTACAATCAGGGCAATGAGTTATGTATTCCACAGGTTTTGAATCTTGTGGGCGTTTCTCTAAATCAACTCCTACAATTTTGGGTATAATTTCGCCTCCTTTTTCTACAAATATGGTATCGTTTATTCGTAAATCTAGCTTTGCAATTTGATCTGCATTGTGGATAGAAGCTCTCTTCACTGTTGTTCCAGCTAATTGTACAGGTTTTAAATTGGCAACTGGTGTAATTGCTCCTGTTCTACCGACTTGATAATCTATACTTACTAGTTTTGAAATGGCTTGTTCGGTTTTGAATTTATAGGCAATCGCCCAACGTGGAGCTTTAGCGGTATAACCTAATTCTTCTTGATAGTGTAAAGAGTTCACTTTTATAACGACACCATCTGTTTCGTAGTCTAGATTGTGTCTTTCCGTGTCCCAATACTCAATAAACTCAAACACTTCATCTATTGATTGGCAAACTCGTAAATCTATTGGCACTTTAAAACCAGCTTTTCTGGCTTGTTCCAATGTTTTGGCATGGGTTTCAAATTTAGATTCCCCAACTACTTGGTATAACAAACAATCTAATGGACGTTCGGCTACTAGGGAACTATCTTGTAATTTTAAACTACCACTTGCTGTATTTCTTGGGTTTCTGTAAAGTTCTAATCCTGCTTCTTCTCTATCTTCATTCATTTTATGAAAGCCTTTTAAAGGCAAAATGATTTCTCCTCTTATTTCGAAATTATCTAATAAATTTTCTTGTAAAACAAGTGGAATTGAACTTATCGTTTTAATATTTGCCGTGACTTCATCTCCTTGAAAACCATCACCTCGTGTTACGGCATTGACTAATTTCCCATTTTGGTAAGAAAGGTTGATTGATGCACCGTCATATTTGAGTTCGCATGTGTATTCAATCTGCTCAACGCCTACTATTTTTTTTACTCTGTTTTCCCAATCTAGCAAATCTTCTTTTGAGTAGGAATTTGCCAAGGAATACATTCTATTTTTATGGGTAACTGTATTAAAATCTTTGGTTACCGTTCCTCCTACTCTTTGTGTTGGAGAATTAGCATCATAAAACTCTGGATTATCAGCTTCTAATGTTTCTAATTCTTTTAGAAGTATATCAAAATCATAATCAGAAATGCTTGGCGTATCCAACACATAATAATTATGATTGTGATTACGTAGATCTTTACGAAGCTGTTCTATTTTTACCTTTATTTTTGACATAATTTAGTATTAATTAGTCTGGTAAAAGTAATTAAAAAAAAACAGTAATTCATGAAATAATAATCTTATGAATCAAGGCCTCGACTTCTTCTTTTTTGGGTTGCCTTTCATAAGGCAAAAGAATTAATTAATAATCAATTGTGCTTAAATACGTGAGATTTTCAATATCATTATTATCTAAACTATATTGGTACAAGCCATTTTCACCAACTACAATTAGGTGATTATTTTGAATTATTACATCAAAACCTTGAATATCTATGCTTTTTACAAAAGTCATCGCATTTGGTTCTGAAACATCAAATATTTTGACTTCATCATCACAAACGATTAAGTAATCATTATACAAGCCCAATCCTTTTGGACTAATCATATTACGGGTTTGTAATAATGCAGGATTTTGAATATCCGTTACATTATATATTTCCAATACATTTAGGTCATTGCCACAAGTAGATTCTGAATGTAAGGTTACATAAGCAGTAATTCCATCAGTAACTACAGGGTCACAAGCCGTAAAGTGTTCTACAGAAGATTCTTGGATAGGGATTTCTGGGTTGTCAAGACTATAAATAAACATACCTGATTGCGATCCAATAAAAAGATTATTGTCATAAGCAAATAGTGTTTCTATTTGAAAACCTATATAAACTTTGTTTAAAAAAACGGGTTTGTTGTTTTCTACAATTGAAAAAACATTTAAAGAACCGTCATCTACGGTATAAAGGTAATTATTAAGAATTGTAAATCGTGCCATAGAACCTCCTTTTCCTATATTATCATACGATTCATTACTAGAGCTATCATTTTTAAAACAACTGAAAATGATCAGAATAAGGACAAAAAATAGTAGTATCTTTTTCATATTTATTTCTTTTTTTTCCAATTAACGATTACTTTTCCTTCGGGTGTGTTAAAATAGAAACCATCAGGTGATAACATTTCAGGAAATATATTTTCTATTCGTTTGGTGACGTTTAGTGATTGTATGGTAGTGCCTAATTCTATTGCTACTAAATCGGTGGCTTGATTAATGAAAACAACATTGTTTTTAATTGCCATATCTGTAGCTCCTGGGGAAGTAATGTATTTAATTGCTATAGGATTTTCAGGATTTTGGTTATTGAAAACATGAAACCCCAAATTTTTCTCATTAATAAATAGGTAGTTATTATATACATAGATTTTTCCTGCATTTTCTATGGTTCTAGTATTTTGAAGAGAAATTGATGTTTCAAAGTTGGTGCGTTCCATATATACAGGTTCGTATTCTGAATAGTTTTCTTCATGTTCCCAAAACAAGAAACAAGACTGTAAAGAGAATAGAAATGTAAGAATTAGAATTTTTTTCATCACTTGATTTTATATAGCTAAAGATGTTATTGAAAAAGAAAGTTTGCTTTTAATCTGATATTTTATCAGTTTAATGCAATAATCTAAAATAAGATATTGATATATATCAATTTTAAAACAAATTTGACAATCAATAAAACAGATTTATTCCTCTACAAACCTATGTAACTCAGGTGATAGAGAAAAACATCACATTAGCTTAAAGTGTGTTTTGATACATTTAATGACAGAAGTATGACGTATGTCATTGTTAATAATAGTAAACTCAAATATTTTTGTTCAGAATTTAATAAAATAATTCACTAAACAATTAATATTATGAGAAAATTATCGTTTCAATTTATCAGTTTATTCCTTATAGCCTCACTTTTATTAGTAGGATGTAGAGAGAATAAAAAAACAGGAATTAAAGCAACTGCTGTTGAAAAAGTAGCCGTAGACGAGTTTAAAGTACTAGCGACTTATCTTGAAAGCAATGGAGACTTTATAAACAGTGCATCTGTCCCAGCAATGATTAAAACTAAAGAGGTTTTTGAAAACAGAGGAAATCCTAAATATAAAATCATCGACCTTCGTAAAAATGAAGATTATGCTGCAGGACATATAGAAAATGCTGTTAATGTTCTTTCAAAAGACATGTTTAATTACTTTGAAAACACCTTATCTCCAAGAGACTATGAAAAAATAGCCTTTGTTTGCTATTCAGGTCAACATGCAAGTTATACAACCGGTATTATGAGACTCTTAGGTTATGACAATGTGTATGCCATGAAATATGGTATGAGTTCATGGGACAAAGATTTAGCAAAAACTAAATGGTCAAAAAACATAAGCAATGATTATGCAGATAAATTAGAGATGACTGCAAATAAAAAAGCAAACAAAGGGGCTTACCCTGTATTAAATACTGGAAAAACTAAAGGAATCAATATATTGGAAGAACGTGCCAAAATAGCTTTAGCAATCCCTTACAAATCTTTATTAGTTAAAGCTCCTAAATTATTTGAAAATCCTACTAATTATTATACCGTAAACTACTGGCCAGAAGAAAAATACAACATGGGTCATGTACCAGGTGCTATTCAATATACTCCTAAAAAATCTTTAGGTACTGCAACTGAATTAGCTACTTTACCAACTAACAAAGAAATTGTAACATACTGTTATACAGGACAACATGCTGGTTTTGTAACAGCCTACTTACAAGTATTAGGTTATGATGCAAAAGCATTGGCTTATGGTGCTAATAGTTTTATGAATGGTGTTTTAAAAGAAAAAGGAAAAAAATGGTATCCATTCTCAGCTAAAAAAATTGAGGGTTATGATTTGGTAAAAGAAACTGAATTAGTTAATTAATACCTAAGAAAATAACAAATATCACATTTTCACAAACCTGTCTACCAGAAGGTACGGCAACTAAATAAATAAAAAATGAATATCAAACAATTAGCAATAGTAATTCTATTATTTGCAGTAGCAACCAATATGAATGCACAGTTCAAAATCGATGCTCAGTATCGTCTTAGAGGACAAGTACTAAATGGTTATAAAAAACCTGTAAAAAAAGATGTGGATGCTGCTATACATATAGGGCAACGTACTCGATTAAACCTACGTTACAATACTGAAAAGTACAGCACACTTTTATCTATGCAAGATGTAAGAACTTGGGGTGATGCAAACAACGTAAATGTAACAGGTGTAGCTGGAAAATCATTTAATAATATGGACATCTACGAAGCATGGGTTAATTTTAAATTTACAAATGCTGGTTTAAAACTAGGACGTCAAGAAATGAAATATGACGATCAAAGACACATTTCTTGGAGAAACTGGTGGGATACAGGTATGACTTATGACGCAGCAACTTACACATACAAAAACAAAGAAACGGGATGGCGTTTTGATGTAAGTGCTTCGTATAATAGTACTAAACAAGATTTACTTGGTAATGATTACTCAAGTGGAGTAGATTATTTTGGAACTGTTAATCCAATACAAACACAAAGCTTTATTTATGTTAAGAAAAGTTATAAAAAAATGTTTGTTTCGTTATTAGCTATTACTTCTGGTTTCCAAAAAGAAACAAATCCTGCTGTATTGTATATGACTAATACTGAAGGTATCCACCTTAATTATAATGCTACAAAAAAAGGAACTGATGGTTTATTTGGTGTTGCAAACGCATTTCTACAAAATGGTAGCAATATAGCTGGTAAGAAAATTAATGCTAATATGTTAACCGCTAAAATAGGATACAGAGCCTTAGAGAAAAAATTAGAAGTTGCAGGTTTTTTCGAAAGATTATCAGGTCATGATGCTAAAAATACAGACACAGATTATAACGATGAAATTCACACGTATAATTTACTTGGTGGTGCAAGACATCCTTACTATGAAGGTTATTTAGATTGGTTTGTTGTACCTGGAAGTTCAAAAGGAGGTGGATTAATGACCATTGGTTTAAATGTAAACTATAAGTTAAACAAAAAAGATATGTTGAAATTTGCATATAACAATGTTTCATTGGCAACTAATGTAGCTAATGGAGATGGTGGGTATTATGGGTCTGCACTAGCTAGTACTGTTGATTTCACATACATTCGTAAAATCAATAAAGACATAAAATGGATGAATGGTTTCTCTTACGGAGCACCATCTGACGATTTTAATAAAATGAAAGGTATAGCCGTAGCAGACAAAGGAAGTAATTATTTCTTCTACACTATGGTTATCTTTACTCCTAAATTTTTTAATTCAGCTAAAAAGTAATTAGTGAATACAGTGAATTAATTAATCAATGGTCAAATCCTTCTTTGTATTTTCAAGGGAGGATTTGTTCTTGTAAGAATTTTTATTCAAAAATAATTGAGTAGGGTCTTGTCATGGCAGTTTCTAATTCGTCCATGCTAAAATGACGGCTTTTACGTAGTGTTTCTTTTCCAACAAAAAAAGTAAGAATAGTGGGTTCAACAAAAACAGAATAATGAGCAGCAACATCTGGGCTCATTTCTCGATCTACATAAAAGAATTTCATTTTTGGAAATTTATCATCAATAAGTTTCATCACTTTGGGTGCCAAAGCTTCGCCAACATTACAAGAGCTAGAGTTAAAATAAACAAAAACTGCATCATGTTCTTTTAATGCCGTATCAAATTCTTCCATCGTATTTAAAAAACCAAAATCGTATGCCATTGTATTGTTGATTTGTTTATTCGTTAATTTGTGTAATTGGTTTGTTGTAAATTAAGAACGCAAAAATACACAAACAGCATCATTAATAAGGCACAAAAGTTACAAATAGATAAAACTGATAGTCGCATTTTTGCAAAATATTAAAATCTAAATAATAGTTGTATGAAATATCTTATTTTTGCGACTGAATTGGAACTTAAATAGTAAAGCTAAAGCATTTACGAATTAAAAAAATTAATAATTATGTCAGATACAGTAGAAAGAATTAAATGTTTAATAATAGGTTCGGGTCCTGCAGGTTATACAGCAGCTATATATGCAGCACGTGCAGATTTGAAACCAATCATGTACACAGGCTTAGAAGCTGGTGGTCAATTGACAACGACAACCGAAGTAGATAACTTCCCTGGTTACCCAGAAGGTGTTGATGGAACTAAAATGATGGAAGATTTAAAAGCACAAGCCGAACGATTTGACACCGAGGTTCGTTTTGGAATTGTCACCAAAGTAGATTTGAGTAAAGAAGTTGGCGGCATCCACAAAATAGAAGTTGATGGTGAAAAACAAATTGAAGCAGAAACTGTAATAATTGCTACTGGAGCAAGTGCAAGCTACCTAGGATTAGAAAGTGAAGAACGCTTAAAAGGTGGAGGCGTTTCTGCCTGTGCAACTTGTGATGGTTTCTTTTATAAAGGAGAAGACATTATTGTCGTTGGAGCTGGAGATACTGCTGCGGAAGAAGCTACTTATTTAGCAAAAATTTGTAGAAATGTAACTATGTTAGTAAGACGTGATGAAATGCGTGCCTCTAAAGCCATGCAAAACAGAGTGATGAATACAAAAAACATCAAAGTTTTATTTAACACAGAATTAGACGAAGTTTTAGGTGAGAAAAAAGCATTTGGTGATGAAGTAGTAATAGGAGTTAGAGTGGTAAATAACCAAACTAAAGAAAAACATGAAATAGATGTTACTGGAGTTTTTATAGCTATTGGTCACAAACCTAATACAGCTCTTTTTACTGGACAATTAGATATGGATGATACCAAGTATTTAATTACTAAAGGTAAATCATCTAAAACAAACCTACCAGGTGTTTTTGCTTGTGGTGATGTACAAGATCATGAATACAGACAAGCGGTAACAGCTGCTGGTTCTGGTTGTATGGCAGCATTAGATGCCGAACGTTATCTGAGTTCATTAGATGATTAATCCTTGTTTTTCAAGATAAAAAAAGCCGTTTTGATAGTATATCAAAACGGCTTTTTTTAATCTTACTAGTACCTTAAATCCGCAAGTGTATTTCTATTGCAAACGTCAACTGCCCATCATTAAAGGCAATGCTCGTTTTTCGATTCTCACCATAACTGGTGCTATGATTCCGAGTCTCAAAACTGTGCTTACCTTTACTAATAAGCATTTGACGTTTTCATCACGAAAACACTTGCGGATTTAAGG
>DQTL01000134.1 GCA_015662775.1 Lutibacter sp.
GTAAAAATTTAGCAAAAGCAGAAAGAGAAAAGACATTTTTCGGCGACGACGAATTGAAAAGTGAACATTCACAATATCTCAATAAACCATTTTTACTAGATGGTCAGATAGTAGAAATACAAGTATTAACGCCAATGACAGACTTTTATGTTGCAACATATACAAACGGACAAAGCGGTAAAATATACGACTTAAAAAAATTAAAAAAATTAATAAGAGATTATAAATGTTAAAATTGTTAACCATTGATAGATACAAAGATGAGAACGGCAAGTTGTAATATCTTACATAGACATACCAAAGCTCCTAGAACTTCTCTTTCTTCTCGGAGTAGCTTCTCTTTCTTCTCTGCTACTTCTAAGCGTTTCTTTTATCTTGTCTATAACTTTAGTTCCAAATTTCTTAAATCGCCTTGTAAGCTCTCCAATTGAGAATTCAAAGTTAAATTTTGAGATGATATTGTTTTCAACTTCTCGTTCATTCTCTGATTGTGCAACTTTTGCTCTTTCGTGATACTGTTCAATTGCTGTATGTGTACGCTCTGCTGTTCTTTCATTACTTCTTTGTAACTCTCTGCTATCGTTGATATACTGCTCGTGTATTCGCTCTCTAGCTCTTTTAAGTTCCTCATTAAGTTTTTGTGTTTCTGTTCTGCTACTTTTAATGCTTCTTGTAATTGTTGTTCTAGTGCTGTCATCTTTAAACCCCATTTTTTTCAGTTCTTTTATAATGTTTTTGTCATGTATATTATAATCTACAATAACACCCTCTTTGTTTCTTATTTCTTCGATTCCACTTTGATGAATGTGTGGGTCTGGTCTTCGTTGCTCAGTGTGTCGGTGGTCTTTGTGTATATGTATACCCCGTTCTTTTCTTTGCTTATCATTGCTTTTGGTATCCACACCAGTTCGTTGTCGCTCCAAGTGGTTATCTTGCTTAGTATCTGCATATAGTTTACTTGTATTAGATTGAATATCAATAGAGCTAATAACATCAATTGTAATTTTTTTACATTTTTTTGGGTATTGTTTGCTAATTTTATTAGCCTTGAATTGAATGAGTCTGTCAAGTGCTTCTCTAGCTTTGACAAGCTCTCCGTGTGTATCCGCTCTATGTTTTCGTTCCGTTTCTGCAAGTTCTTCTGCAAGTTCTGCTCTGCTTGTGAAATTTTCATTGTAATATACTCCTTTTAATCGTATGTGCTTGCCATTTGTTTTTTTAATACCTAAGAAATTCTTGCTTTTTTTTACTATAAAATTACTATCCTGTAATACCTTGATTACATCATTTCTATTTTCAATAATTCCATCTGTAAAGGCTGTATCGATATGCTTATATATCATCTCTTTTATTTCTTTGTCTTTCATATTATCTCTAATATCTGCACTTAAATTAGTTTGTCTTCTGTCTGCTTCAAATGGATTGATTAGATGATATTTGCTGTTTATGTAGTCTTGCAATTTCATTAATCTTTTTTGGTCTGCCTTGTGATAATGTGGGTTAAATGCTTTCATTGTAGATAGCTCAAGTCTTGGCAGCACAAAATGAATGTGATAATTATCCTTATCATTATGTTCTACCCATAAGCTATTATATTGGTCTTTGTCTAATCCTGCAAATGTTGATTTTTCAAAGAGTTCGATAATTTCCATAACATCTTTCTTACTTGGTCTATCACTTCCAAAGCTTATCACCCCCGAACGATATTTTAATTTGTTCGTATTATTTTTGATTAAATCCCTGGTTAAATTATTATTCCCTTTTAGAGTTTTTGCCGTTTCATTTTTTTCTATATATTCAACTGCTCCGCTTGAACTAGCTCCACTTGAAAAATATTTAATTAGCATTTTTTCTTAAACTCTCAAGGTGTTTTTCAATTTCGATCAATTTTTCTAATACTTGAAAATCTAACGATTTTTCAGTATTTACATATTTTGATATTTGGTTTAGATTATTTCCAATTTTTGAAACTTCATAAATTAAATCATTTGTAATTTTTGATTTGATTTTTTGATTTAATATCTTAGCTCTTGCGAAATTACTGAAAGTCAAATTATGTTTTTTAAGTTCGGTTAGTAATATATTATTTTCTTCAACTGTAATTTTTAAACTTTTTCTTACTGATTTATTTTTAGTAGTACTCAAAATAATTTTCCTTTGACTTCACTTTTTAAAAGTGAAATGGGGTTTTAGGGGCGATAGCCCACTAACAAGATACTAATAAGACCGTAGGTCGTTTAGTCATCTTGCTTTTATATGAATTATATTATATATTGAATTAGATATTTCTTATCTTAGTATGAGCTATTTAGAAGCAAAAAATCGCAAAAATTCCCAAGTAGTGTTAGCATAGAGGTGTTTTTCTTTTAAGTTTTTTTTATCTCTAGAATTAGGGGTGTTTTTCTTTTAAGTTTTTTCTTTTCTTTTAATACCTCTACTGCTACCGCAGATAAAGGGCTAGGAAGAGATTAATATATGGCTAGGAGTATTACAATGTTAGCACCGTAAGAATAGTCAAAAATTAAAAATATAAAAATTAACTCTCAGAAGCACGAGAAACGATTTTAAAACAAAAGACAATAATTTCCACACTAAAACAAGAAAAAACGGTTTTAGAGCAAAGTATGAGCTATTTAGAAGCAATTAAAATTCATTTCACTAAACAGAAGAGCGTAGCGATATAAAAATAACAACCATATGGAAAGTGAACATTCTAGTAAAATTGATATGAATTTTATCCTGCTATTTTTAGTTGTAAATTTTCTCTTGATATTTATATTAAAAAAAAGAAAAAAAATAGCTTTTGAAAAAAAGCGTGTAGGTTAAAAGTAGAAAGGGTAGAAAGGGTAGGGAAACTCTGTAGCCCCTATATAGAAGTAGATACAGAGTTGAAATAGGAGTTATTGTCATGCTAATAGGAGTTATTGTCATGCAAATAGGAGTTATTGTCATGCAAATAGGAGTTATTGTCATGCAAATAGGAGTTGTTTTTAAATACTCTTTATGATACAATTAGGAGTATTAAAAAAATAACTCCTAAAGGAACAATATGAGCGATAGAAAAATAGTAAGAAAGAATAGGGATTTAATCCTTGCGAAGAATACTTGGAGTGAAACAGAAGCAAAATTATTTGCAACACTAATCAAAGAGCTAAATCCTAAAGATGAAACCGATTTCAGATTAATGAATATACAAATAAAAGAGATTGAAGATTTATGGGGTAAAAAACAAGTGCATACAACAAGGATCAGAAATACCTGCTTGGAACTACAAACAAAGGCTTATGAAATACCGCAATACA
The DNA here is from genome assembly GCA_015662775.1 of Lutibacter sp. Classification (GTDB taxonomy): domain Bacteria; phylum Bacteroidota; class Bacteroidia; order Flavobacteriales; family Flavobacteriaceae; genus DQTL01. Next base: position 3,303 of record DQTL01000134.1, read on the forward strand.
GAAACAAAGATTATCCAGATAAGCTTACAGGCTATAAATATGTCAATCTTTTTGATGAGATAGAATATAAGTTGGAAGAAAGAAAAATAACATTTGAATTTAGTAGACAGATAAAGCCTTATATATTAGAGTTTACAAAAAGATTTGTAGCTTATAACATAGAGAATATACTGTCTTTTAAAAGTAAATACTCAATTTCTTTTTACGAA
>DQTL01000320.1 GCA_015662775.1 Lutibacter sp.
AATACTTTAGAAACGGAACTGAAAGACAGGATAGGATAATATCCGATATTTACAAGTAAATAACCGCTATAATCGTCCTGATACTTATTCGCACCTAAGGGTGACTCAACGGTAATGTAATTAATTATTATATACATAAGGGGTGATAATTTGGCAGAAACAAGTAATATTGCGATAATGGCAGAAAAAGTTTCAAAAGAAATATTTTCAGAATTTTTATGGGATGTTGTAGGACCAATGGATACTAATTGGACATGTGTAAAGCAAGATAAACATAAAAAAATAACACATCCCAGTGATATAGTATTCCGATATGAAGATCCATATGAACAAAAGTATATTAATATAAATTTTGATTTGAAAAGTTATGCGAAAGGCAGCATTACTACTACATCTGTCCGTACTGCTTTAGAGTCATTGGCAATGGCAAGTGAATGTACACAACTTAGTGCAGAATGGCAGAAAAACTATCAGTCTAAAGCAATGAATACAGATATTATCAGTGCTTTATTTGTTTATAACCATGATAATAGTTTTGATAAAAATTTTGAACAAACTTTACAAGAAGCAACAAAAAGAGAAATACCACTGGCTGTAGGTAGCAAAATATTTGTATTCTCTCCTCGGAAAATACAATATTTGATTACAATCGTAAATGATATTAAAGTACTTCGTGGTGATGAGATCTTACCCAATAAAAAAGACTACACCTTTTATTATCCTACTTTAGATCGAAAGCCTACTAGAAACCCATGGAAATCATCTGCTACAATTGAGATGTTATTTGCAACATGGCAAATTATAAAATATAAAATTAATCCTGAAGAAGTTGATAGTAATGATTTTGGAATTATTGTTTTTTATAGTAAAAAAGGGGAAAGTCAGGAAGAGTTTCAATATTTAATAGATTATTTATTTCACTACCAACTAATATCACTTTCTTCTAAAATTATTGTTAGAATTGCTAATGCAGATAAATATGCAACTACAAACTTTAATAGTGCAATAGATGAGTATAAAATACAATTTGATGCAAAAGATGAAATTGTGACAAAGTTGAATAATATTCAATGTGAATCAATAACAAGCATAGTTAAAGATTTTAGTGAAATTGAAATAGGAATGGAATAATGAAACCACACACAGAATCCAGAATTTACTTCACTGAAAAAGATATATATGATGCACTAATGTCATCGAAAAGAACTATGACAATATCGTTACTGTTAGATTTGGCAAGAGATAAAGGTATTCTACTATCTTCTGAGGACTCTAGAGAAGATATTATTAAATACTTATCTTCATTGGTTTATGACTATTATGATTTAAATGTTTTAATTGATCATGTAACCCCTTCACATAAAAAAGAAAAATCTAAGGTGACAAAAATTAATACAGAAATTGATATTAGTCAGTTAAAAACTATTTCTAAAGATATTAATGATGGCAACACAACTATTCAAGTAACAAGTGACCCTGATAATCCAGACAAAGCGGTATTAGAAATTGAATACGATGAATTGGATTTTTCTAAAACTAGATTACGTCAAAAAATTAGAAGAAAAAGTACAATAGAAATCACTAAAGATAATGGTACAAGTATAATTAGTAAGCCATCTAATGATAAAGTTGATGATATTATGCAAAGTATTTTAAGTGGAATAGAGCAGAAAACTGATAATAGGATAAGTGAAGATAAAATAAATTTATACGGTTGGAGTCATCAAGAAAAAATTGAGTATTTCACAAATCTAATTAAGAGTATAGACAATTGTAAACTGTTGGATGTAGTAAAGGTTAGTGTAAACCATGAAGATAACCCTGAGGCTGAAGAAGATGTTTTAAATATGATAACAAACGCATCATTTAAAGGCAAGGGATTACTAGCTACTCCTGAATATCAAAAATTAAAAGAGGATGGCTACTCAATTACTTCTATTGTTTGGAAATCTGAAGAATTGAAAAAAAATGGAGATCACATTGAGTTTGAAGCAGGACTTTCTTTAACAAAAAAATCAGAGGAAGTTGTGTTTTCTGCTAAAGGGGCTTATCGTTTTGTAGAAAAAGATAAACATACAACAACTAGAAGACCATTAACTAGAGAAGAATCTGAAAAATATACAAAAAATTTAGAGACATCGGCTTTTAAGGTTTTCAATGACATAAAAACAAGAGAGGAATAAGTTTATGTATAGAATTAGATGGTTTGATGTTACTTGGAATTCAAAATACAATACAGTTGTTGATGCAATAATTTCAGATGTCTATACAGAAGAAAAGTACTATGGGTTTACTTCACATAAGCGTAGGGATGATTTTCTTGGAGCTTCATATATTTCAAAAAAAGAAATAGAAGAAAGTATCGAAAACCCACTAACCAATGAGTCAACAACCTATAAAAGAATTATTTATGAAAAGACGTTATTTAATCTTGAAAATAATCAATTAGGAATAGAGTTGATAAATCCTCCAAGAAGTATTCAACAGGTTTTAAATACTTTTGCATCAATGTCTAAATTTAATATTACTATTAAACCACTCAATTTAGACTTATTAAAGTTAATTCAATTGTTAAAATTTCAGTTTGATTATTTTGAGATTCATGCTATTGAATGCAGTGATATTCATATCTCTAAAAATACAAAAGTAAAATTAGTAGCAAAAAATGATCAATGTGATGTGTTTGAAGATATTGATATTTTTTTAAACAAAAAAAAATATATTATTGACAAAATTAAATGTAGTTTTAGTATAAAAGAAAAAAAGTCTATTTTTGAATTATCCAATAATGGAAATTTAAAGACTAACAAAAATAATTTAAATCTTTTATTACCCATAATTAAAGATACTATTAGAGAACAGTTATCTACGCAATAAGTAATTTGAAGAAGAGGCGAATCACTTATATGTTTTAAGTGTTGTACAAAGTTAAGGATGATGCTTTGACATCTATGTCATATTTCAAACTAACTCAAAATATGGCTTGATCATCTTAATGCTTTCAGAAGTAGGATCATTTTCAATAGGGAAGAAAGCATTAGTTTCATAGAATTTGATTACTTGCTCTTTATTGATGGCATCTAGTAAAATAAATCTACCTCCGAGTGCATTTTGAGATTGATCTATGATCTCTATGGCATCGTCTAGTATATATTCTCCTATTTTACGTGGTTCAAATTTGTCCGATTTGC
>DQTL01000106.1 GCA_015662775.1 Lutibacter sp.
CAAATTAACTAGTTAGTCCTTCAAAAATATAACTTCGAATTGATTAAAAATTCGTTCAAACTGTAAACAAAGCTTAGGTCGAACTCAGGTTAGTAGTTAAAATTACGTCTTTCTTTCTTATCAGCTTGTTCTTTTTTACGTTTTAATCGCTTTAAGTTGGCGGCTTTTGAACGTTTCTTTTTCTTGCGTTTTTTTGGGATAATTAGTGCTTCTTGTATTAGTTTTACAAACTTTTTGGTAACAATTTCCTTGTTTTTTAATTGACTACGAGTAGCTGATGAAGTTAAAACCAATTCTTCCTCTTTATTAATCTTATTCGCCAATTTACTCAGTATCAGCTCTTTTTCTTCTTCATTTAATTCTTGCGAATTTCTAATACTAAAATGAATAATCACTTTGGTCTCTACTTTATTGACGTTTTGTCCTCCAGCTCCGCCACTTCTGGCAAAACTGTATTTAATTTCTTTTATCAGGTTTTCTGAATTCATCTTGGGCAAATGTAGGGTATTGAGTTGAAAGTGGAAAGTATAAAGTTTTTTGTGTATTTTAAATTTTCAAATCAACTAATTTTCAAATTAGTAAAAAAATAATACTTTTACATACTTTGAAAAAACAACTACATATTGGTGCTATTGTTTCTGTTTTAGATGAAAATCTTAAAGGAGAAGTGATATCAATTCATGGAGACAGCATTCAAATACTTGACGCTGATGGTTTTGAGTGGACTTATAAAGCAAATGAATTAGTGCTTCATAATGCGAGTCTGTTTTCAGAAAAGATTCTTAAAAATAAAGAAGATCAAACAACAATAAAGAACAAAAATAATCAACTCATACAATTAGGAGATTTTGTATCTGTGTTAGATGATAAAATAAAAGGGCAAGTAATTGAAATCAATGGAAAACAAATAACTATTGAAGAAAATAATGGTTTTAAAAGTAGTATTCATGTTGATGCCTTAATTGTTTATGATACGATCCTTTCAAAAGATAAAACAAACATTCCAGAGCCTATTACCGAGGAGAAATCAATAAAAATACAAAAAATTGTAAAATCAAGTATTGTTGATTTACACAATACTAACAATTACTTAGATAAAAATAAAATTCTATTAAATCAAATCAGTATTTTTAAAGATGAACTCAATTTTGCAATTAGCAAAGGTCAAACTCAAATTATTTTTATCCATGGAAAAGGAGAAGGTATTTTAAGAAAAGAAATTGAAGACATTTTAAGAAAGCAAAAAATAAACTATAAAAAAGCACCTCATCGTGATTTCGGACAAGGTGCTATTCAAGTTTCTTTAATTGATGTTAACTGGATTGTAAGGTGATAATCAATTATCGGTTGTCAGTTTTCTGTTACTAACTGGGTCATCGAGCGGAGTCGAGATGACCATAATCATCAAGCTTCAACTACCTTTTTTATCTCTGGAATTTTTTCCATAACTATTGCTTCAATACTGGTTAAAGTCATGTTGCTTTTATTGCAAGTTGAACAAAAACCGGTAAAGATAACAGTAACGACACCATCTAGAATAGATAGCAAAGAAATATCTCCGCCATCCCTTTGTAAAAAAGGACGAATTTCAGTTAAAACACTTTCTACTTTTTCGTTTATATCCATCTATCAAAAATTAATCTGCTGCACAACCACTTGTATTAGTAATACGTACAATCTCAGTTGGTGGTAAATCCTTATTACGTTTCACTAATTGTGTCAACATTTTTTTAGTAATCTCTGTAAAAGCTTCTTCTAAAGGTGTGTTTTCTTGTAAAGCGACAGGATGTCCTACATCACCAGCTTCTCTGATACTTTGTACTAAAGGGATTTCTCCTAAAAACACAGTGTCAATATCTTTAGCTAAGTTTTTTGCACCGTCTTTTCCGAATATATAGTATTTGTTTTCTGGTAATTCTTCAGGTGTGAAATAACTCATGTTTTCTACGATACCAAATACGGGAACATTAATGCTATCTTGTGCAAACATAGCCACACCTTTTTTAGCATCAGCCAAAGCAACGGGTTGCGGTGTACTTACTACAACTGCACCTGTTAGAGGAACGGCTTGTACCATAGTTAAATGAATATCACCTGTTCCTGGAGGAAGATCAACTAATAGGAAATCTAATTCTCCCCAATCTGCATCAAATAAAAGTTGGTTTAAAGCTTTATTTGCCATTGCTCCACGCCATATTACTGCATCATTAGGATCTACAAAAAAGCCCAAAGACAAAATTTTAACTCCGTATTTTTCTACAGGCACAATCATGGGTTTTCCATTGACTGTAGAGGAAGTCGGACGTTCATTTTCTACATCAAACATAATAGGCATAGACGGCCCATAAACATCTGCATCTAAAATACCAACACTAAAGCCCATTTTAGCTAAAGTTACTGCAATATTTGCTGTAATGGTAGATTTTCCAACGCCTCCTTTTCCAGAAGCGATAGCAATAATATTCTTGACGTTTGGCAAGGGTTTGTCGTCTGGTGTAATCTTAACAGTTTGTAAAGGCATTTGTCCAACTACTTGCACTTTTATTTCTGCATTAGCATAAGTATCTGTGATTGCTTTCGATACAGCAGCTTCCATTCTTTTCTTGGCTTGAAGGGTTGGATTTCCGATGTTAATTTCAACCAAAACACGGTTTTCATTTAGCTCTACATTCTTAACAGAATTTGATTGCCCTAAACTTTTTTCTTCTCCTGAAGGAACTAAAGCTTCTACTATTTTTATAATATCTTGTTTGTTCATTTATGTATAAGTATTTATATCATTTAGAATGATTCTAAACAACAAAAGTAAACATAATTATTGTTTTGTGAGGTAAAATTGAAATGTTTTCTTTCATTTTTTACTTTCAGAAATATAAATAAAAACATGCTATTCCTTAGTATGACCAATAGCCACCAGATAGCGTTTTATTTCTTTTCGTACTTGAGGAGCTAGCAATATTAAACCAATAATATTTGGGAATACCATTGCAAAAATCATAGCATCAGAAAAGTCGATAACTGAACCTAAACTTGCAGAAGATCCTATGACAACAAAGACTAAGAAAAGTACTTTATAAGCAATGTCAGATATTTTGCTTCTTCCAAATAAATACGTCCAACCTTGTAGTCCATAATATGACCAAGATAGCATAGTTGAGAAAGCAAATAGGATAACTGCAATAGTTAATATAATTGAGAAATTAGGAATGGCTGCATCAAATGCTAAAGAAGTCAAGTCAACTCCACCCATTCGTTCTCCTGTTGCATTAAGCAATACTTCTTTATTTATTACATCACCATAACTAAATAAATCGGCTTTTAAATTCATAATAACAATCACCAAAGCAGTCATTGTACAAATGATAACTGTATCGACAAAAGGACCAATAGAAGCGACGATTCCTTCACTGGCAGGGAAGCGTGTTTTTACAGCTGCATGTGCAATAGAGGCAGATCCAACACCTGCTTCATTAGAAAATGCGGCACGTTGAAATCCAACAATCATAACACCTATAAAACCTCCTAAAGCAGAGTCTGCATTAAAGGCTCCATTCCAAATTTGAACAAATGCATCTGGAATAGTAGTTATATTTAAAAAGATAATAACTAAGGCTGCTCCTACATAGATAATCGCCATAAAAGGCACAACTCTTTCTGTCACTTTTCCTATTCGTTTAATTCCACCAATAATTACGGCACCAACAATTACTGCCATAACCAATCCAAAATAAAAACCTGCTGAACCCGATTGCAAATTAAATAAGAGTTTAAATTGAGCTGCGGCTTGGTTAGCTTGAAACATATTTCCACCACCAAAAGAACCACCGATAACCATAATAGCAAAAAAGATGGCTAAGAATTTACCGAAATGTCCTTTAATACCTTTGGAAAGATAATACATAGGGCCACCATATATTTTTCCGTTTTCATCTGCTTCTCTATATTTTACACCTAAGGTGGCTTCTACTAATTTAGAAGACATCCCTAAGAATCCTGCTAAAATCATCCAAAGTGTGGCACCTGGACCACCAATTGCTATGGCAACAGCTACACCAGCAATATTTCCTAATCCAACAGTAGCTGATAAAGCAGCTGTTAAAGCTTGAAAATGGGTGACTTCACCTATAACATCTTCTGTTTGAATGGTTTCAAAAATATCGCCACCTGGTGTTGGATCACCTGCCATCACATCGGCTCCGTGATGATCTACATCGTCATATTTTCCTTTTGCCGCATTTATGGCAACTCCTAATAATCTAAAATTGGCAAATCTATTGTATAGTGTAAAATACAAAGCTCCTAATAATAGGATAATAATTACAATAGGCACATCCATTCCCACAATAGGAATTGAGAAAAACACTATATCAGTAACCACCTTTGCAACGGGTGCAAAACCAGACTCAATACGTTCGTCAAAACTCATGTCACCACCAGTTTCTTGTGCAAATAATATAATGTTTTGAAAGAATAAAATAATTAGAAAAAGTAATTTTTTCATCGTAAATATCGCTTTGAATTTATGAAGTGCAATATCTATAAAAATTGCAGCATTGACAAATAAAATAGTCAGTTTGTTAGAAAACCGTTATAAATTTGCATGAAAAAGCGTCAAACCATCAATAAATGAAAGTGGGTTGTAGCCTAATTCTTTAAGGGCTTTATCCAACACAAATCCTGTTTTTGGTGGGCGTTTAGCTTTTTGACCTAATTCAAGAGTTGAAATGGGTTGAATTAATTCCTTTGGTAAGTTATAAAAATCGGCAATTTGTTGGGCAATTTCATAGATAGATAGATATTCTTTATCGGATATATGATAAATGCCTGTTGCGTTTTTTTGAATTGCTAAAATACATGCATTGGCTAGATTACCTACATAGGTTGGCATTCGATATTGGTCGTTTATCACTCGAATTGACTCCCTATTTTCTAAGGATTTTTTCACCCATAAAACTAGGTTACTTCGTTTCATATTCGCCACTTTTCCATAGACTAAAATGGTGCGTAATATGGTAAAATCTGTTGCATTTTCACATACTACTTTTTCAGCTCTCAATTTAGAAAGTCCATAATAATTAACAGGATTGGGTGTGTCTATTTCGTTGTAGAAATTTCCTTTTTCACCATCAAAAATAAAATCAGTAGAAATATGAATAAACCTTGCTCTTAATTCTTTTGAATTAATAGCTAATTCTTTGACAAAGTGAACATTGATTGCATCACAATGATTTTTTTCAACTTCACAGGCGTCGACATTAGTCATGGCTAACGCATTGATAATAAAATTTGGGGCAATTAAACTAAGTTGCAGTTTTATAGATGAAAAATCAGTGATATCGATTTCAAAATACGACAATTCAGTTGCCTTTGAGTTCCTATTCTCACCAGATGCCATTGCATAAAGCTTGTACGCTTTATTATTATAAAGTTTGTTTACAAGAGTTTGCCCTAATAAACCATTACTTCCTATGACTACAACTTTAACTGCCATCTAAAAAACTTCGTGTAATTTTTCCATCTGTTCTAGATTTCCTAATAAAATTAAATGCGAATCGGGTTCAAGTACAGTCGTTATATCTGGGTTAATCGTATATTCATGTGCTGCATTCTTAAAACCAATAACTAAACAACCTGTTTTGTGTCTTAGATTTAGGTCTAATAATGTTTTATTGATAAATTCTTCGGGTAAGTTATTTACAGCAATTTCTTCTAGGTTTGTTTCTTCTTTTCCTTCGATAGAAATTCGTTCTACAAATTCGACCAAATCAGGAGTTACAATTAAAGATGCCATATGATTTCCACCAATTTTATCAGGCATAATAATATTGTTTGCTCCTGCAACTTTTAGTTTGCTGTACGAAGTATCGATTGAAGCACGACTTATTATAGTCATTTTCTTATTCATCTGACGAGCAGACAACACCACATATAAATTATCTGCATCTGATGGCATGGTCGTTATTAAAAAACTAGCTTCTGAAATATTCGCTCTTTCTAAAGCTCTATCATCTGTAGCATCTCCTTGAACATAAGTATAGCCTAATGCTTCTATTTCAGCGATTATTTTTTTACTCGATTCAATAATAATACATTTTTTATCATAAGAAATCAATCGTTCGACGGCTTGTTTCCCATTTCTACCAAAGCCACACACAATGGTGTGATTCTTATGCTTTTGAATTCTTTTTTGCATTTTTCTTTTATTTATTTGTTCAAAAAAACGACCATTTGCTATAAATTCTGAAACTACAGAAACTACATATCCATAAATACTAATACTTGTTATAATTAAAAATATGGTAAATAACTTTTCAGTATCTCCTGAAGGATGCACCTCACCAAACCCAACTGTTGTTGTGGTGATAACGGTCATGTATATAGCATCTATCCAAGAATAAGAATCGGAAATGTACTTATAACCCAAAACACCAATAAGCATAACTAGCAACATGATTGCCAAAGCTTTATAGAGTTTTATGTTTATATATTTTAACATTATTATATTCTTATTAAAATTTTTATTTTATAAATCGAAAACTGAGCTACGTTTAGTGTAAATCATGTCTTTAAGCCTGAGTAGAAATGCCAAAGTTAAATATACGCCAAAAGACAAACCTACGGTAACAAAACTAATATACACAAAAAACAAACGTACATTTGAGGCACGTATTCCTAAACGATCTGCCAAACGAGACAACACATTAAACCCGTGTTTTTCAAAGAAATATTTCAATTGATAGTCTAGTCGCATTTTTGATTTTGTTTGATGTTGCAAAGTACGGAAAAAATGTTAATGGATTGATTTGTTAATTTGAAAATTTGATGATTTTGTCTAATTACACTACAGATTGGATATTGAATAACATCATTGATTTTTTAAACTTATTCTATAACAAGACGTTTACACATTGAAAGACTAGCGTTGAAAGCAACTACTTTTGCAGACTAATGAGCTTATACCAAATTGAAACCAAAACTACCGACATATTCTTTATCTTTTCTAGTTTTTCTTCACTTGAAATTTAAAGATTGATAAACAGAAAAATATTTTGAATTTATATCGGGACTTCTGTTTCCAATTTGGTATTAGTTTGCAATTAGACAAGAGCTTTTTGGGGCATGCTGTGGTAAACACTTGACTGTATCAGTTTTTTTGTCGTACTTTGTGTTAACAAACGATAAAACTCATTGAAACGTGAGTATATCTTAACGTTAGCACCAATATCCCAACGAATAAAAAAATGACCCTAAAAAAAGGATTTCTAAGAAATAAAATCGAATTTTATAAAATATCAAAGCTTAATTTGTTTATCGGAAGCTTTGTTTTTCTTTTGTTGTCTTTTGTTTTTTATTGAAATTCTTTCAAGAGTTCTATCGAATTCTCATTGGAACTTTTGGTTACACAGATTTATTAATACTAACACAAAATGAAAGTAACTTCTATAATTTCTTTTTTGCTTTTATTGCAGTTTTGTTCGCCCAATCCGTAGTAATTACCTTTTGGTTAAATCGCCCAAATTATTTTCAAAGAAAATATAATTACAAACGGAATATGACAATAAATGATCACCGTTTAACTACGTGGTTTTTTATACATTGGTTTGCTGAAATAGGACTGATGTTTGGTTTAGTTGCAGTTGATACTCATCATTTAGATATTTATCGTGACTATCGGTTCTTATTCTATCTAACTGCAATCATTTTGTTTATGCAAGTGTGGAATTCTTTTAGATTCGTTTTCAAAAATCGTAGCATCAAATGGATTTTACTATCATTTGCATGTGTTGTAATACTATCCTTCGGAATCTCGAAAATTAATATTATAAATTTCAAATATATTGACCATATAGTATTACAACAGAATGAACATTATAAATACAATATACATGTTCCGAAATCAAATATTTACCACAAATATGAACATTTAAACCTTGTTCATGATGTTTATATTGCTAAGAATAGTTCTGTAAATTCAGAACCATTAATAATTGAAAATGAACGAATAATAGAACTAAGTCACATAGCCCATATGATATATAATTTCCAGGGAAGATTTATTGAGCAAGAAATTCCTTATATTAATCATCGCTTACATGTTGATAATGATATAAAAATGTATCACTTATCAAACATAAAGAATGAATTCATTAAAGTTGGTGTTAAAAAGATTTCCTATGCAATTATACCATCTGACAAGAATCCTAACATCCCATTTTATCAGAAAAATCGATTATTTTTCAACAGGCACCATATTATAAATGACCTTAACAAAGATGACTATGAACAAGAAAACCTGATTGATTTAAAATACACTAACAATCAACTATATTTAAACAACACCAAAATTGGTTTTCAAAAATTTAAAGAAAAATCTAAACAACTCGTAAAGGATAGCCCAAATTATATACTCGTAGTCAATATTGATAAAGAAATGAATTTTAGTAACTATTTTAAGATATTATTGACTTTTACTGAAGGTATACTCGAATTGAGAAATGAATATACTTTAAAAAAGTATTCAAAAGAATATAAAGTCTTAGAAAAAGAAGTGAAATTTGACAGAAATTTAAGTAGCCAGATGTTGGAAATCAATGAAAAACATCCAATATATATCATGGATAAAGTGGCTAATAATTAATAACCTGAGTTCGACCTAAGCTTTACTATACAGAATGCAAAGAAAAGGTGAGATTTGAAGAATAAATTTTAAGGAATAACGAGTTA
>DQTL01000039.1 GCA_015662775.1 Lutibacter sp.
CTTCTGGCAAAGCTGAATACAAAGAAGTGGTTGATTGGGCATTAAAAACACTAGATGTTCCTGTAGCTGCTCTTTTCTCTACTTTAGGAAGAACAGCTGCAAGAGGTTTAGAAACCAAATTATTAGCAGATTGGGGCTTAGAATTTTTCGATCAATTAATAGCCAATATTAAAAATGGTGATACCAGAATGGCAAGTACCGAAAAATGGGATCCCAAAACTTGGCCAGCAGCATCAAAAGGAGTTGGTTTTATGGAAGCTCCTAGAGGTGGATTAGCACATTGGATTAGTATTAAAGACGGAAAAACCAGTAATTATCAAATGGTGGTACCTTCTACATGGAATGCGTCACCAAGAGATCCTAAAGGACAATTATCTGCTTATGAATCTGCACTTATCGGAACACCGATTGCAGATCCTGAAAATCCAGTTGAGATATTACGAACCATACATTCATTTGACCCATGTTTGGCCTGTGCAGTTCATTTATATGACGAGCATGGCAAGAATATAAGTCAGATTCAGATAGGTGGCGTATGTGATGTTTAATGTAAAATTTTAATTTTTAAAAGATGACAACAGCAACATGTAATTTTAAAAGAGTTTATGTATGGGAACTTCCAGTACGATTATTTCACTGGATAACAGTATTTTCTATGTTAATACTTGTTATTACAGGTTTTATTATAGCTGATCCTCCTGCATTAAATGTAAATGCAGAAGCAACCAATTCTTATTGGTTTGGTTATATTCGTGCTACACATTTAATTACCGCATTTGTTTTAGTGGCAAGTTCTATATTTAGATTGTATTGGGCATTTGCAGGAAACCAATTTGCAAATTGGCGTAACTTTATACCTTATACAAAAAAAGGAGTTTTAAACATGTTTCATGTTTTAAAAGTAGATATATTTCTGATAGGTGAAAAAGACCCAAATTTAGCCAATATAAGTATAGGACATAATTATTTAGCATCCTTTTCTTATTTTTTTATGGGCTTATTATTTATCTTACAAATGTCTACTGGTTTTGCTTTGATGGAAGATACGTCTAATTGGTGGTTGCCTGATTTATTTAGTTGGGTAGTTCCGTTTTTTGGAGGTGATATATTAGTAAGATACATACATCATTTAACCACTTGGATATTTATGGCGTTTGTTGTTGTTCACGTATATTTAGTATTATTTCATGATTATGTAGAAGCTAGAGGAGAAGCATCAGCGATGATTAGCGGATTTAAATTTGTACGTTCCGAACGATTTAAAAAACAAAGTAAAAAAGTAAAAACCAAAGAAATAAAAGGTAAAACAGTAGTGGTTGATGATTAGTTTAAGTAATTAATTATTCTGTCATTCTAAACGTAACTTTTATGAAGTGAATAATCTTTATTCTTATAAGAATAGATTATTCCTAACGTCAGAATGACAGTATTGTTTACTTTGCTAACTTTTAACTTTATAACTTTAAACTTTTAACTAAAATATATGATTTCAGACGATGTAATGGAGTTGCAAAAACTCTTTTATCAAACCCATGATTATATAAATAGTGATAAAAAAGATCAAATTTTAGTTCTTGGTATTGGCAACTATTTAATGGGTGATGAAGGAGTAGGCGTACATGCTATACAAGCCCTTAGCAAAGAAAAACTATCCAAAAATGTTGATCTTATTGATGGAGGAACAGGTAGTTTTGACTTGATGCCAATTTTAGCACAATATCCGTTAGTCGTATTTATTGATGCGACCATGGATGGAAAAGTTCCCGGAACGATTAATGTCATCTATCCAAAATTTGCAGCAGATTTTCCAAAGGTTTTAAGTGCACATGATGTCGGTTTAAAAGATATGATTGATGCTCTAGAATTTAAAGAAGAATTGCCAAAAATTATATTGCTTACGGTTTCTATTAAAGAAATGATTCCTATGACAATAGAATTAAGCAAAGAGGTGCAAACTGCTATTCCAAATGTGGTGAGTCAAATAAAAAGTATTCTTAATGAAATTTTAAAATGAAGTAGTTTTTATAAAAAATAAAAAACCTTGAAATAAGTTCATTGTAAATTATTTTGAAAGTTCAATTAATCATTAATTGAGCTTTCTGTTTGTTTGCTATTGATCAATCTTCTTAAACTCAAACAGTATTTCCATATCATCATTAGAAACAGATGCCATTATTTTCTTTTGATCTTTCCAATACTTTATTTTTTTAGGGAATTCATTAGCTTCATTTTTACAAGTAAATGCTTCTTTTTCAATTTTGGTGACTTGAAAAATAATTGGTTTAACATCTTCTTTTGTTCTTACTACTAAATCCCACTGATTTCCAGTTTTAATGATTTTAATAACTTCTTTTGAGACAGTATCCTTATTCTGGATAGAATAACCGATGCCGTTGTATTCAATATCATTTTTCTTTTTCCAAATTTCAAAAGTCTCTGTGCCTTCTTTTTCCCCAACTCGATACCAATTACCAAGTAACCAATCAAAGTTGTTAGGCGTTACTTCTGTTTTAATTATATGATCTTTTTTAGTTTTAGAATCGGCACAATTGTTAAATAGAAATAGAGATATAATAAGGATGAAAGTTAGTCGTAAATAATTCATTTTTTTAGTTTTTAGTGAGTTCTACTTTTTTTAATAAATGATAAAGAAGAATGAATTTTCAAAATTACATTATTTATTGTTTAATAACCTGAGTTCGACCTAAGCTTTACTATACAGAATGCAAAGAAGAGGTGAGATTTGAAGAATAAATTTTAAGGAATAACGAGTTA
>DQTL01000190.1 GCA_015662775.1 Lutibacter sp.
AAGGTATCTGCAAATTTGATTTAAATCTTCTCCATCGAAATCTAAGTCCAAAAGGCTTTCTTGCCAAACCTTTTTTGCTGCTTTTATTCTCTCTTTTTCTGTGAATTTTTTAATTCTCTCAAATTCTAGCTCTTGTTCAATCTTATTTATGATGTCTATAGTACAATTTGCATCAGTTATATCCACCTCCTTACACTCAAAAAAAACTGATTTTTTATACTTCTTATTATGAGAATTTTTTATATTGGATAAAATCCGCTGAAATAGCCATTTTGTAGCAGAAGCAACATCATTTTCGTATTCAAAAAATCTTTTTGGACCATCCAAATATTTTTTGTGCAATGTCATCCTTGTTTGTCGTGCGGCAACAGAAATTGCAAACTGAACATCTTTGTTTAAGCAAAGTTTTAGTTCTATTACTGCATTTTCTATCTCTTCTCGCATTACACATACAACCAAATCAAAATTTTTGTATATATCTTCAGCTGTTTTTATTTTGCCTAATTTTGATACAAGTTCAGCTGCTGCATGTATCTTTTTTTTCTTGTATTCTTTTATCTCTTTTTTTTCAAAAAATTTAATTTTTTCAATTTCACTTTCTTCAAATATATCTTTTCTTATGCTTCTCACGTTGACTCCTTTTGATATATTATATATCATTTCGGCTATTTTATCATCATCTGTTTTATATGTCAATAGTTTATTATCTGGTCAATCGCATAATTATGGCTGTTTGCTTTTTTAAAATTTTTTATGTACAATTTCTTTATGGATAATTTTGATAAAAAAATAATTGAGATTAGAAAAATACTTAAATTAGGACAGAAAGAATTTGCTGAAAAACTGGGGATTCCACAGGGAACACTTAGCAACTATGAGCTTAAAAAAAGAACACCTAATATTGATTTTTTTCTTACTCTTCTAAATATAGGTGTATCGCCTTTATATCTATTTTATGATATAGGAGAACCTTTTGACCAAAAGTTTAATAGTTTTTTAAACTCTTATATGGATAATGCTAAGAATGAGAAAATAGAACTTTTACCGCACATAGAAGACTTTATTATTCATTATCTAAAGGAAACAAAAAAAATAAAAAACTCAAAAGTATTAGAACTTTTTTTTACTATGACACCCCAAAAAATCACTGGACAATTTATTACAAATTCATTAGAAGAGCTTACAATAGAAGATTTAAAAAAATTAACTATCTCTAATGCAAAAGACATAATGAAGAATATTTTACGTAGAAGAAAACTAACTAAAATTGACACAGAAACAAAACGAAATATTATAATTAAAGAAATTGATACTAATTTTTCAAATCTAGAGATATATGTTCTACTAAAACACTATGATAAATTTAAACCATAGTGTTTTATCTTTTTTTATTTTAAGTGGTTTTTTACAAATCTAAAAAAAGCGTTATAGCTAATCTTAGCATAATCAGGTAAATCAGCATTTATTATTTTCCAAGCACTTCTAATACTTACACCTTTTTTTATCAATTCTTCAATCTCTGGTCTAAAATATTCCATTCTACTTTTTTTTGCCATCTTTGTCTCCTACATAATGTTCTTCATTATATATACATAATTTTCTAAGTGTAACACACTTGTCTCATTACTATAACTCTACCCACAATTTATCCTATATAATGTGTCGTAATCGATGCTCGATTATGTTTCATTTCCTTGCTAACTTTAAGCAGTGCCAATTCATACGTAAACCCTGCTTTGCCATACTCCAATAATCGCCGTTGTGCAAAATTCCACCTAAAACCGTGAGTTCCATCCGCATGTATTCCAAGTTTTTTGCAACTATTTCGTATATCTTCTGCATACTTTTGTTTATTGAGCTTGAATTTCCCATATTTTTCTATATGGTTTTTCAAGTTTTTATAAGTTTCTAATGAAACAAGAACTTCTCCTTCTTTTCCTCCTTTCTCTTTTGTCCATATCACTCCTTTTTCTTTTCCTGTAATTTTGTCAAACTTTCTACCTTTTAGTTGTTCAATTTTAATTAAGCTTACTCCCTCCAATCTTGCACCACCTTCAAGTTGAATTGTTGCAGCCAATTGGTGTAATTGATCAGTAAGTGTTTCAATTATTTTTTCAGGTTCATCATAAGCTCGGTTATGATAATTGTTCGCAACAAGTTCTAAATCAACTGCCTTTTGCTTTAATTCATTTCTGATACTAAAATCATACTTTTTTGGATGGCCATTATTTTGTGTATAGAATTCAAGAGCTATTTCCAATTTTCCTATTGCGGATACAATTTTATTTAAATAAAGCCTGCTTGGATAATACTCTATTTTATAATCTATGTATGCTGCAATATGTATAGGTTCAATTTTTTCAGCATCTTTTAAGTTCCAGTGTTCTTTTAAATAGTTAAGTAGATTGTTCCAAATATTTCTGTAGCTCTCCATGGTTTTGAATGAAGCAACTTTCTTATAATCTGGATGGTTAGGATTAATGCGTTCCTCTTTTTTTGCACCGGACTTAAAAATAGCTTTCACCAATAATGATGTTTGATAATAAACACTTCCTCTCATACTGTACTCTCTTTTATATGGTTATCTATATAGTATTTCAATGTTGTATATTTAATATGTTTTCCCTCTTCTTCTGAGCCATTTAGAAAATTTTGTATTGCTTTTATGGATAACCCCATATTTAATAGTTTTACAATCTGCTCACGATATGGATCTAACAAATTCTCTTTTCCCTTTGAACCTTTAGGTCTGCCAAGTTTTTTTCCTTTTGCCCTTGCAGCTTGAAGCCCTGCTTTTGTGCGCATTGAAATGAATTCTCTTTCCGTTTCAGCAAAATACCCATAGGCGGCTATCATAAAATCTCGCATTGCACCATTTACCAAAGATAGTTCAGGTTGATTTACAAATATCACCTCTACACCTTGATCTCCAAACCATTTGACAAGATTTAATACATCTATCATTTTTCGACCTAGTCTAGAAAGTTCAGAGACTATCAGAG
>DQTL01000024.1 GCA_015662775.1 Lutibacter sp.
TATATATCAATGTATTAGATGAAAAAGTAGTGCTTTTAAAAAAACGCACTTAACTGATTATCATACTTTTAACCCTTGTAACTGTCAAACTCAAGTGGTAAACATACATTTTATTTTTTTAAGATGAAAAACACCTAAGAATAACAAGTATTCTAGAGGTGGTTTTTCAATAAATAATAAGGTTTAATGAGAAATTAAAGCATGCATCGTGATGCCTACCATAAAGGCTTTATGTGTGAGCAAAAAAAATAAAAGGTATTAACCTCAAGGTATCCCGAAACCTCGGGACTGAACCCAAAATAAGAATCGACCTATCACGCCTTTCTCGTGACAGGAAAGGTCGAGATGCCTGCCAGCCAGCAAGGTAGGCTAAACCAATATTCCGTTTACCACGTTTTGGGTTGGTTGAAAAAGCAGTATTAGTCATGCTTACAGCTTTATTTTAAAAGGTGACTTCTAAAACAATATTAAAGGCTTCTTTTTCTTTGTTTGTATAAGAATCTTTACTATACGAAGCAAATACTTTACTTTTAAGAAAACGATAAGCGAGTCCACCAAAATAACCACTTTGATAGTGGTTTTCAGAATACTCAGAAGAAAAGTTATCATATCTGCCAAATAAAGCAAAGGCTGTTTTGGGAATCTTATATTCTCCAAAGAATGAGTATCCTTTATTTTTAACAGCGTTATTTTGCGAGTCAAGATATTTTCCATGATAATCGCCTTTTCCAAAATAATATTGGGTGTTTAAAGAATAGTTTGTATGCTCTAAAGACAATGCAAAAAGAGACATAACAAACTCATTGCTTTCTTCTGTATTTCCTTTTCCATAAGCACCAGCATAAGTAATTTGTAGACCAGCAAAATAATATGGGAAAGGTCTGTAAGTTAGTCTTGCTTCTAAAGTTTTATTATTGTTTGCTTCAAAATCATGATATCCTCCACCATTGTATATTCCAAAAGCATAGCTACCATATTTTCCGGGATGATGATTTCCCGTTTTCTTTTGTTGCTCTTTACTCAACTTTTCCCCAAATAAGCCAGCATATAATAGTCCAAAATCTGCGGTGTTAATTACACCTGCCTTTTCAATAAACATCTTGTCTTGAGAACGATATTTGTTAATCTTTTGATCAAAATCTACATAAGGTCTATGAACTAGACCTATTTCGGTATATGAGTTTTTCAACAAACCCTCACTAAAAGGTTTGTATTTTAGATAAAGATATTTCATTCTAAATTCTACATTTCCAGCATCTGCACCTTCTTTGTCAATTGTAATATCTTGTGTATAACGAATGGCAAACCTATTATCTAATTTCGATTTAAAAGTTATGTAACCTCGTTTTAGAAAAAACTTATTGGTGTTGTTTGTAATGTCAGTTTTATGAAAGAGATACCAGGTTCCTGAAATATCAACATTATTCTTTATTTTTTTGAGCACTGAAGTCGTGTCTTCTTGAGCATTTGTGAAATTGATACAAGCTGTTAACAACATACTTGTTATTAGTAATTTTACTTTCATATTAAATCTGCTTTAGAATAATAGTATATAATAATTAATAGATTATTTTTACTGTTTTTTTTAAGGTGTTTTCAATTATACAAAGTTAAACAATATTATTGTTTTAAAAATTTATTGTTTTAAAACGAAAAACCACCTTAGAACATAAAGTATTCTTAAGGTAGTTTTCTCATATTGAAAAGATTCAATTGTTATCCAAAGATATTGGTATTGTCTTTTTTGTATAGTGTTTTATACTTATCAAATAAGGTTAATAAACTTAGTAAGGATCTTACCAAATCTTTTGTTTCTAACAGAATACCAAAGTATAAGGTCGTGTTTTTCTTGCTACTATCTTCTGTACGTATTCTATCAACTTGATTGTCTAAAGAAAGAGCAATACTATCAAAGAGTTTTTCTTTTTTATCATTTAATATATGAGCTTCAGAGAAATCTTGATTTTCAAAAGTTTTTTGAATGTCATGTAAGAAACTAGATAATTCCTCTTTAATTTTATTTAAATCAGCTATTTGAGATTTTTTTAAATTCTTGTGATTGTTATCTACATGCACAAAACTTGTAGATGAAATATAACCAATAGACTGCATAACATCTTGCAAATAATCTAGTACATGAATATAAAAACGACTGGCTTTAACAGAACTATCATCTAATGATTTAATAAAATAGAATACATTATTTCGTAATTCATCTAATTCTTCATTTAGTTTTTTAACGTGTTTTTTTGTTTTAGAAAGCTTGTTTAGATTGTGTGCAGATAAATCAGTTACAACATGACCATATAATTTTTCTACACGTCTTGTTACTTCAGAAATATGCTCTGAACTATCTTTCATTACTGAGTTAATTGTTTTCAATTCTGCTTTTTCTGTAACAAGGTTTGCTTTTGTTTGTTTTGCTTCTTTTGCATGTTTTAGTGTGCTTCTACCTAAAACAAAGAGTACTAATGCAAAAAGGATAAAGATAGATGCAGAACCAACAAAATACATAATTGTCACAAATATAGCAGCAATCATAAAAGCAGAAAATGCAGTTAAAAACCATCCACCAATGACATTTAAAACACCTGCCACACGATATACGGCACTTTCTCTACCCCAAGCTTTATCAGCTAAGGATGTACCCATCGCCACCATGAAAGTAACATAGGTTGTAGATAATGGCAGTTTGTACGACGTGGCAATTGATATTAAAATCCCCGCAACCACTAGGTTTACAGAAGCTCTAATCATATCAAAAGCTGGTTGGTCTTCTCTATTTTCTAAGTGTCGTATAACAGCTGGTTTTGTAAATTGTTTTTCAATATAATTATTTAAACGTGAAGGAAGTATCATGTCAAATCCTCTACTTAAAGCAGAAGTCCCTCTGACGACAAAACGAGACAATTGGTTGGGTTGAAAACGTTCTGCTGTATCATTTTGACGTGATAAATTAATTTCAGTAGCTGCTACTTTTTTTGCTTTATTAGAAAACCAAAGTGTTAGCACCATAATACCACCTGCAATCAATAATAACATCGTTTGAGTTGGCACCTTTTTAGATAAAATACCCATGCTAAATTCATTGGCTGCCAATCCGTCAACATTGATTAAAGGATCCATCCAAGCTTCATAAGAATTTAAAGCGGCAATAGGTACGCCAATAAAATTCACTAAATCATTACCTGAAAAGGCAAGTGCTAAAGAAAATGTACCAATACCTATAATAAATTTCAATACATTAAATTTACTTACTAGTGATAATATATAAGCTAAGACTGTCCAAAACAGAAAACCACCTAACATAACATATAATTCGTTACCTTCTAAATAGCCTTGTAAAGCTTTATAATATTCGGTACCTTTTAAACCTTTCATAAAGATAAAATAGGTAATTGACGTAATGGCAAGACCACCAAAAATGGCATTGACATATTTTTTCTTTTTTTCAAATTGGAAAGAATAAACTAACCGTGAAACAAATTGAACCATCGCACCAATACTAAAGGCAACTACTACTGAAAGTAATATTCCAAAAATAATTTGAAGGGCTTTCGCTGTGTTAATGTACTTAGACAAGTTTGCAATAGTTTCTGTGTCACTAACCGATATTTTAATTATCGCCATGGCAACGGCCGCTCCTAATAACTCAAAAACAATAGAAACCGTAGTAGAAGTAGGCATTCCTAAACTATTAAAAGTATCCAATAGCAGAATATCGGCAATCATCACCGCCATAAAGATATACATGATTTCATTGAAATAAAATTCTCCAGGCATAAATATACCTTTACGAGCTACTTCCATCATTCCACTTGAAGTGGCAGCACCAAGAAAAATCCCGAGACTCGCAATAATCATGATATTTCTTACAGAAATTACTTTAGATCCAATAGCTGAGTTTAAGAAGTTAATCGCATCATTACTGACACCCACAACAAGGTCAATAGCTGCCAAAAGAACTAATGCGATAAGCATGTAAATGTAAATATTATCCATATTGTAATATTATGTTGGTTAGTTTAATTTAGTTGTGCTAGCACAAGTTATGAGATTTTATATAAATAACACATGTCAATTGTCATAAATTCACATCTATTTTTAAGCTCGTGACTAGTATGCAAGTGTAGAAAACCAATGTTAACTGAATGTTAACTTTAGATTTAAGTTATCAACTACTTAAATAGCTGTTTGTCTATGTGTTGTGTATTTTTAGATTTTATTACATGCTTGCACTAAGATTTATTAGTATTTTGAGCTTGTTTGGCTTGCAGAAAAGAAAATACTATCCATATATTTATAACCTGTTTGATTTTATATTTGTTCTCAGTTTTGATGTGTTATACAAACAAAAATTAGAGTCTCTAAACCTGAGTTCGACCTAAGCTTTGTTTACAGTTTGAACGAATCTTTATTCAATTCGAAGTTGTATTTTTGAAGGACTAACTGGTTAATTTGATAAAATATAACAAGAATTGGAAAAAATTCATCAAATCCGAAGGAAA
>DQTL01000288.1 GCA_015662775.1 Lutibacter sp.
AGACAAAATGAATTCTTAGATAGTCTATATAAATTTGGCATCGGACGTTTAAAAGACTCTTTTGGACGTTTTAACCTTTCATACTCAAATATAAATTCTGGAACAAATAATATATAAGGACCTAATGCTAATGAAAAAGCCTTGGAAGGATCTGGAGGTACATATCTATCTAATGAAATTTTTTATAGAGTTGCTGTTTTAAGAAATCATTTAGGACTAAATGGTACTCTAAAATCAGGTCATCTACATGTTCCTATTTTAGATATTAATGATTTAGTTAAGGCACAAACAGATACTTTAAATGTTAAAACCATTATTGAAAATGCAATTCAAGGATTATAAGTTATTTATTACAGTTATAGTTTGTTTCCTTTCTCTGAGTTGTTTCCCTCAACCGGGACTACAGGGAGATATATCTATAAGTATTAACACAAAAAAATATGCTATAGAAGCCTATAGCATTTCTAAAATCGATTCTATTAACGATTTTTCTGAATTGGTAGAACTTGAGATACAAGTACACACTCAACATAAAAATCTTGTTGTAGTGAACTTTGTTGATGAAAGAAAAGATTTGTTTGCGGAAAATATTCTCTTGGTAATTTCAAGAAATAATAAGAAAATGATGATTATAATAACAGGAGAACTAAATCCATATGAAAATTATGCACTAGATATAAACAAAGTATGTTACGCTATTTTCACTATTGAGGTTAAAAGAGAAAACACGAAAATTCATAAAAATAGAAGGGGTAAAGATTTGACTCCATTATTGAAAAAAATGAATCAATGACTGAAAAAGACAATGGAATGAAAGTAAAGGTAGATGGATTTATAAATGCTCTCTCACAAATAGCCAATGATGCAAATTTTTACTCCAACGTAAAAACACTTGTTGAAGATAGTGCAGCTGATATTTGGAATCAAGCAGTTGTAACTGTACAGGCTAATAACAATGCAAACCCAGATAACAGACCGCTTTATTGGGCAAGAATAAAAATGCAAGTGGCTCTAAAAAGTCATCCGTATTTTAATGGTGGAATAAATAATACGGATTTAGATACCCTAATTAAGATTTTTGAAGAAAAAAGCAGGAATTATACTGGAGTGGATTTTTCAAATGCTCCTACTGGTGCTAAAAAAATATTGATTACTGGGTTTGACCCGTTTCAATTAAATCCAATGACTTATGGAATTGATGCAATTAAAACGCAAAACCCATCTGGTATAGTTGCCTTATATTTACATGGAAAAACCATTGTAGATAACCTAGGAAATGAAGGCTATATTCAATGTTCAATTTTCCCCGTTCGCTACACTGATTTTGATAGTGATGTAGTTGAAGATTTAGTTACACCATTTTTAACAAATAATTCAGTTGATATGATTATGTCTCTTAGCCTAAATGGTGGAGCGTATTATTTTGACTTAGAGAGATTTGCAGCTAAGAACAGAGGTGGTTTTCACGACAATTTGAATGTTGGGGCTTTTAAGTTAAACTTTATACCAAATATTGGATTAGGAAGTGAATTTTATGAAACTACTTTACCCGTAGATAAAGTTATTACTTCTGCTGTCACAAATAACTTTAGTTTGAATTTACAAAAATTTTTCTATGACCAAAGTTATGAAGCTACAAATGATAGAAAACATATTGTAAAGAATAATACAGAACCTAATACTAACATCAATTCATTTAATAAATCGGAAATAATTGGTAAGTCAATTAAAGGTTCTGGTAGCAATTACCTTTCTAATGAAATATTTTACAGGATAGCAAGAGTAAGAGTTAGCAAAAGTAGTTCAGTAAAAACAGGACACTTCCATTTAGCAAATGATAACCCAAATATTAATCCAAATCAAAGCACACCTTTTACAGGTGTGCCTTTTTCGATAGTTGAAATACTTATAGAAACTAAAAACGCAATCAAAAGATGCTTAGAAACTTTATAATAAAAATTACTATAATGTCATTTTTTTTTATTTCTATTAATATTTATACACAAAATCCAGATGGAAGCTTGATTTTAAAAGTTAAAAATGGATGTAAAACAATAAATTTTATATTGAATAAACATGATACGATATTTGTGGACAAAAAAAATCAATTTACTATTAAGATTATTCGCTGTCATCAAGGATGCCATCCTATTGTTAATGGTTGGTTGAGGTATAATAATTATCCCACAAATAATATTCTTAATATATCTTATAAAAGTGCGAAATCAATAGAAATAATTATCACAAAAAAAAGTAATCCAAAAAAAAAGATGAAGCTTTTTTATGATAATATTGGTGAATGGTATGTTGAATCGGAAATCAGATTCAAAAAAGGAAATTACAAAATAGATTTAAAAAAAACTTATGTAAGGGTAGTACGACTTAAACATTTTGATAAAATAAAATAATCACTGGTGGTAATCGAGTAATCACGCACTAGCTTGGGTAATCTACCATGTCAGTAAATATTGTTAATACAACTATTAATAAAGGAGTAACAGGATTATGAGATTAATTCAAAAGCATCAACCTTTATTAGGTATCGAAATTTTTAACATAGGTTTATATTGATTTAATTTTCTATCCAGTTGTTCTATGATTAGCTTTTGTTTTATATCTTTTCTCATATACTAATTTTAATTGTTGATTACAAATATAAGATTATATTCTTATATATCAATAATTAATATAAGCTTATACTATTATGAAATATAGTCAAATATTTAATAAATGATTTTTTAGGTATAACTATTCATCTTAAATTATGTTAATAGGAAATCATAAAATGATTATTATGTAAATTAAAGCGTATCTAAATAGTAATTAAAAATCCTTTTAAAGGTTGTTCTCTTGGCACTAAAGGCGGAAAAATAGCAGTTTAACCCATTTTAGACCAAATCCCTACAAATACTACCAAAACCTAATAAACTATTGACCAAATAAGCCCAAGATAAACCGCTATTTGTTATACCTATGTTATACCCAAAAAAAAGACAGGATGTATAACATCCTGTCAAGTCTTGGTACGAGTGGAGAGACTCGAACTCTCACACCTTGCGGCACCTAGACCTAATACTAATGGACAATTAAAACTTATTGGGTTAGTTGTTTAATTTCCATATATTTGCTCTTTTAATTTTTTTTTTGTATTTTTACACACTTAATTCTAACTCTATTCTTAAAATCAAAGATTAAATTACTTTATTCCTTTAACTAACCATGAAAAAAGCACTACACACCACTAATAACAGTATTAAAAAAATTATTATTAGCTTTTTTTATATTATTAGCTTTGTTATTACTATAAATGCAAACAATGAAATACCAAGAGATAGCTTATTGATTAGCTATACGGAACCTTTAAAAAAACTCCCTGCAAATTTTTTAACCGAATTAAATCTGCAAGTAAAAACGAATCAGTTTCATTATAAAAATGTAATGAGTGAGTTTACTAATGATTACATCAAAAAAAACTTTGCTTTAAGTAGTACCACTAATGAAGCTATGTTAGAAGCAAAAGCTGTTATTGATGAATTAGAAGTTTCTCAAAACTATATTGATTTAGTTTCTCCTGATGATTTGGTAACACTACCTGTTGGTATAAAAACAACAATAGGTAATATTACCTATATTTTAGGTATTAGTAAAGCAACTTTCACACCTGAATATACCGAAGTAACTGCTTTTGTTAGAATTGTTTTACCGCAATTAGGTGCTGATGGTCAACAGCAACAAATATTTTTTGGCGCAAATAATATAAAATTATCACATAGCGGAGGTATTTACGGAGAATCTAATTTAGTTTTACTAGGAGATGTTGCTATTCCTATAAATGGAGGTAACGCTATGGTGGTCTTAAAAGGAGGTTTTGATATGAACACTGGTAATGTTACCCAAAAAACTTATGTAACAATAGATTGTTCTGGTTTTCAAGAATTAGGTATAGAAGCTGATGTCATGTTTCCTAGATCCATGCTTGAACCAGTTAATCCTAGTAATAATTATGCCGTATATCCAGATGAGAATATAAAAGTTGTTGGGAATTTCCAAACAGTTGTTAGTGATTGGAATGATATTTTAGCCGAAATAAGCTTACCTCCATTTCAACTAACTAAAAACGACAGTCCTGATGATGGTACTGGTAAAGCAGGTTTGATTTTTGAATTAAATACTGCAGTATTTGATTTTAGCGATTTAAAAAATTCTGATAGCATTGTTTTTCCATCAGGTTATGATAATTTCCCTATACCTGGAGACCAAAATTCTTGGAGAGGTGTTTATGTCAATACATTAAGTGTCGTACTCCCAAAAGAATTTAAGAAAAAAAGCTCTACAGAGCGTGTTACATTTGAAGCTACAAATTTACTTATAGACAGCCAGGGAATTACAGGTAATTTTGCCGTTGACAATATTTTACCTTTAAATGAAGGAGAAGCTTCAAAATGGCAGTTTTCTGTAGACCATATTGAAGTGGATTTATTAGCAAATCAAGTTACAGAAGCTGGATTTGATGGTAAAATAGTATTACCCGTTACCGAAAAAGTTACTAATGATGAAATACAAAATACAAATACTACAGACTTAGATGCAAAAGCATTAAATTATGATGCTATAATGGATATTGCAAATGACGAATATACTTTATCTATTTCATTACAAAATAATCTTTCATTTAATGTATTTAAAGCCAAAGCAACTCTTGAATCTAATTCATTTGTAGAGTTAACTGTTTCTGATAATGAATTTAAACCAAGAGCCGTACTACATGGCAGTCTTGAAATCAAAGGTAGTAATACAGAAACAACTTCAGGTAAACCGACAGTAGATTTCAAAGGTATTACATTTACAAATTTACAATTACAAACAGAGTCTCCTTATTTTCAAGTAGATAATATGAATATGGGTTATGATGGTGAAGTCAAAATGGCTAATTTTCCAGTTACTCTTTCTAATATAGGAGTTACTGCAAATGACACAACTGCATCACTTAAATTTGACGTAGCAGTAAATCTTATGGGTGAAAATAATGGGTTTGCAGGAAATACAACTTTGACAATTGTTGGAGAATATGGAGAAGCAGAAGGTTTAAGTCATTGGCAATTTGATCATATTGATGTAAATCAAATAAGTCTTGAAGTAGATTTAGGTAATATACAAATTAATGGTTTTGTAGATATTAAAACGGATGATCCTATTTATGGTGATGGTTTTTATGGTGAGCTAGGTGCCACATTTAATGGTATTAGTGTAGATGCTACTGCTATGTTTGGAAAAACCGATATTAGATATTGGTATGTTGATGCTTTTGCAGATTTAAGCTCTACTGGTGTTGCAATAGGTCCTCTTTTAATAAATGGTTTTGGTGGTGGTGCATATTATCATATGACTACAAATACCAACGCCACTATGCCAATATATGATGGAGAACCTGTAAAAATGGGACCTATTTCACCATCAGGTAAATCTTATGTTCCTGATGCAAATGCTGGTTTAGGTTTTAGAGCTTTAATAGGCTTTGCATTAGGTAATAAAAAAGCTTTTAATGGTAAAGTTGGTTTTGAAATGGCGTTTAATACTTCTATGGGGCTAGATAGAGTTTTATTTTTTGGTGAGGCACACATAGTAAAAACATTAGACTTTGGTTTTGGTTCGCAGTTTAAAGATAAACTAACTGCAATGGAAGATCAAATTAGTGGAATTGATCCTGCAATGGATGCCTTAAAAGAATCTAATTTAATAGAATATAGTGTTGCTGCCTTTCCTCAAAATGGATTAACCTTTGACGCAGGTATTGATGCAAATTTTGCAATGACAATGGATATTGAAAATCACTCTTTTCATAGTACCATGGATATTTTTGTAAATACTCCTGGTGGTTTCTTTAAAGGTACAGGTGCTAACGGAAGAGCAGGTTGGTCTGTATTGCATATTGATGAAGATAGTTGGTACTTACATGCAGGTAATCCAACAGACAGATTAGGCCTACAATTAGGTTTAGGTAGCTTTAACGTACAAGCTACAACATACTTAATGATTGGAGATAATATTCCAGAAAGTCCTGCGCCTCCTGCCGAAGTTGCTGCCATATTAGGTGTACAATTAGATGAACTAGATTCTAATAGTTTAGGTGAAGGTAGTGGATTTGCCTTTGGTGCTGCCATACAAATGAATACTGGAGACATGACTTTCTTAGTATTTTACGCAAGTTTTAAAGCAGGTATCGGTTTTGATATTATGCTTAAAGATTATGGTGATGCTGCCTGTGAAGGTTCTGGACCTATAGGTGTTGATGGTTGGTATGCTAGTGGTCAAGCTTATGCTTATTTACAAGGAGAATTAGGTATTAAAATAAAATTACTAGGTAAAACAAAAAAAATACCAATAGTTTCTGCTGGTGCTGCTGTATTACTACAAGCAAAATTACCAAACCCAGCATGGTTTAAAGGTTATGTTGGCGGTTATTATAGTATATTAGGTGGCTTAGTCGAAGGTCAATTTAACTTTAAGGTTGAACTAGGTGATGAGTGTGAAATAATTGGTGGTGGTCCTTTAGCAGGCATGAAAATTATTTCTAATATTTCACCTGATGATGGTGATACGGAAGTTGATGTATTTACCGTACCACAAGTAGCTTTCAATATGAAAATAAATCAACCTTTTGAATTAGAAGATGATAATGGTGTAAAAACATACCGAATACTACTCGAACAGTTTAGTTGTACTAATGCCGGAACCGAAACAGAAATACCTGGTGATATTACTTGGAACGATGCAAACAACCGTTTAAACTTTATGGCATTTGATATATTACCTCCTGAAACAGAACTTAATATTACCGTAAAAGTTAAATTTCAAGAACGAATTAGTGGGGTATGGACTACTCTTACCGAAGACGGCGAAGTTGCCCTAGAAATAGAAGAACGTACTTTTACCACAGGTGTTGCTCCTGATTATATACCTCTTGCTAATATTAAATATTGTTACCCTGTAATAGATCAAAAATATTTTTATAAAGGCGAAAGAAATACAGGTTATGTAAAGCTAGTTAAGGGACAACCATACTTATTTACACCAGGAACAGATTGGACACAAAAAATACGTTTTGAAAGTAATGGTAATGTAGAAACTCTAACACAGATTTCGTATAACACAAGTGAAAGAACTGTTAATTTTAATTTACCTAATTTACTTAACCAACAAGAATATAATTTAAAAATTATTAGTTCTCCTCCTGCTTCTGATGATACAGATGATACAGATGATAATTACACCTCACAAGATACTGGACAAGAAGGTAACACTATTAATATAAGAAATAGACAAGCTCAAGATGTTATTAGTGATGATATTGAAGAAACTCAGATATTAGCTTATGATTTTACAACTAGTAGTTATGATACTTTTGCGGATAAAATTAATGATAAAGATCTAATTCGAAGCTTA
>DQTL01000137.1 GCA_015662775.1 Lutibacter sp.
GAATTAGAAAATTTATCAGGAAGTAACCGACTGGCATGTATTCCTTTTTTATACCAAAATAACAAAAAAGCATCCACTAAAAAGAAAATAAATAAAAGGATGCTTAACAACCAAGCGATTGGATATAATATAGTAAACCAAAAAGACACCAAAAACAGCCCCACTATAATACTTATATAGTAGAAAAAAATTGGGTGAATGTAAAGGCTCTTAATGAATTTGATCATTTTGTTTATTAAATTGAAAGTTTTTTATTTGATATTCCTGATTTCCTTTTTTTTAATTTGTCATCACTCAAGAGTTTGCCACAGCGTACTTCCTTGCAAACCTGCTTGCTGGTAAAGTAAGGCGTTACTTCTATTGAAGTTTTACTATAATTGGCTAATTAGCTAATCAAAACATCAGCTAATTATCTAGGTATTTCTACCGAGTGCAAGACCATCTCTATCACTTTATCCGTTGTCATACCTTCCATTTCTCTTTCAGGTGTTAAAATCATACGATGTCTTAAAACAGGATACAACACCTTTTTAATGTCTTCTGGTATCACAAAATCACGACCATTTATAGCTGCAAAAGCTTTAGATGCAGCCAAAACTGCTAAACTAGCTCTTGGAGAACCTCCTAAATAAATATGCGGATGATTTCTTGTTTTGGTAATAATCTGGGCGATGTAATGTAAAAGTTTTTCTTCTACTTTTATTTCGTGCACTTTAGCTTTATAATCTAGCAAATCTGCTTCCGAAAGTACAGGTGTTATCATAGTTTGTGGTAGCGTTCCTTTTCTTTCGTTATGTGTTTTTAGGATTAAAACTTCTTCTTCTAAATTAGGATAGCCCACATTTATTTTAAATATAAATCGATCTAATTGTGCTTCTGGTAATGCGTAAGTTCCTTCTTGATCAATAGGGTTTTGAGTTCCTAAAACCATAAAGGGTTTTCCCATTTTATAGGTGTGACCATCTACAGTAGCTTGTCTTTCTTCCATTACTTCAAAAAGTGCTGCTTGTGTT
This sequence comes from Lutibacter sp., assembly GCA_015662775.1. Taxonomy (GTDB): domain Bacteria; phylum Bacteroidota; class Bacteroidia; order Flavobacteriales; family Flavobacteriaceae; genus DQTL01. The sequence continues at coordinate 1,014 of DQTL01000137.1, forward strand.
TTTGCAGGTGCTCTATTAATCTCGTCAATTAATATAATATTTGAAAAGATGGGTCCTTTTTTAAATTCAAATTCAGAAACTTTCATGTTTAAAACAGAAGTTCCTAAAACATCACTTGGCATTAAGTCAGGTGTAAATTGAATACGACTAAACCCAGTTTTAATAGTTTTTGCCAATAATTTGGCAGTAATGGTTTTTGCCACACCGGGAACACCTTCAATTAATACGTGTCCGTCTGATAAAAGAGCGACCAAGAGCAAATCAATAAAATCTTCTTGCCCAATGATTATTTTTCCAAGTTCTTTTTTTATGTTTTCAACAGCTTCTTTTAAAGAAGATAGATCTATTCTGTTTTGAAAACTCATGTCGTTATTTTCCATATTGTTGTTGTTTATTAAGCTTACTTTTTTTCGATAGGCTTATGATAATTTTTTACTGTTCTTTAAATTTTTCAATCATTTTATTTAATCTTTCTAATTCAGCTTGTGTAATTTTATTTCTAGTATGAATGAGCTTAATCATTTTAAAAAGGGTGTCAATACTTTCTTTACTTTTTCCACTTCTTGCTGTTAAATCGGTGTAAAACTGTGTGTCTAGTTTGTATGTAGGAATATGTAGTTTTATTCTAATATATTCTAATAAATATTGAATTTGATGTTCTGCTATATTTTTATGTTCTTGTTTTTCGTAATACATATTGGCAATTGTTCTGGTAAAAGCCAAAGTTTGATTTTTTAAAGGCTTAATAATAGGGATACTTCGTTGCTTCCTTTTCCCTTCAAAAAGTATGTAAATAAGTACTCCAATTAAGGTAATAAAATACGCCCATTTAAGCGATTTCGAATTTAATATATAATACATAGGCGAAGAAATACGACTTTTCCCCGTTTTAAGATGGCTGTCCCAAAATAGGGTTGTAGGATTCCCTAAATAAGATAAAACACCTGCTGTATACTTTTCATTAGGGTCGTTTAGAATTTGGTAGTTTGTAAAAGCTTGTGGAAAAGTATGGAAGTAAAAGAAGCCTGCTCCGTGTTTATATTTAATGAAGTTAGCACCAGAACTAGTTCTTTCACCCATTGTGTTAACAAAACCAGATTGTCCTAAAATACTGCATTTTGTCGTATCAATTTTTGAAAAAACAACATTTGAAAACCCTCTATCAAAACTGTATTCTTTGTTTTTAAAACTTGTGCTATAGAGTTTAAAAAAGGGTTTTTCACCTGCATCTGCATAGATTACTTTGGTTTGTATATTTAAAGTGTCTATATCAAATTTACTAGTTGATACAAAAACGCTATTGCCTTTTGAAACAAAATCCATGAGTTGATATTGCGTTTCTTTATCGAATTCAATATTTTCATCTATAAATAGATAGCTGCCTTCTCTCTTTGAATCTTTTAAATAAACATAAGGTGGTATTGCAATATTTTTAACTTCACTTTTTGGAAATAAATTTTCTAAGGATTTATACAGTACATAAGTACCATAAGGTATTTTATGATTTTTTGTATAACTAGGAAACCAATTAATAGGCTTTGGTTTAACACTTTCATGATATAGCATGGCAATTATTGCCAGTATAAAAATTAGGATATATAGTTTTGCTGTTTTGTTCATTTATGAGAGAATAGAAAAAAGAGAAAAGAAAAAAGACAGAGGTGAAAACAGTATAAATATTCCGATAATATTAAAATTCTTTTTTAATCCGTTTTGGAAACTCATGGTCATTTTTTGAAATTCTTCATTTTTTTTATGTAGGCTTAATAAGCTATTTTCGTCTATATACTTTCTGTGTTTTGCAACTAAAAGTTGAGTGTATAACTCAAAAGATGACCCCAAGGAAATGTCTAAGAAATGCGAAAAAGATTTATCTGTTCTTGCTGATCCCTCTGCAACATTGCTTGGTATTGAAATAGAACACCTGTTTATTTGAGAACTTAAATCATATTTTTCGTGTTTTGGGAAATTTTGCAATTCATCTGATATATCATTGCTAATTTCTAAACCTAATTTCCAAATCTTTAAGTTTTTATAGTTGTGTCTTCTTCTTCCGCTCATAATAATGATTTAAAAAATACTAATCTATTCTCTTTCATCTATTCTCTTTCATCTATTCTCTATTCTCTTTTTTCTATTCTCTTTTTTCTATTACTCAATCAATCCTTCCATTCTATCAAATTGAGCTACTGCTTTTTTGTAATTAAATTCGTCGACACTAAAATGTCCATACCAAACAAAATCATACAAATAAGTAAGGTTTTTAAAACTATTTTTTAGTTGATTGTCTGTTATTTCTCTTTCATAATCGTGATTGGTTTTTTGAATTTCCCAATTAATATATTGTTTTAGCTCTAACCTTTGTAAAATATATAAATAGTGATAACGAATGGCTAAACGATAATTAGTATTTGCTAATGCTTTTTCAATTAGTGCTTTAATATCTTTATTTTGAATAATCTCTTCATCTTCACTAATCTTTATTTTTGAAATGACACTACTTCTTGCCATAATACTATCTGTTCTAATATTAAGAAATATTTTCAAGAGCAATAACACCATTAAAACAGCAATTATATAAGGGAAAATAGTAACAATAAATTTAAAAACACCAACGGCACGTCGTTCACCAAACAGCCATTGTAGGAATTCTAATAGTCTTTTTCCAACCCATTTTAAAGCTTTATCAAACCAATTAGATTCTCTTTTTACCACTTCATATTGGAAATCTTTTTGTGACTTAAAGCCTTCTAATTTCTCTTTATTAAACTCTTTTACTTCGATAGGTTTCTTTTCATAGTTAACACTATCTATCTGAGAAAAACAAGCTAAATTGCTGAATATAAATAATATGTATAGGAAGTGTTTTGTCACTTTTAATAATTGTCACCAATTGAATCGATTCGTTCTAAAGTACCAGTTAAGTTTTTTTGTTCGTTTAAATCGAAATATATAAACACACCAACTATTAAGGAAATAGAGGATAATAAAAACTGAAAAGCATAAGATAAAAGATTTAAAAGTAAATATATTGGGTCTTTAAAAAGACTAAACATTTGTGTAGGATCTTCTTGAGAAATGGTTGCCATTTTTACAAACTGGATTAAAGCAGGTACAGAAAAAGCTTGAGCCAAGACTCCGATTAATAGAGCAACTGCAATTTTAACACCAAAAGTAGACCACCATTGTCCTTTTATTAACGAAAATGTATGTGAAAAAGTATCACCGACACTTCTATTCTCAAATACCAGAATCGATGTACCTAAAGAAAGAACTACCCATAAATAAATGCCTGGCAAATAGCAGAGTACAGAACCAAATATAACAACAATACTAACTAGAAATCCATAGCCAAAGAACTTCCAGAAGTTTTGTTTTACTTTATTTCTAACATCTTCATGTGATGGATTTCCATTTGTTTCTATATAAGATTTAATATAAAATAAGGAAGTCATTGATAAGAGCGTGTATAAAAGTATATAGGCTACCAGTAAGATACCCATCCAAGGTATAAAATTCTTTAAAAACCCCATAGGATCGGCTGAATTATTACCTAAGTCTTGCATTAAATCTGATATAGCAAAGAAATAACCAATCATCGCTAATAAAGCAAGTGCCAATACAGGACCTACAATTTTGAATATACTTGTAAAATAACCTTTCCAATTATCTCTGATAAATTTAAAAGCATCAGTAATCATCATGCCTAAATCTCGTTCTTTTTTAAAGACGATATATGTTTTGTTTTCATTCATTTTTTTAAGTTTAGTTGGTTTTGTTCTATTTCGTTTAGTCGATGTATTTTAATAGGGTAATAGCCATAATAGTAGATTATTGAAAACAAGGAAACTCCTATAATAATTAGGGCAAGTGTATCTGACATTTCAGTATGTCTGGTGACAAAACCTTCTAAAAAGCCAGCAACAATAAAAAAGGGAATAGTACTGACCATAATTTTAAGTCCTGCTTTAACACTTTTCATAAAGGAAGCCAACCTCGTATATGTTTTTGGAAACAAAAGTCCGTTTCCAAGTACTAAACCTGCCGCACCTGCAATAATAATAACTGATATTTCAATAGTACCATGTATCCAAATGGTTCGTGAAGATTCCCAAAGTAAATTTTTATCGTAAAAGAAATAAAGGAAAGAACCTAACATAATTCCGTTTTGCATCATTATATAAAGTGTTCCTACAGAAAACAACATGCCTAAAACAAAGGCATACATGGCTACTCTAATATTATTTAAAGTAATCCCTATAAACATGCCCATTTCACCTTGTTCTTTGTACACTGCCATTGGATCTCCTTTTTCAATATTTTCTAACGTCATATTTACATAGCCATCTCCTAAAATTAATCTTACAAAATCACCATCTGTAGCAGCAGAATACATACCAACTATTGCAAAAAAGGCAAAGACTCCAAAAGCAATTAATAGTTGTTTTTGGTATTGATAGAACTCCAAAGGAAATTCTTTCTTAAAGAAAGTAACTAGTCTGTTTTTGCTTTCTTTTTTTGTTTTATATATTTTTTGATGTGCTTTAGAAGCAATTGCATTTAGATAAATCTCCGTGTTACTTTGTGGGTAAAAAGTCTTGGCGTAACTCAAATCATCAGTAATCTCTACATATAAATCGGCTAATTTATCAGGGTTTATCTCTTCTTTTTTGTCAAGAACAGCCTCAAACAGTTGCCATCTGGCTTTGTTGTTTTTAATAAAGGCGGCTTCTCTCATTTATTGAGTTAAAAGTTAAAAGTTAAAGGTTGAAAAGTTTAGCATTATGAATTCTACATAAGGCAAATAGAAAACTGCCAATTAGTAAAGAATGAACAATGAACAATGAACTTTCAACTTCTTCGTATATTCGCCCCAAATTTATAATAAAAAATGGATAATTTTCAAATAGAAACTGCACAAAATGTAAGTATTCAACAAAATGTTGCAAATGTTAGTACCCGAATAGGTTCTTTTTTGATAGATATGTTGGTGATTGTAGCCTATTATATTTTAATAATAATTATTTTTAGTGCCCTAGATATTAACTCAACAATGGAAATATCTGTTTTGTGGGCTTTGACGAGTTTACCTGTTTTCTTTTATAGTTTATTGTTTGAAACTTTTATGAATGGACAAACGCCAGGGAAATATGTCAATAAAATTAGAGTAGTAAAAGTAGACGGTTCTAAACCAACCTTTGGGAGTTATTTGTTAAGATGGATTTTACGATTAATTGACATTTCTCTAGCGACAGGATCAGTTGCTTTATTGACAATATTGTTAAATGGAAAAGGGCAACGTTTAGGTGACTTAGCAGCAGGTACAACTGTGATTAGTGAAAAGAAAAGAATTAGCATTGAAAATACGATTAATGTAACTATTCCAGAATCATATAAGCCAACTTTTCCTCAGGTAACAACACTTAGTGATAAGGATATACAAACCATAAAAGAATTGTATTACAAGGCAATACGTCAAGGAAATCATGGTGTCATTAGTAAATTGAGTTATAAAATTATTGATTTGACAGGAATTACAACCGATTTATTGCCCATTGATTTCGTAAAAATTATTATTGATGATTATAATTATTTTACGCAAAGTATGTAATTAATTGGCTTACTTAGTTTTCTAAAATACTTGATATTCAAATAAAAACAAAACTTTTTAGGCTTAACAGTTGCAAGTAGCTTTAGGTAGCCTTATATTTGCAGTAGTAGAATCAAACTAAATATATAATTATTATGAAAAAAATACTATTTATAGTTGTTTTTACCCTTATTTATGCTGGGTCAACCAAAGCACAACAAATATACTTTGGTCCTAAAGTGGGAGGAAACCTTTCTCATTTTATGTACAATGGAGATAATACTAACTTTTTTGACACTAAAAAAATGAAGTTAGCATCTCATATTGGTGCCTTTGTTGAAATACAAATAAATGATTTCTTTGCAGTTCAACCCGAGCTTTTATATTCTATTAAAGGCGCAAGATTTAATATTAGTACTGAAAATGAATTTGAATCAAGATATGTATTCAAGTATTTATCGCTACCTGTTCTCGCAAAATACTATGTGTCTAAAAAAGTAAGTATTGAAGTAGGACCTCAATTTGCCTATTTGTTAAGTGCCAAAAATATCGAAAAAAGTGATTTATATTCTTCTAATCTTGGAGAAGAAGCCGCATCAGTAAATATTAAGGATACGATGCAAGTATATGATTTAGGTGTAACTGCAGGTGTTGGCTATATAACAGACACGGGTTTTTACATGACAGCAAGGTATAACATAGGTTTGTCTAACATTTATAAAGATGTACCAAACACCCAAAATGTTCTTAAAAATGGAGCTATACAATTATCGGTAGGTTTTAGTATGGAATAATTAGAACCCAAGTTATTATAGAAAATGATTTTAAGAGCTTGTGATATAGTATTTTAGGAATTAATTATTAGTAAATATGAAAATTGCGATAATAAATGGACCTAATATTAATCTTTTAGGGAAAAGAGAACCTAAAATATACGGTACTCAAAACTTTTTGGATTTTTTTCAAGAATTAAAAGACACATATTCTAAAATTGAACTTATACATTTTCAATCTAATATTGAAGGTGAGTTAATAGATAAATTACAAGAAATTGGCTATTCATTTGATGGTATTATATTAAATGCTGCTGCTTACACGCATACTTCTGTAGGTATAGCAGATGCCGTTAAAGCCATAAAAACACCTGTTGTAGAAGTACATATTTCTAATGTTTGGGCAAGAGAATCTTTTAGGCATAACTCGTTACTTTCTCCTAATGTAAAAGGAGTTATTGCGGGGTTTGGAATGCAAAGCTATGAGCTAGCAATTCAAAGTTTTTCATCATTTATTAAATAAACAGTGGTATTTAAGTTAGAAAATAAAAGAGCAATACTAAAGAAATTCTTACTTCTTGGGTTTCTAAGTCTTTTTTTAACCGGTTGTAGCAAAAAAGTTTTTGAACCCATATACACAACAATACCAACTATTGAGTCTATTCCTACAATTACATTCATTGATTCAATTAAAATTCCTTCTCAGGAAAAGAAAGAATTGACCATTAATTTATTTGCTGAAAAAGCTCCAATCAAAGAAGAGTATATCAATAAACCAGGAGCTAAAATTAAACAAGGAAAACCACCATCAATATTAATTGCCATTCCTCAAGATGTCATTGTCTCTGGGAAAAATCAAAAAAAGTTTCAAGTAAATACTGATTTTGGTGCAGAAGACTATATTAATCAGGCGGAACAAACCATTGAACATGCCTTATTAAGACATGGTTTTAATGTTCTAGACCGTTCTAAATTTGAAGCAAAACTAAGAGATATACGAGATAAGGCAAATATAAAACCTTGGTATTGGAACGATTGGACAGCCAAGTTGCTAGAAAGTGGTGAGTATGCAGTTGTTAAACAAGAATACCAAAATCAGTTTGAAGAAGGAACAATAACTGGACTGCAATTAACTGAAGTCGTAAATGTAATTGAAAAGTATAAAATAGGAGGAGCATCCACAAAGAAAAGAGAAAATGATGAAATGAATGATATTGCAGAAATGATAAGAGCTGCTCAAATAGGTTTTGATCGGGCAGATTATTTGTTGCAAATTAATGAAGTGTCTATATATCAAGCTGGTGAAAAAGAAATATTGATCAAAGATTTACCAGAAGTAAAGCAATTTTTAGAAGATAATAAAGGTTTAGAATTTGGAACAACATCAAACACTTTACCGTTCTCGGTAACAACAAGTTGGTTGAAAACTACATTTAATGCTAAATTAATAGAAATACAAACAGGAAGCATTGTATGGATAGGATCACATGAAATAGAATCGAATAATGCAGACAAAACAATAATCACTTTTAAAGTAGATAAAAGTATTGCCAATGATGCTGATGTTAATGGAAGAATTGGAGCCCATAATAAAGAACTGATTTTATTAAATAAAGAATTAAAATCAATTGAAAAAGAACTCTACTCTTCTTATTTAGAAGCTTCAAGAAAACGGAAATTTGAAAGTTCAAATGAAATGAATTCCTTTAAGAAAAGACTAGTTTTTAGAATTCAAAACTTAGAAGATAGTTATTTGAGCACAACAAATAGCTTAATTAAAAAACTGAATAACCCACCTAAAATTGTTAAAGAACCTTGGAAGTTTTCTTATAATATAAGTCTACCAACGAGTATTCCCGATTTAGCTTTTGACAATATGTTAAGTGCTAAATCAAAACAAAGACTTCTTGAGCACAAGAAAAAACTAATAAAAACGGTCACCAAAAGCTTAATAAATACAATTAATATTCTAAAAGAGTAGGCTTGTTTTTATTCTAGTAATGATTTTTCCCTATCCCTTATAAAAAGGAAGCTTAACCACTTTAGCCAATACAGCTTTATTCCTAATTTGAATGAATATTTCAGAATCAGATTTCCAGTATTCTTTGGTTACATAGCCCATACCAATTCCCTTTTCTAAAGAAGGGCTCATAGTTCCAGAAGTTACCTTTCCAATGGTATTTCCATCTGCATCTACAATATTATAAGCTTGTCTTGGTATCGCACGCTTTTGCATTTCAAAGGCAACTAGTTTTTTAGTAACGCCAGCTTCTTTTTGTTGTTTCAATGCTTCGGAATTGACAAAATCTTTTGTAAATTTAGTAATCCACCCTAAACCAGCTTCAATAGGTGAAGTGGTATCGTCAATATCATTTCCGTATAAACAAAATCCCATTTCTAAACGTAAAGTATCACGAGAAGCTAACCCACAAGGTTTTATATTATAGGCTTCACCAACTTTAAAAACAGCATTCCAAACAGCTTCGGCTGCTTCGTTAGGTATGTAAATTTCAAATCCGCCACTACCAGTATAACCTGTTGCAGAAATAATGATATTTTCTTCTCCTGCGAATTTCCCTACTTCAAATGTGTAAAACTTCATACCTTCTAAATCTACTTGGGTTAAAGATTGCATTGCCTTTGCCGCATTGGGTCCTTGAACAGCCAATAAAGACATACCATCAGAAGAATTAGTCATTGTTACTCCAACATCATTATGATTGCTAATCCAATCCCAATCTTTTTGCATATTAGAGGCATTGACTACCAGCATATATTCATTTTCTAAAAGTCTGTAAACCAATAAATCATCAACAATACCACCATCGGCATTGGGCATGCATGTGTATTGTACTTTTCCTATTGTTAATTTTGAAGCATCATTAGAAGTTATTTTCTGAATTAACGCCAATGCATTTTCACCTTTAAGATGAAATTCACCCATATGCGAAACATCAAAAACACCAACACTTTCCCTTACGGCAAGGTGTTCTGCTTTAACTCCTTCGTATTGAACAGGCATGTTGTAACCTGCAAAAGGGACTATCTTAGCTCCTAAAGATTCGTGTATATGTGTTAAGGCTGTATTTTTCATGTGAAAGAAATAATAATTATTTTTGAAATTTAAAACAACAAATTTACAATTCTTGTTTATTCTATCCTCAATAAAGGGACAACTATTTTACTTTAATAACAGTATTCAATCTTTTGAAACCCGTCTTTGCAAAAGAGGTACGAGTGAAGCAAACTCTTCTCAAAAGACAATTTTTGATATATGGTTTAAAAACAACAATAAACAATCAATATTACAAACTTATCTTCTAGCAAAGCATATTTTTATCTCACTAAATTTTAGGTCAAACCATTCCTTTTTTTTACATTCGTAAACAGAATGGCATTAAATCTATTTCATAAAAATATTATCTATCTCAAAGGAGTTGGCCCAGCAAAAGCCGATCTCTTAAGAAAGGAATTAGATATACGTACAATTGGTGATTTGGTTAACTTTTTTCCACATCGCTATATTGATCGTACCCAATTTTACAAAGTAAAAGATTTACAAGACACCAAAGCAGAAGTTCAATTAATTGGTAAAATAACAGGAATTCACACAGTAGATCAAAAAAGAGGAAGTAGATTGGTCGCCAAATTTGAAGATGAATCAGGAAGTCTAGAACTCATTTGGTTTCGAGGAGCTAAATGGATTAAACAAAGCCTAAAAACCAATACAACTTATGTAATTTTTGGTCGAGTAAATCTGTTTAATAATACTTTTACCATGCCGCATCCTGAGATGGAACTACTTTCAGATTATAAAAAAAGTTTGCAATCAGCTTTACAGCCTGTTTATTCATCTACTGAAAACCTTGCTAAAAAGGGAATTTCAAATAGAGTCATGCAAAAGATGATGCAACAACTATTTTTGGAATATAAAGACAGATTTGACGAAACTTTGTCAAAAGAATTAATGGATCAGCATCATTTAATTAGTAAAAGCAATGCTTTATTTCAAGTTCATTTTCCTGAAAGCCAAGAACTCCTAGCAAAAGGACAAAAACGTTTAATATTTGAAGAGCTTTTTTACATTCAACTACAATTAGTTAGAAATAACCTGATTAGAAAAAAGAAAATAAAAGGATATGCCTTTGAGAAAGTAGGTGATTTATTTAATGAATTTTACACAAAATATTTACCTTTTTCTCTGACAAATGCACAGAAAAAAGTGTTAAAAGAAATTAGGATAGATGTAGGTTCAGTTGCTCAAATGAATAGACTTTTACAAGGCGATGTAGGCTCAGGAAAAACTATTGTAGCTGTGTTGTCTGCCTTAATTGCACTAGATAATGGCTATCAAGTTGCACTGATGGCACCTACTGAGATCTTAGCGAATCAGCATTTTAATGCCATTTCTAATTTACTTTCTGAAATGCCAATTATGATACGCCTTTTAACAGGAAGCAGTAAAACAAAAGCAAGAAGAGAAATTCATGAAAATTTAGAAAATGGTCAATTAAACATTCTAATTGGCACACATGCTTTGTTAGAAGATAAAGTAAAGTTTAAAAATTTAGGACTGGTAATAATTGATGAGCAACATAGATTTGGTGTAGCTCAACGTGCCAGAATGTGGAAAAAAAATAAATTGCCACCACATATATTAGTGATGACAGCCACACCGATTCCTAGAACATTGGCGATGAGTGTGTATGGCGATTTAGATATATCGGTCATTGACGAACTACCACCAGGACGAAAACAAATAAAAACAGCTTTACGTTATGATAAAGATCGATTGTCTGTTTTTAAATTTATGAAAGAAGAAATTGCCAAGGGAAGACAAATATATATAGTCTATCCTTTAATCGAAGAGTCAGATGCTTTCGATTACAAAGATTTAATGGATGGTTACGAAAGTATTTCAAGAGAATTTCCAAAACCCAACTACCAAGTAAGTATTGTCCATGGTAAAATGAAACCAGCTGATAAGGATTATGAAATGCAACAATTTGCAACGGGTAAAACACAAATATTAGTCGCTACAACAGTTATAGAAGTTGGGGTAGATGTACCCAATGCAAGTGTGATGATTATTGAAAGTGCAGAGAAGTTTGGTTTATCACAATTACACCAATTAAGAGGTAGAGTAGGGCGTGGAGCTGATCAGAGTTTCTGTATATTAATGGCTAGTTATAAACTATCAACCCAAGCAAAAGTACGCCTGCAAACCATGGTAGAAACAACAGATGGTTTTGTAATTGCCGAAGTAGATTTAAAACTACGTGGTCCAGGAAATATTATGGGAACACAACAAAGTGGTGTGCTAAACCTAAAAATAGCCGACATAATCAAAGACACAGCTATCTTAAAAATGGCAAGATACGCAGCAAAAGATATTTTAACTGACGACCCAAACTTAGCTCTTTTAAAAAATAAAAACATCTTACAAGCTTATCAAGAAATCGAAAGAAAAACAGGAGCATGGGCGAATATTAGTTGATTTTATAACAACAAAACTGTTAATTACTTTGTTAAAAACAAAAGGAATCTTAGGGTTTATTACAAAAGCCTTGTTGTATTTTTAAACCAGATTAAATGACATTTAAATGTTTTAGCTAAATAAAATGTATCTTGTCATTTTTAATCCCAAAAATATATGGATTTACATTTTGAAGAACAGGATAATCAAAGTTTAAAGCGTTTTGAAAAGATGCTAAGAACTGATGCTATTTATTTTTTCGATTCAACCGAGTTCGAAAGAATTATAAAGCATTATATAGATAGTGGCAAGATCAATTTAGCAAACAAAGCTATTACACTTGGCTTACAACAGCATCCTGCAACCTCTGGGCTACGTCTTCTCAAAGCAGAAATGCTAATTATTGAAGAAAAGTATTCAGAAGCGCTACGATTATTAAATGAAGTAGAAGCCCTAGAACCCACAAATGAAGAGGTATATATCCAAAAAGCCTTGTTACTTTCAAAGAAAGAAAAACACGAAGAGGCAATACAATTACTTAAGAAGGCTTTAGATATTTCAGAAGAAGATAATCTAGATGTTTTGTCACTTATTGGTATGGAATATCTTTTTTTAGAAGATTTTGAACGTGCTTTATTGTATTTTAAAAATTGTTTAGAAATTGATATCAATGATTTTACAAACCTTTACAATATCGTTTACTGCTTTGATATGCTTGATCAAGGAGAACAGGCTGTTACTTATTTAAATAAGTACATTGATAATGAACCATTTAGTGAGGTGGCTTGGCACCAATTGGGTAGGCAATATGCTTTGTTAGAAAAGTTTAATGATTCCTTACATGCCTTTGATTATGCGTTGTTAATAGACGAAAAATTTATTGGTGCTTATTTAGAAAAAGCACAAGTTTTAGAAGAGGTTGGAAGATATAGAGAAGCCATAGAAAATTATTTGATAACCACAGAACTAGATGATCCTTCTGCATTCGCCTATCTTAGAATTGGTAAAAACTTTGAAAAATTAAAGAATAGTAGTGCCGCAAGTGAGTATTATTTAAAATCAAATGAACAAGATCCTTTTCTTGATAAACCTTTAATTGCTCTTGCCAATCTTTATTTTGAAAAAGAAGACTATAAGAAAACACTATTCTATTTAAATATGTTAATAGAAATTGATGATGAAAATCCAGAATATTGGAGATTATATGCATTATCAAATCTTAAGATTTCCTTTTTTGAAGAGGCGGCAAAATCCTTTCAAAAATGTATAGATTTAGGGAGCAATGCTCTTGATATATATATGGAATTAGTTGACACCTATTATTATATTGGCGATTTTAAAGAAGCAATTCGAGTTTTGTTAGAAGCAGAAATTTATTATCACAACCATGCTGACATTGAGTACAGATTGAGTGGTTTGTATTTCTTAATAAAAAGCACAACTTTAGGAGAGCAATACTTGCTAAAAGCTTTGAGATTAGATACAAGAAAATACACACTTTTTCAAAGTATTTTCCCAGTACTCCACAACAGTAGATATGTAAAAGCAATCGTTCTAAAATTCCGAAATAGTATGTAATTCTTATTTCACGATACAACTTATTAAAAACGACACCACAAGAAATGAATAATAGAAAGCTATTAGATTATATAATTATAACTCTAAAAGGAATGGCAATGGGTGCTGCAGATGTAGTTCCAGGAGTTTCAGGCGGTACAATAGCCTTTATATCAGGAATATATGAAGAGTTGCTAGATAGTATTAATGCAGTTAACTTTTCGCTAATTGGTGTTTTAAAAGAAGATGGAATTAAAGGAGTTTGGAAAAAAGTTAATGGAAATTTTTTACTAGCATTAGGTCTAGGAATTGGAATAAGTGTCGTCTCCTTGGCAAAATCGCTCAGTTGGCTCTTGGAACATAAACCCATCTTATTATGGTCTTTCTTTTTTGGTTTAGTTTTAGCTAGTATTTTGTTTGTTGGTAAGCAAATAAAAACATGGAATTTTAAAACAATACTAGCTCTAATTGTTGGAATAGTTGTGGCTTATTTGATTACAAAAATGCCTCCTTCTGCAGGAGCTAACCCTTCTTCTTTATATCTTATTTTGTCAGGTGCATTGGCTATTAGTGCTATGATTTTACCGGGTATATCAGGTGCTTTTATTTTAGTGCTTTTAGGTGTTTATCATGTAGTTTTAAATGCAGTACATCAAAGAGATTTTTATATTATTGCAATGGTAGGTATTGGTGCCATTGTGGGTTTACTAAGTTTTGCACGATTTTTAAAATATGTATTTTTACATTTTAGAAATACAACATTAGCAATATTAACAGGGTTTATTATCGGTGCATTGGGTAAAATTTGGCCTTGGAAAAAGGTGTTGGAGACAGTTGTTATCGGTGAAAAAGAATGGGCATTAAAAGAAGAGAATATTTCTCCTTTTCAATATGTAGGTGATAATCAATTAGTATATGCTGTTGCCTTGGCATTTGTTGGTTTTCTTTTAATTTTGGTTTTAGAAAAATGGGGGAAAAGTCGAACATAGAAAAACCTTTACACTTCGGTTTAATTGGAAAGAAATTAGTTCATTCCTTTTCCAAAAGATACTTTACTGAAAAGTTTAAGGAGTTACAATTACAAAAACACACTTATTCAAATTTGGAATTTGACGATGAATCAGCATTAGCTGCTTTCTTGTTAGATACTGTTTATAATTTAAGAGGTTTTAATATTACCATACCTTATAAAGAAACCATTATCCCTTATTTAGATTCGCTACAAGGAGAAGCAAAAGAAATACAAGCCGTAAATACGGTATTGGTTAAAAAAGGAAAATTAATAGGTTATAATACAGATGTCCATGGTTTTTTAGAGTCTATAAAACCTTTATTGAGTTCGCATCACAAAAAAGCATTGATTTTAGGAAGTGGTGGAGCTTCAAAATCAATTATTTTTACTTTAGAATCCCTTGATATTAAATGTAAACTTGTGTCTAGGAAAAAGAAGTCATCGGATGCAATTCTTTACGAGGAACTTACTAATGAAATTCTTTCAACACACACTATAATTGTCAATTGTACACCAGTTGGTACATTTCCCAATATTGAAAAAGCACCTGCTATTCCGTATCAATTTTTAACTAAGGATCACTTAGTCTATGATTTAGTGTATAATCCCAAAATAACTAGGTTCCTAGCAAAAGCTAAAAATCAAGGAGCGAGTATTCAGAATGGGTTGTTAATGTTGCAATTACAGGCAGATAAAGCTTGGGAAATTTGGAATTCTTAAAACCAATTTTCTTCACAATTTTAAATTCTATCTAAAATCTTAAAAAATCTTTGTCAATCATAGAGCAATTGGTATCTTTATCCATTAATTAGGAACCTTAAACATTATAAAAAATGTCAGACAATCAAGAGAACAAGTTGCCAGATGCAACTACGAACCAGTCAACTGAAAATGAAATTTCAGTAAATGAAACAAAAAATGAAAAAATTAAACCAGAAGTTGTGAATACAACAGAAGAAAAAGCAGAGATTAAATTAAAACCCGCTGCTGTAGAAGTGAAAAAAGAAATAAAAGAAGAAACTGTAGAAACGAATAAAGAAGTTGAGGTCGAAACAAAAGTCGAAAAGAAAATTGAGGATGCTTCAACAAAAGAACCAAAAGAAGAATCAAAAGAAGAACCAAAAGAAGAACCAAATAAAGCAATAGATGAAATTGAAAAAGAAGTAGCCAAAAAATCAGAAAATCTTGGTAAAGTGCCAGAAGTGCCTTTGACTGACTACGAAGCTTTAGATTTAGCAAGTGTTGTAGCTACAATAAAATCCTTAGTAGATCAACATCCCATACAAGCTTTGAAAAAACATGTTGATGTCCTTAAAAGAGTATTCAATTCAAAATTCGGATTACTCCTTAAAGAAGCCAAAGAAAAGTTTTTAGAAGAAGGTGGAGAGACCCTAGATTTCAATTACAAAAACCCAATACAAAAAGAATATAATGATACTTTATTTGACTATAAAAAACGTTTAAAAAAGCATTATAGCGAAATTGAAAAACAATACGATGAAAATCTGCTCCTAAAAAACAAAGTGATTGACGACCTTAAAGAGTTAATTGATAATGGCGAGGCAAACTCTATGTATAAGAATTTTCAAGAAATTCAAAAAAAGTGGAGAGAAATCGGTCCTGTATCTAGAAGTAGTTACTCTGATTTATGGCAAACCTACCATTTCCATACAGAAAGGTTTTATGACTTATTACATTTACGAAATGATTTACGAGATCTTGATTTTAAACATAATTTAGATGAAAAACTTAAAATTATAGTTAAAGCCGAAGTTTTAGCTGAACAAGCTGACATCCATGTAGCATTTGATGAGTTACAAAACTTACACCGTATATGGAAAGAAGAATTAGGTCCAGTATCTAGAGAGATGAGAGAAGTAGTTTGGGAGAAATTTAGTGAAGCAACTAAAAAAATTCATGATAGAAGACATGAATATTACGATAGTTTAAAGGAAGTTTATCAAGAAAATTTTGATAAAAAGATTAAAATAATTGAACAAATTGAGGCCTTTGATACTTCAGGAAATTCATCTCATAAAGATTGGCAAAAAAGTATTAAATCTATAAATACATTTAGGGAAGAATTTTTTGCTATTGGAAAAGTTTCAAGAAATAAAAACAAAGAAGTTTGGAATCGTTTTAAAGAAGCAACTAAAGATTTCAATCGAAAAAAGAACGATTATTACAAGGAAATAAAAAATGAACAACAAGAGAATCTAGATAAAAAGATGAAACTGGTCGAACAAGCAGAATCACTTAGAGAGAGCGATGATTGGGATTCTGTAACCGATGTAATGAAACGTATACAAGCTGAATGGAGAACTATTGGATTTGTTCCAAGAAAACATTCCGACAAAATATGGAACAGGTTTAAAGAAGCCTGTAACTACTATTTTGACAGACTACATAACAAACAAGAGGCTGTTGATGAAGAAAAAATGGAAGTATTCCATTCCAAGGAAACTTACTTAGAAAATTTAAAAGAAGAAGCTAAAGACGAAGCATTTAAACCAGATATTGAGCAACTTAAAAAGTACATATCTGATTGGAGAGCAATTGGAACAGTTCCTATTTCAAAACGGGCTATAGATGGGAAATTCAATAAATTTTTAGATTCTTATTTTGATAAACTGTCTTTAAATAAGAAGGAAAGTACCCTATTACGATACCGTAATTTAATGGATAGCTTAGTTGAGCAAAAAGACTTTAGAAAAATACAAAATGAAGTTCAATTTGTACGAAAAAGATTAGAAGAAGTCAATAAAGAAAAACAACAACTAGAAAATAACATGCTGTTTTTCTCTAATGCTGATGATTCTAACCCAATGATTAAGAATATTAAAAAGACAATTAGTAAACATGCTGATGAACTAGAAATATGGAAAGCAAAATTGTCACATTTACGTACGTTAGATGTGTAGCAAATAAATCATACAAATTAAAAGCCCGAATAGACTAGTCTATTCGGGCTTTTTTATTATAATCTTAATTGGTGTTAAATACTATCAATAATAGTATTCAAAGTACTACTAGGTCGCATAGCCGACTCAGCTTGTTTCGTATTAGGTTTGTAATAACCACCAATATCTTGAGCTTTACCTTCAATTGCTAACATTTCTTTAATGATGCTATTTTCATTTGTTTCTAACTCATTTGCAATGAGCGTAAACTTTTCTTTTAAAGAAGTGTTTTGATTTTGGTTTGCTAAAGCTTTTGCCCAATAAGTAGCTAAGTAGTAATGACTTGCTTTTGTATCAGGTTCGCCAGCAACTCTAGATGGCGACTTATTATTACTTAAATATTGGTCATTAGCTTCATCTAAAGTGCTTGATAAGAGATCAATATCTTTATCATCTGTTTTTTGAGCGATAAAACGAATAGATTCTGCTAGTGCTAAGAATTCACCCAAAGAATCCCAACGTAGATGTCCTTCTTTTACAAATTGTTGTACATGTTTTGGAGCAGAACCACCTGCACCTGTTTCAAATAAACCACCACCTGCAATCAGCGGAACAATTGATAACATTTTAGCAGAAGTTCCTAGTTCTAATATTGGAAATAAATCAGTTAAATAATCTCTTAACACATTACCTGTAACAGAAATAGTGTTTTCTCCTTTTCTAACTCTTTTTAAGGTAAATTTCATGGCATCAACAGGAGCCATTATTTGTATATCTAGTCCATCTGTATTATGTTTAGGTAGATGTTTTTCAACACTTGAAATAATATTTACATCATGGGCTCTGTTTTTATCTAACCAAAAGATAGCTGGTGATCCAGTTAGTCTAGCTCTTTCAACAGCTAATCTAACCCAATCTTTAACAGGAATATCTTTAGTTCTTGACATTCTCCAGATATCACCTTTTTCTACTTTATGTGAAATAAGAATAGTACCCTTTTCATCAAGTACATCAACAGTTCCATTGTCTGTAATCTCAAATGTAGTAGGGTGCGAACCATATTCTTCAGCTTTTTGAGCCATTAAACCTACATTGGCTACATTACCCATTGTGGCAACATTAAATTGCCCATTTCTTTTACAATCCTCTATGCTTTCATTGTAAAAAGTAGCGTAAGTTCTGTCTGGAATTAGTGCTTTTGTTTGTTGTAATTCTCCATCCCAATTCCACATTTTTCCACCATCTCTAATCACTACAGGCATAGAAGCATCTATAATTACATCATTGGAATTATGAAGGTTTGTAATGCCTTTATCACTATTTACCATAGCAAGATCTGGTTGTGATTTATATACTTCTAAGATTGCATTTTCAATCTCTTCTTTTTTAGCATTAGGTAATCTTTCTAACTTTTTATATAAATCACCTAAACCTAAGTTAGGATTTACACCTAACTCATTAAATTCATTTGCATATTTTTCAAAAACAGAAGTAAAGAAAACTTCGACAGCATGACCAAATAAAATAGGATCAGAGACTTTCATCATAGTTGCTTTAAGATGTATAGAAAGCAAGCTTCCTTCATTTTTTGAATCTTTAAATGATTTAGCATAAAAACTTCTTAAAGCTTTTGCACTCATAAAAGTAGCATCGAGTATTTCATTGTCTTGTGCATCAATTATGGCAAGTGTTGTTTTTTCTCCAATTGTATTCGTTAGAATAATGGAAACTTTCCCTGCTTCATTTGTGACTATAGATTTTTCATTTCCAAAAAAATCATCAGATTCCATATGTGCTACATTTGTAATGCTATTATCATCCCAAGCTTTTAGTCTATGTGGATTGTTTTGTGCAAACTTTTTAACAGCAACGGCAGCTCTACGGTCTGAGTTTCCTTCTCTTAAAACAGGATTTACAGCAGAACCTAAACATTTTGCATAACGTTTTCTGATGTTTTTATCGGTATCTGTTATTGGATTTTCAGGGAAATTAGGTATGTCATACCCTTTTTTTTGGAGTTCGTTAATTGCAGCTTTCAGTTGTGGTACTGAGGCTGATATATTGGGTAACTTAATAATATTAGCCTCTTTAAGTTGCACGAGTTCGCCCAATTTAGCTAAGTTGTCTTCAATCTTTTGGCCAGGAGTTAAATTTTCTGGAAAACTAGCAAGGATTCTGCCAGCTAGTGAAATATCTTTTGTTTCAATAGTAATGCCTGCTTGCTTTGAAAAAGCATTGATAATAGGTAGAAGAGAGTAAGATGCTAAAGCAGGAGCTTCATCAATGGCTGTCCAAATAATTTTGTGTGACATAGTTAAGTAATTTATAAATTAAAAAAATATCATTTCCTTGTTAAAAAGAGAGCAAAGTTACAAAAAACGTATGTAAATTATGAATATTTCATTAAAAATGCATGAAAAGCACATATATTTATCATATAACGATTATAGTAATAAATAAAACTTTAATATATAAAATATCTAGCCATATTTTGCTAATATAATAATTATAAAATATGTAAGATAGACCTGCCAATTTATTTGCTAATACACATAATAAGCTTGTTTCGTTCCATAGTATTTACTAAATAATGACGTGTGCCTTAAGGATATACTTAATATTATTAGGGGTAGCGAATACTATTGTTTTTTACAACTTGACTTTCTCAATTATTTTACCGTAATTCACACAACATTCGATAAACTCCATTAAAACGAAAGTTTATCTTAAAATTGTGCTTCATGCCAAAAATACAGATAGAATATGAAAAATGCAACAATTGAAGAATTAGCTTATATACTGAAACAAGCAGAAAAGAATAAACAGCCTAAGCCTATATTCTTTTTAGGAGCTGGAGCTTCTAAAAGTGGTAATATTCCGTTAGCTCGGGATATAATTAAAGATATTCTTGATAAATATTCAAACTCACCAGCAATAAAAAAACTTGAAGA
>DQTL01000171.1 GCA_015662775.1 Lutibacter sp.
ACAATAACTCGTTATTCCTTAAAATTTATTCTTCAAATCTCACCTCTTCTTTGCATTCTGTATAGTAAAGCTTAGGTCGAACTCAGGTTATTAGGCACTGCCTTTTATTTTTTCTTTATTCCATTTTCTTTCATTAAGTCAAATACTTTATCAAATTCCACTTTCCTTTTCGTGTTTACATTTCCATAAACCATTTGAATTCTGTCAATACTTTCAAATCGTGAATGAATTTCAGAATTATCACTTTTTGGTAATTCTATTTCCGCTTGTGCCTAACTCCAAGAAAACTCACATTTTAATGGAGTTTATCGAATGTTGGATAAAATTCGGTAAAAAAAATGACAAATTAAGTAGCTAGTTCAACAAATCTTAAAAAAACAAACTATTTATCTAAAAAGCAAACACAGTTCTGTATTGCACAAAAGCATGTTATCGACTCCACTCTTTTGAATATAACAGAATCTAGTGATATGAGAATATGTAAACTATATATTGTTAGATAGTTACGAATAAATCCTCTTTTGATTTTCTAACTTTTTTAGCGAATTGTGTTTGATCTTCTGGAGAGCGATAACCTACAGCTGCAATTACAGTTGCTTTTAATCCTTTTTCTTTTAAACCTAATATTTCATCATACTTGGCTGCTTCAAAACCTTCCATCGGGCAGGCATCAATTTGTAATTCTCCTGCGGCCGCTAGTAAATTCCCTAATGCAATATAAGTTTGTTTAGCATTCCAGTTCTCTTGTTCTATATTAGTTTTTGCAGCGATTGATCCTTTAATTAACTGAGAATAGCCTTTCAAATCATTTATATTCATGTTTTGAGTATCTGCTACTAATTTAATATAATCAGCTACATGTTCATCAGTTAGCTTATCAAATTGACAAAAAACGAATAAATGAGAAGATTCTGTAATTTGACTTTGATCGTAAGAAGCTGGTTTGAGTTTCTCTTTAATTTCTTGGTTTTCAATAATTAACACTTTATAAAATTGCAAACCATAAGAAGAAGCAGCTAAACGAACGCTTTCTTTTAAGAATTCTAAATCAGCTTGTTTTACTTTTTTGGTCGCATCAAATCTTTTGGTGGCATAACGCCATTCTAAACTCTTTATTAAATTCATAAGTTAAATTTTTAGTTAGTAAATTATAAATATCAAATGTATTGAATAAAAGAATCATTTTTTTAATAAATGATACGAATACTTTATCAATTCATAGATAGAAATGATATTGCAAGACAGTTTGAGAAAAACTACTTTTCTTTTTTTGAAATTTTAGAAACAATTTGTTGAATAATTTCTTTAGTATCAATTCCATCAACTTCAACACTAAAATCTGCTCTATTATAATTAAACTCTCTTTTCTTAAGATGTGTTTTGATATAATCAAATAAGTAATCCTCAGTTATTTGAGTTAATATTGGACGTTCTACTTCATTAGGTGCTAGTCGATTATATAAGGTTTGCACACTAGCTTTTAAATAAATACTCAAGCCGTATTTATTAATCATCTTCATAGCTCCATCTATTTGAGGAGTACCACCACCTAAAGCTAAAACAAATGATTTTTTAGATTTTAATAGTTTCTTTAAATATTTAACTTCTTTTTTTCTAAAAAAATCCTCTCCTTTTGTTTCAAAAAGTTCAGCAATAGATAGTTTTTCTTTTTTGACTATATACTCATCTAAATCGATAAATTTGTGGTTAAGGACAGCTGCTAATTCTTTACCTAAAGTGGTTTTTCCACTTCCCATATAACCTAAAAGGACTATTTTATTTTGTTTTTTCATTTTTTTCTATTCTAGTATCATTTGACTTTTTTTCTTGAGCTTGCCACGCTCGTTTCTCGCTCGCAATGACGGGTTTCATTTGGAGATATGTCAATTTGAAAACCGTCATTGCGAACGAAATGCAATGGAGTGAAGCAATCTTTTAAAGCTTGTTTTTCTGTTATTTTATTATTCTAATTCCTACTAATCCACGCAAAACAAATCAGCAATTATTCCATCTACTAAAAAAAACTTTTTAGGGTGAACTCCTACCCTATTCTCATCGATTAAATAGAGAATTTGTTTTTCTAGATATTTCTTATTTCTGCTATTAAAATAGGAAAGATATTGGTCTCCAAAATCTATCTTTATCTTATTTGTATCAACTCCCCAAATTGTACGTAAACCCGTCATAATATACTCGTTGTATTGCATGGACTTAGATAACTCTTCAATTTCTGAAGGTAATTCACCAGCTCGAAGTGACTTAATATATTTTGAATTATTAGCCACATTCCAACTTCGAGAAGTTGTATTAAAAGAATGAGCTGAAGGACCAAAACCCAAATATTTTTTCCCTTGCCAATACGAGGTATTGTGTTTGGATTCAGATCCTTTTTTGGCAAAATTAGACAATTCGTATTGTATATAACTATGCTCTTTCATGAAGTCAACCAAAAACTCGAAATGTATTTTTGCCAGTTCATCATCTAGTGGTTTTATTTTCTTCTTTTTAATAGCATACGCTAAAACGGTTTTTGCTTCAACGGTTAAAGCATAAGATGATAAATGTGGAATATCAAGAGATGAAAACAGTTCCAGATTTTGTTTCCAACGATCCAAAGACATATTGGGCACGCCATAAATCAAATCAATTGTAAGGTTCTGAAACCCTAACTCCTTTGCATTTTCAATTGCAAAAACAGCTTCTTTTGCTGTATGTGCACGGTTCATAAACTGTAAATCAGCATCAAAAAACGATTGCACACCAATACTTAAACGATTAAAATTGAGGTTTTTGATTTCTTTTAAATACTTTAAAGATAAATCGTCAGGGTTTGCTTCTAAGGTTATTTCTGCTTTTGGATTAATAGAATAATTAGCCTGAATGACTTCAAAAATGCCAGCTAATTCATCATACATAAAAATAGAAGGTGTTCCTCCACCAAAGTAAATAGTTTCTACAGATTCTTGAACTTCGTCTTTTCTTAGAATCAATTCCTTTTTTAAAGCCTCAATTAGTTCCGCTTTATTCTTCAAAGAAACAGAAAAATGAAAATCGCAATAATTGCATTTTTGTTTGCAAAATGGTATGTGTATGTAGAGTCCTGCCAAGTGTCTATCATTTAGTTTTGACAAAGATAGAATCTTTCTTTTTTAATTGATTACTTTCTCATCTTCACTTGATCCACGATTGTCGGATAAGCCTTAAATATTTATTAATTATAACCACAAATTTCCATTATTCCTATCCCGTTCCCAAATTTCTGGATTTTTAATGATATAATTACGGATACGGTTTAATTCGTTTTCATTACGAATAATTCGATCGTGGAAACGAGCTTGCCATGCGAATGGTAATAACGCGAATAATTGTGTGTTTTTGGTTAATTTATTAATATCTAAACGATTAATTTCAAATGTACAACGTCCTTTGTACCATCGTATTACCCGCGAAATATTATTATGAAACATAGGATTGTGATTTCCTGTGATTCCGCCTGTTTTGTTTGTTTTTTTCAATTTTCCCGTTTTTTCCGTTTTTTCCGTTTTTTCCGTAGAGACGCGATTAATCGCGTCTCTACCATCCACAACATCACCATCGCCACCACCCACAACGTCACCATCGGAACAAACCAAATTATCATCAATCCACAAAATCCCATGAATATGATTAGGCATAACCACCATTTCATCCAATCGAACAAATGGAAAATGTTGTGTAATTTCAATCCAATATTTTCGTGCAATAGCTCCAATTTCATTCAAAACCATATTACCATCTACAATATCCCCAAAAAAATGGTCACGATTATTGGTGAGAATCGTCAAAAAATACGCACCATTTGATGAATAATCGTAATTTTTCATCCGTGCAGAATCAATACGATATTTGTTTTGGTATTTTTTAGCCATTTTTTATAGTTATTAACTACCTAGTAAACAGCATCTCTCTATATTTACTCAATGGCCAAAGTTCATCATCAATCATTAGTTCTAATTTATCGCTATGGTAACGAATCTTCTCGAAATAAGGTTTTACTTTATTACAATAAACACTTGCTTTTTCTTCAATACTTTTAATTGTATTGGCTTCTTTACGTTGGTTGACCATCGCATCGATTAAATGAATAACCTCATTGATATGTGAAGAAATAGTTTTAATTAAATTCATCTGTTCTTTGGCAGTTTCTTTGTAAGAAGCACCAAATATATCTTTAATTCCTTGCACGTTTTCAATCAAGGTGTTTTGGTATCTTACGGCAGTTGGTACGACATGATTTCTGGCAATATCACCTAAAACCCTAGATTCTATTTGTATGTGCATCACATATTCTTCTAATTGAATTTCGTGACGTGCTTCAATTTCTACTTTGGTCATGATATTCATAGCATCATAGAGATCAATAGCTTTTTTGGACACTTTTACTTTTAGAGCATCAGGTGTTGTTTTATGATTACTTAAACCTCTTTTTTTGGCTTCTTCTTCCCATGCTTTACTATAGCCATCTCCTTCAAAACGTATCTTTTTAGATTTTTTTATATATTCTCTCAGCACATTAAAAATAGCATCATCTTTTTTCATTTTTTTATCACTAATCATTGCATCTACTTCCAATTTAAAATCATTAAGTTGTTTGGCAACTATTGTGTTTAAAACCAACATGGGTTTCGCCGAATTAGCAGTTGAACCTACCGCTCTAAATTCAAATCTATTTCCTGTAAATGCAAAAGGCGAAGTACGATTACGATCGGTGTTATCTAATAATATTTCAGGAATTTTACCGACAATATTTAGTTTTAAATCTGTTTTTTCTTGTGGAGAAAGCTTTCCTTTGGTTACTTTTTCTAATTCATTTAAAACATTGGTTAAATGTTCTCCAATAAAAACAGAAATGATGGCAGGTGGTGCTTCATTAGCACCTAAACGATGATCGTTACTTGCCGCAGCGATTGAAGCACGTAATAGTTCTTCATAATCATGTACCGCTTTAATCGTATTGATAAAGAAAGTTAAAAACTGTAAATTATTCATTGGGGTTTGCCCAGGACTTAACAAATTAACTCCTGTATCTGTGGCTAAACTCCAATTGTTATGTTTTCCTGATCCGTTTACGCCAGCAAAAGGCTTTTCGTGAAGTAAGACTTCAAAATTATGTCTTTTGGCTATTTTTTTCATGATATCCATCATCAAAGAATTGTGATCTACAGCGAGATTTGCCTCTTCAAATAAAGGAGCTAGTTCAAACTGATTGGGTGCTACTTCATTATGACGCGTTTTGGCAGGAATTCCTAATTTTAAAGATTCTATTTCCAATTCTCGCATATAAGCCATTACTCTATCTGAAATCGAACCGAAATAATGATCGTCTAATTGTTGTCCTTTTGCTGAGGAATGACCTAAAAGTGTTCTTCCTGTTAATCGAATATCAGGACGGCTATCTGCAAAAGCACTATCAATTAAAAAATACTCTTGTTCCACACCTAAGGTTGCATGAACCTTTGTTACTTTTTTATCGAAATATTTGCAAACTCCTGTTGCTGCCTCATCTATGGCTTGTAAGGCTTTTAAAAGAGGCGTTTTATTATCTAAGGCTTCTCCTGTGTAAGCGACAAAAATAGTTGGAATACATAAGGTTGTTTCGTAAATAAAAGCAGGAGATGAAGGATCCCAAGCGGTATAACCTCTGGCTTCGAAGGTGTTTCTAATTCCTCCATTAGGGAAACTAGAAGCATCGGGTTCTTGTTGCACTAATTGGCTACCTCCAAATTTTTCCATAGCTTTTCCATCACTTATTGGCTCGAAAAAAGCATCGTGTTTTTCTGCTGTGGCTCCTGTTAAAGGTTGAAACCAATGTGTATAATGAGTAGCTCTTTTTGATAATGCCCAATCTTTCATAGCAGAAGCTATTTGATCGGCTACTTTTCTGTCAATTTTTTTTCCATTTTGAATGGCTTCCTGTACGCTTTTAAAAGCTTCTTTGGTCATGGTTTGACGCATTGCGTCTTTATGAAATACATTGATTCCAAAAAGTTCTGATCTTTTTGCTGTTACTTCTTTAACCTTTACAGGTTTTCTTGACATTATTTTTTCAAGTGTTCTAAATCTAATTGATGGCATTTTTTGTTTGTTTTGTTAATTATTAAGGGGTAAATGTAGTAAAATAATGCAATTCTAACAATTAAACCCCTAATTTTATAGGGGTGAATTCAATAAACTATTGTTTTTCAATAAAAAGGGTGTATTATTACTTTGCAGGTTGTTGGATAGATTTTTTTGCTTCGTGACTCGCAAGCGTTCGTCCTCATAATGACACATTTTACAAAATGACTAGACAATTAACTTTAAGAAAATCAAATACGGCTTACTTTAAACTCAATTTATACAAATATTGATTGATTACATTTTCTAAACCAAAGTATAGAGATTCGGTGATTAAAGCATGTCCTATTGAGACCTCATCTAAAAAAGGTACTTTTTGTGAAAAAAACAGGATATTATCTAAGCTTAAATCATGACCTGCATTGACACCTAAACCTAATTCATGTGCTAGTTTTGCACTATCAGTGTAAGGTTTCACTGCTTTTCTATTGCCTAAGCTATATTGAGTTGCGAATTCTTCTGTATATAACTCAACACGATCTGCTCCTGCTTTGGCTGCAGCTTCGATAAGTTTAGCATCTGTATCTATAAAAATGGAAGTCCGAATTTTATTTCTTTTAAATTCAGAAATAACTTCTTTAAGAAAATCTTGATTTTTTATGGTATCCCAACCCGAATTTGAGGTTATGGCATCAACTGAATCGGGTACTAGTGTAACTTGATGGGGTTTTACGAATAAAACTAAATCAATAAATTTATGAATTGGATTACCTTCTATATTGAATTCCGTTGTAATTATAGGTTTTAAATCTCTAGCATCTTGATATCGAATGTGTCTTTCATCTGGTCTTGGGTGAATTGTAATCCCTTGTGAACCATAAGATTGTATGTCTTCAGCAAACTCAACAATATTTGGAAAATTGCCTCCTCTTGCATTTCTTAAAGTTGCAATTTTATTTATATTTACACTTAATTTTGTCATGGTTTCTTTTGTGTTTTGTTTCAAAATTGATTTGTTAATTTTATTTGGAATTTTAATTAGAAATTAACAGGACAAATTTATTAATTAATTAGTTGATAAATTAAAAAGCTTCTCACTATTTTTGGCACAGAAATTGGCATAAATACTTTATATTCGCATCCTATGAGCATAAAAGACTTCATAACAACAGACTATAAAGCACTAGATCTTCATGATCTGATTACCGATGTAAAGGTTTTCTTTAAAGATTTACCATTTACACATTTTCCTGTAGTAGAAAATGATGTTTTTATAGGTATGTTAGCACAATCAGATATTAAGCATCTTACCAATAGTGGTATTAAAATAGTTGATATTAAACATCTATTGTTGTTTTATAAAACAGATATTCCTGATAGTTGTATTGATTTAATAAGTCTTTTCGCACAGCACGATACAGATATCTTACCCATTATTGACAAAGAAAATAACTATATAGGTTATTTTGAATTAAATGACATCATTCATTTATTCAATAACGCTCCTTTTTTTAAGCCTAACAGTACAACCTTAATTATTGAAAAAGAAGAAAGTAGTTATTCTATGGGTGAAATTGCTCAAATTGTCGAAGCTAATAATATTTCATTATTGGGCATGTACATTTCAAACCAACGAGATATCAAAACACAAATTACACTTAGAGTAGACACCGAAAATGCAAATGAGGTAATTCAATCTCTTAGAAGATATGATTATCATGTGATTACTCAAAATAAAGACGATTTACATTTAGAAGAATTAAAAAATAGATCAGATTATTTACATAAATACTTGAGTATTTGATAATACCATAAAGAATCTTAGTTGTATGGATTTTATTTAAAACAATATCATACTATGAAAATAGCCGTTTTTGGTCAAGCTTACAAAACAGAAAGTCTAAATTATATCCTTAATTTATTAGATTTTTTGAATACTAAAGTATGTGATATTTTTCTTGTTCAAGATGTTAGTGATTTAATAAAAGATAAGACTACTGTACGTTTTCAAACTTTCAAACCCAAAGAAGCCTTAACACAAAAAATTGATTATTTAATCAGTGTTGGCGGTGATGGTACAATTTTACGAGCCGCAGCGATTATTAAGGATTCAAATATTCCAATTATTGGTATCAACACAGGTAGATTGGGGTTTTTAGCTACAATCAATAAAGAAGATATGTTAGTGGCAATTGATGAATTACTAAAAGGTAATTATAGGATAAGTAAACGTAGTCTGCTTGAAGTAAACACAAAAAACAATGAATTAGAAAAAGGCTATGCCTTAAATGAGATTAGTGTCAGTGGCAAGAATACCATGTCCATGATAAATATAAACACGTATTTAAATGATAAGTATTTAAACACCTATTGGGCAGATGGCTTAATCATTGCAACACCTACGGGTTCTACAGGTTATTCATTAAGTTGTAACGGCCCAATAATCACGCCAGAAGTACAAGCATTATCAATAACACCTATTGCTCCTCACAACCTAAGTATCAGACCTTTAATAATTAAGGATGATACACTTATTAAATTAAAAATTGAAAGTAGAGAAAAAGAATTTTTACTTTCCATGGATGCAAGAGTTGCTACATTACAAACCAAAGCAGAAGTAAACATTAAAAAAGCAAATTTTCAACTGCAAATGGTTGAATTAAATAATCAGAGCTTTATAAAAACATTACGAGAAAAATTATTGTGGGGAAACGACACTAGAAATTAAAAATAATTAAATTTGTATCTTTCTTCTTGATTTAATATCAAGAACAAGAAATTAAAATATCAATTGAAACACTGTCTTTCTGAGCTTGTCTCAGAAACTTATGAAACAAACACCAAACAAATTTATGGACTGCTTCAAAAGATGCTAAAACGAGTTTAGCATGACAATATAGAAAAACACAAAACTAGAACAAGACACAAGAAATATGGGTAGAGCATTTGAATTTAGAAAAGCAAGAAAAATGAAACGTTGGTCAGCAATGGCTAAAACCTTTACAAGAATAGGTAAGGATATAGTCATGGCGGTAAAAGATGGCGGAGCAAATCCTGAAACCAATGCACGTTTACGATCGGTGATTCAAAATGCAAAAGCAGCAAACATGCCTTTAGCTAATGTAGAAAGAGCTATTAAAAAAGCATCGGATAAAAGCACCGCTAATTTCGAAGAAACCCTTTTTGAAGGCTATGCAGCTAACGGAATTGCTGTTTTGGTAGAAACTGCTACTGATAATAACAATCGAACAGTTGCAGATGTAAGAGCTGCATTTAGTAAATGTAATGGCAATATGGGAAACTCGGGTTCTGTTGTATTTATGTTTGACCATACTTGTAATTTCCGAATTAATCCAGATGGTGTTAAAATGGACATGGAAGAATTAGAACTAGAATTAATAGAATTTGATGTTGAAGAAGTTTTTGAAGATGAAGATGGCGTTTTAATATATGCTCCATTCGAACAATTTGGTGCTATTCAAAAATATTTAGAAGATGCTAACATGGAAATATTATCCTCTGGTTTTGAGAGAATTCCAACGACAACAACACCATTAAATGATGAACAAAAAGAAGATGTTGAAAAGCTATTAGAAAAACTAGAAGAACTAGATGATGTACAACAAGTTTATCATAGTATGGAATAATTTTTGGATACAAAATACCTAGTTATCAAAACCTACATTAAAATACTTTTAGTTTTTTTACTTTTTGCAAGTTTTAGTTCTTGTGAAACAGAAATAAATAAACTTAAAACTGGATCAATTTATATATTAAAACAAGGAAATTATTATACAACTATTAAAATTCATACTGTTAAAAGAAAAAGTATTAGTTATATACCCAATGATTATCAGGTAAGCACAAAAAAAATGGTTTACAGTATTAATAAAGATGAGAATTATACTGACAACCCTATATCACTTTCTAAAAAAGAGTTTAAAAAGATAAAGAAATCATTAATCCTAAACACTCAAAAAAAATGAAAAAAATTACAATTATCATGTTACTGAGTCTGTTGACTATAAACTATTCACAAGCTCAAAAATTAAAAGGCAATAAAAATGTTACGCTAGAAAATAGAGAAATAGAGCCTTTTACTTCCATTCTATTAAAAGGGAAAATTAATGTTGTACTTCAAGAAAGTCCCATTGCAAAAGTTACTGTTGAAACAGATGAAAACCTACAATCAGCTGTAGAAACTAGAGTGATAGACAATGTTTTAGAAGTGTATCTTTCCCAAGAAATAAAGTCTAAAAAAGCTTTAAATATCACCATTGGCGTAACGGATTCAATTCAACGAATTGAGGCACACGATCGTGTTAAAATTACAAGTGAAAATGAAATTCATACTTATGCAACAGAAATAGTTGCAATAGGAAGTGCATCAATTCAACTAAATTTAAGATCAAAAACACTATCTATTATTGGGGAAGAAAAATCAAAATTTGATTTAGTTGTTAGTGTAAAAGACACTTTAAACATCGATTTAAAATCTAAATCAGCTTTAAAAATGCAATCAAATGCTTATAAAATCAAAGCAAACATAACCGACTCATCATCTATAAAGTACGAAGGTATTTGTAAAGAAATTGAAATTGATGCAGATGGAAGTACAACAATTAAAGGAAAAGACCTATTAACAGATTACGCTTATATCAATGCAACTGGAAAATCAAATATTACTGTTAATACAGCCAGAGAATTAACCTTATATTCTGATGGATCTACAAGCATAAACCTGTATGATAATCCAAAAATATATATTGAAAAATTTGGTGGAAAGTCAATACTTAGAAAAAAATAACCCAACTATCAAACTAAACAATTAATGAAACCACGCGTATTAATCATTGATTTTGGATCGCAATACACACAACTTATTGCGCGTAAAGTAAGAGAGTTGTATGTTTACAGCGAAATTATTCCATTTAATAACTTACCCGAAAAGTTTGATCAGTATCAAGCTGTAATATTATCTGGTAGTCCTTATTCTGTTTATTACGAAAAAGCCCCGCAAATTGATTTAAACAACATACGTGGAAAAATACCTACACTTGGTGTTTGTTATGGAGCTCAATATATGGCACAGCATGATGGCGGAAAGATAGAAGCTTCAGAAGTAAGAGAATACGGACGAGCTCACCTTCAAGATATCAGTAAAGGTGAATTACTCTTTGATGGAATAGAAAATGGTTCACAAGTTTGGATGAGTCATGGAGACACAATTATGAAACTTCCTGATACTTTTACAAATATTGCCAGTACTGAAGATGTAAAAAATGCAGCTTTTAAGATAGAAGGAGAAAAAACATACGCTATTCAATTTCATCCTGAAGTATATCATACAAAAGATGGTCAATTGATTTTAGACAACTTTTTAACTAAAATTGCTAATGTTACAAAAGATTGGACTCCTACTGCCCTATCTCATGAAATTATTGAAAACTTAAAAACTCAATTAAAAGATGATAAAGTAATACTAGGATTATCAGGTGGTGTTGATTCAACTGTTGCAGCTGTATTGTTACACAAAGCAATCGGAAAAAACCTACACTGTATTTTTGTAAATAATGGTCTTTTACGACTTAATGAATTTGAATCTGTACTTAATCAATACGAAGGTATGGGTTTACAGGTACACGGCATAGATGCTTCGGCACGTTTTTTGAAAGCTTTAAAAGGGTTTAAAGAACCAGAAACAAAAAGAAAGATTATTGGCAAAGAATTTATTCATGTATTTGATGAAGAAGCAAATAAAATTAAAGATGTAAAATGGTTAGCACAAGGAACTATCTATTCTGATGTTATAGAATCTGCATCAGTTGATGGTCCTACAGAAACCATAAAATCACATCATAATGTCGGGGGATTACCCGAAAAAATGAATCTAAAAATTGTAGAACCTTTACGTTCTTTATTTAAAGACGAAGTAAGGCTTTTAGGTAAAACGCTTGAAATTAAAGAGGAATTGTTACAAAAACATCCTTTTCCAGGTCCTGGTTTAGGAATACGAATCCTTGGAGATATTACAGCTGATAAAGTTGAACTTCTTCAAAAAGCAGATGACATATTTATCAACTTATTGAAAAAATGGGATTTATATAACGAAGTATGGCAAGCAGGTGTCATGTTATTACCTGTACAATCCGTAGGCGTAATGGGCGATGAAAGAACCTATGAACAAGTAGTCGCATTAAGAGCAGTAAGTTCAACAGATGCCATGACAGCAGATTGGGTAGATTTACCCTATAAGTTTTTACAAGAAGTATCAAATAAAATAATAAATAATGTAAA
>DQTL01000334.1 GCA_015662775.1 Lutibacter sp.
GACATTAAATGCTTCACAAAAAAAAGACTATGCCAATTTTCTATTTCAAAATGAGAAGAACAAAAACACTTTTATCTTATTTTCAATAGCAACCATTGCCATTGTCATATTCGGAATATTTATTTTAGTAATTGACGAAGGAAAACTATTTATGTTTCTAGTGCTAGTGAGTTTACTTGTTTTCTTGTCTCTTTTTGCTTTTGGAGCACCTTTATATTATCGTTATAAAAACCTAAAAAATGATGGAGAAATTTTAATTGGGGCAAAGTTTGCTTACATTAACGGCTACTTTCATAATTGGGATTATGTATTATCTGGACTTAAAAAAGCAATAATTATTGAAAACCCATTTTACGGAATTAAGCTTGTTTATTATTACACTGATAGAACTTTTACGCATAGTGAAGCCCTTTTTATTCCCGCTAATAAAGAAGTTGATTTAGAAAATTTAATAATCAGTTTAAAAAAAGAAAACAAAAAAAGAAAAAGCAAGTAACAATTTAATGACTTATTCGTTAGTTTGTAGAATAAATATTTCTATTATGCGTAAACTACTGATAGTATTAATTACACTTATCTCATTTAGCACATTACAAGCACAAAGTTTCACAGGTCAAGGAGATCAAAAACTTCAAGCAGGTTTTACCTTTTATGGATACGGAACTGGTATTAAAGCAACTTATGACTATGGATTAAACGAAAGTTTTTCTATTGGTGTTGGTGCTAATTTCTTCAACTCAGGAATCTATAGTTCAGGCTTCTTTATTTTTGGAAGAGGAGATTATCATTTTCAAGAAATCATAGATATTCCTAATGAATTAGATGTATATATCGGGGCAGAACTAGGACTTATTGGAAAAAGCAATTTTGGTATTGGTGGTCATATTGGAGCGAGATATGAGTTTGCCAATAATCTTTCCGCTTTTCTTGAAGTGGGCAACAATGGAGCAATAGGTGTAACCTTAAGTTTATAACCTATCTTTTAGGTTGTGGAGCAGGATAAAATAGGCTTTCTTTTTTCATTAAATTAGTAAGCTTGTGGTATTTTTCAACGCCATTTACAGAATAACTGATAACCGCTTCATTAGCTTTTAAATCAAAAGAATGTGTTGTAGTTATTTGAGGAGGTGTATTCCCAAATTCTTCTTTAGAATCTGCATGCATAATAATGTCTTTCTTCACAGGTTTTTTTATGTTATCAGAAAAATTAGCAATCCATAAAACAGCATTTTTCTCAGTAGTTTTTATATCTATTTTTTCTTTACGATTCTTAAAATAGATATAATTAGGTTGCACATCAGATTTTATGTCTTTTACAATTAATTGAACTGTTGAACCCGATACACCAGCTTGTCCTCCCATCCAATCTTGATAAAAAGACTCTGTTAAAGTAAAAGGAATCTTTTTTTGAAAACCATCTTTAGTTGGGCAACATTGTACAAAGCTTATAAGAATAATTGGCAATATTAATAATCGAATATTCATTTTTTCTATTTTAAAATTAGAAGTTACCTTAAAGAGTAAGCAAAAAAAATGCCATTTAAAAAGTAAAATTCAAATTTAAGTAAATTTTT
This sequence comes from Lutibacter sp., assembly GCA_015662775.1. Taxonomy (GTDB): domain Bacteria; phylum Bacteroidota; class Bacteroidia; order Flavobacteriales; family Flavobacteriaceae; genus DQTL01. The sequence goes on from DQTL01000334.1 coordinate 1,575, forward strand.
AGATAATAAATCTGATAAAAAAGTGTTTATTATTAACTTAGCAGAAATTTAAACTCACGTAATCATGAAAAAAACAGGAATAATTTTAGTACTTATCATCATAGGTTTTTCCTCCTGTGTAACGACAAAAAAATACGATGCATTAAATAGCCAGTATCTTTCTACACAACAATTATTAACAGATTGTAAAGCAAATCTAATGAGATGCCGTACGGAAGACGATGCTGCTATTTCTAAAATTGCATTTTTAAAAGATCAAATACAAGCACACAAAGATAATATTGCACAATTGCAAAGTGCTTATGATAAATGTATTAATTTAAGTCAGCAAGGAAATAATAATATTGGTAAATTGTTAGACGAGATTAATTCAGCAAACAAATACATACGTCAACTAACAGCCATTAATCATAAAAATGATTCTTTAACCTTAGCCTTAAGTAACAAGTTTAAACGTTCGTTGAATAATTTAGATGATGAAGACATTGAAGTAAAAGTTTTAAAAGGAGTTGTATTTGTCTCTTTATCTGATGAAATGATGTTTAATTCTGGAAGTTTTGAAATCAAAGAAGAAGCTTTACCCGTTTTGTCTAAAATTTCTAAAATTGTCAATGATTATAAAGATTACGATATCTTAATCGAAGGACATACAGATAATGTACCTATTAAAACTAGCTTTATCAAAGATAATTGGGACTTAAGTGCCATGCGTGCTACCGCAATTGCAAGATTTATGCAAACTGATTTAGGTGTAAACCCTGCAAGAATTACTGCAGGAGCAAGAAGTGAATATGTGCCAAAAGCAGATAATGATACACCAGAAGGACGTAGTGTAAACAGAAGAACAGAAATAATTGTACTTCCAAAATTAGACGAATTTATTAAAATGATGGAATCGGCTCCAACAACAAATTAAATACCATATTAAATCAATCAATCCCAAGACTAGTTATAGTTTTGGGATTTTTTGATTAGTTTTGTAATTTATTAAACATCTGGGATAGTATAATTCCATTAGTTAAACATTAATAATTTGAACTTTTTATTTATAAGCGGTCCTGAAATCATCATCGTCATACTTATTGTAGTGATGTTGTTTGGTGCGGATAAAATCCCCGAAATTGCTCGTGGATTAGGAAAAGGCATGCGTCAACTTCGTGATGCAACCAATGAGGTAAAAAGAGAAATCAACCAAACAGCAAAAAAACATAATATTGATACCGATATTATTAAAGATATTAAAAAAGAAATTCATCAGGTTAAAGAAAACATTGAAGAATATACAGGTTCAATAAAAAGAGGTTCTAAATTTTGAGTTTTATAACGAAGATTATTCAAAAGGATCAAGAACTACTCATATATTTAAATGCTCTTGGCACCGAATATTGGGATTCTTATTGGCTTATTGCAACAAATAAACTCCCATGGCTTCCTATCTACTTAGTTGTATTATTTTTACTTTTCCGCTATTATAAATGGAAAAAGACACTCGCAATTTTATTACTAGTCGCCTTATTGGTTGCCTTTTCAGATCAATTAGTCAATCTAATTAAAATCGGTTTTCATAGACTTCGACCCAATAATGACCCAGCAATTCAAAATATAATACGTGTTGTAAAAAATGTAGGTGGCTATAGTTTTGTTTCAGGACACGCCACCACTTCATTTGCTGTAACTTCATTTATTATAGCAACATTAAGAAATCACTTTAAGGCTATTTACTTTATCTTGGTTTGGCCCTTGTTATTCACTTATAGTCGCATTTATTTAGGAGTTCATTATCCTGTTGATGTGACTTTAGGAATGTTATTGGGCTTACTAATTGGGTTTACCTTTTATAGATTTAGTTTAGTTGTATTACCCAAGATCAAATAAAAACAGGATTATTCCCCTTTATTTTTTCAGGTAAAACACTTTTTATTTCTAGGATTTCTCCTTCCTTATTTTATAGTCAATAGTAGGTTCTTTGTAGCATACAAAAAACAAAAGAACCATGTCGTCATTTGCAAAATTAATAAGTCTCTTTTTAGGAGCAGCCGCCATACTTTATCTTTTTACTTGTTCTACTTTTATAAGTTTTGAACAAACAAAGAAAAGTATTGACCACGATCAATTGGTAAAATATGTTTTAACAGAAGTAGATTATGAATTGGCATATGGAGTTAAAAATGCAAATATTGATGCTTTAATTGATAAAGCTATACAAAAATCTTTGAAAGAGAAATAGAATTCCATTGCTACCTAAATATTGCAATATTTGTTTATTGTATTTGATACGCTAATTGCTGCAAACAATTGGCGTATTTTTTTATTGAAAAGCACACTTTGTGCATTATAGTATACAATTTGACCTTATTTTAGTGTAGTTAGACATTTTGTGTTCAAAAAATATAAAATCCTGATTATAACTATTTTGAGACCCATTATAAAATAATACAAACACACTATATATTTTTACAATTCTATTCAAATTTTGCAACATACATTTGTCGTATTAATTGAGGTTATAATAAATTGCTATAAAAGAAATTGTATAAGTCATTCCAAAACTAAAAACCATGTCACCATTTTTAAAATCAACAAGCCTTATTTTAGGTGTAATCGTCATTCTCTATCTCTTCACCTGTTCTACTTATCTAACTAGTGAACAAACAAAAAACACTTTCAATCACGATCAATTAGTAGAATATGTCTTATCAGAAGTAGATTATGAATTGCTGTATGGTGATAAAAATACAAATGTAGGAGCCTTGATAGATAAAGCTATTCTTAACGCGTTGAAAGAGAAATAGAATTCCATTATTTTAGATAGTTTTAAGATTTTCGTGTTGAAACCAGTTCACCAGCTCCGCAAAGTCTCTCTCCCGACTTTGAGGAAAAATACAACCAAAAGCAATCTCAGGTTAGCGAAACCTCCTCATAAAGTCAACGTGTTAATATTCTTCTGAAACTATTGTTACTTTATAATTTTTTACGAAATTTACACTTTATTTATACACAAGAAATCTTAAATCTTAAATTTTGAATCTTAAATTTATTACACACATAGCTCGTTTTATAGTAGCAATTACTTATATGTTTTCAGGATTTGTTAAGCTTGTCGATCCAATAGGAACAGCCATAAAATTTGAAGAGTATTTTAGTGAAGATGTACTCAATCTCACTTTTTTGATTCCGTATGTGTTGCCATTTTCAATATTGTTAATACTTGTAGAGCTGCTGCTTGGAGTACTGTTATTGGTGGGTTTTAAACCCAAATTAACTACTTGGAGTGTTGCCTTATTGATGTTTGTATTCCTATTCCTTACTTGGTACTCAGCTTATTACGATAAAGTAACCGATTGTGGTTGCTTTGGAGATGCCGTAAAACTAAGTGCTTGGGGTACTTTCTATAAAAATGTATTCTTTACGGCATTAATTATCATTTTATTATTTAATATAAAATATATAAAACCTTGGTTTGGAAAATTGGCTGCTAATTGGATTCCATTTACTACACTTTTAGGCGGATTATTTATCACTTATTATGTGTTACAACATTTACCTATTATTGATTTTAGACCCTTTGCAATTGGAAATAGTATTCCAAAAGGAATGGAGTTTGTAGATGGAGAAGACTTTCCTCCTATTCACGATTTTATTTTAGAAAACGATACAGATGACTTAACGGAAGAAGTTTTAACTGCTGACAAAGCTTTATTAATTATAAGTTATAGTTTAGAATTAGGTGAAATAAATGCTTTTGAAAACTTTAAAGAATTAGGTGATCAAGCTCTTGAAAAAGGCTATAAATTATATGTGCTATCTGCTTCTCTTATGGAAACATATAACGAAATACAAGACTATTACAATTTGCCATTTGAGTTTTTATATTGCGATGAAACAGCCCTAAAAACAATGATAAGAGCCAATCCGGGTATTATCACTTTAGAAAAAGGAATTATCAAAGGAAAATGGAACTGGACAGATGTTGATGAAGTTGTTTTAAACTAAAGTTATGCAACAGGTACTATTAGTTTTTTTAGGAGGTGGATTGGGTAGTGTTTTACGCTATTTAATAGGCTTAAAACTCAATCAGAACAGCTTACCCTATGGCACCTTAACTGTGAATATTTTGGGTAGTTTATTAATAGGTTTAGTTATGGGCTATGTGTTAAAATCTTCGAATAACAATCTATCAAACAATCAAATAGCTTTTCTTGTGATTGGTGTTTTTGGAGGCTTCACCACTTTTTCGTCTTTTATGTACGAAAACCTGCAATTTTTAATCAATGAACACTATACTCGTTTTATTTTTTATACCTTACTTTCTCTTTTTTTAGGTGTATTAGCTGTTTCTTTAGGTTTTTTAGGAGGTAAGCAATTATAATAAACATGACCTTCAAACGTTAGCGTTGTAAACCCTTTCTTTATGACTAAATTACACCTAGTACTTTTCTTAATTACATTAGCTATTTTTTCTTGCAATACAGAAGCGGAAGATAATCCTATTACAGGTGAATGGTATAAACCCACACCTGAAACTACTTTTGATTGGGATTTACGAGACAATATACCAAATGATTTCACTTACGAGGCAAGCATTGTTGATATTGATGCTTTTGATAATTCAAAAAGTTATGTAGCAAAATTACAAACCCAAGGTAAAAAAGTTATTGCCTATGTTTCTGTAGGATCTTGGGAAGACTGGCGACCTGATATTAATGATTTTCCCGCTTCTATAATCGGAAATAATTACCCAGATTGGGATGGAGAAAAGTTTTTAGACATTCGAAATATTGATGCATTAGCTCCTATCATGAGAGCTAGGTTAGATATGATAAAAGAAAAGGGGTTTGACGGTATTGAACCAGATAATATGGATTTAAACTCATGGACAACCGCAGAATTAGGTTTTGAAATAACAGATGCAGATGTGATTAGGTATTCTAAATGGTTAGCTAATGAAGCACATAGTAGAGGTTTATCAATAGGACAAAAAAACGCAACTGATTTAGCAGAACAACTCGTTGATACCTTTGATTGGATATTACTAGAGGATGCTTTTAATGATAATATCCAAGAGGAAGCCAAAATATATATAACAAATAACAAAGCCGTTTTTGCTACAGAATATACTGATGAAATGTCTTCCTCTCATTTTGAAAGCACGGTTTGTCCTACTGCAAAAACCCTAAAATTTACTGCTATTTTAAAACATAGAGAATTAGATGGTTTTATCGAAGTTTGTAATTAATCATGAAACTTCATAACTCCAGCTTTAATAGCTACTTTTAAATCATTCTCTTTGGGTGGAACTGCACAAGAATACTTATGATTATAAGCACAATATGGGTTGTAAGCACTATTAAAATCAACGATAACTGTTGTGTCAAAAGGTAATTCTAAATCTACATATCTTCCTCCACCATAACTTTCTTTACCCGTTGTTAAATCGGTAAAAGGAACAAAAATGTGGTTTTTATATTCTACAGGAATGTCTTTCGCCATATTTTGATAGACAGGTAATTCACAAGAAACACCATCAAGTGTAAAATGTAAAGTCCCATATTTTTGATAAATTGGTTTTCTGTCAGTTGTAGTTTCCATTTCAAAAGGCACAGGAAATTCGTTTTTTACAAATGTTGCTTTGATGGTATATTTTAAATTTATCGGGTAAAAATCGAGACTTCTAAAAGTTTTAAAATCTTCATCTGTTAGTGGCGATTTTTCTTTATCAGCATATTGAACATTGAGTTTGTGTTGTGCTTCTTTCGCAGTATCTAGTAGTGCCTGTTGTTCTTTTGTAAAACTATTTTGTTGTGAACAAGCTGTAATAGTGGTGATTAGTAATAGTAAAAAGAGATTTTTCATTTATATGTGTTTTAATTTGATGTTTTTTCTTTCAATAAAATAGTGCCACTAGAATGATTTATTTCTATTGGAATTTTCTTCCCTTCTTTGTAATCTTTTATACTAAGATTATTGAAAAGAATTTTAATTTTTAGGTGTTTAAACTCTTTTTCAAAAGATAGTTTTTCTGGGCTAACTTCCTTATCATAGCCTTGAAAGGTATCTAAAGAATTCAAAAAATCAGTTAAATCTACACGTTGTATAGTGTCTTTTTCTTTTGTGATATAGACAGCCGATTTTAAAACAGTATCTAGTACTATTGAATACAGATGTTCTTTATTTTTAAATTGGATTTTAGGTATTACCCTAGGAATATTTTCACTAGAAAGATACATCTGTTTTAAATAATCATAACCTTTTACGTCAATAAAATCTTGATTATCTTGGCTATAGTACCTACGTATATTTTCATGTAAACGTTTAGACATGTTGTCAAAATCAACTACTTTAATTCCTAAAGTATCACTAATTTTACGAGCGATGAGGTATTGATTTGTTTCCTTAAAAACTTGAGAAGGTTTAAAGCCCAACACCTCACTTATTTTATCTAAAGCATTTCTTTTAGAAAGATAATGAATAATTGATTCAAAACTTTGTTCTTCTGATGCTTTTACTTCAAAATTGACAGCTTTCATTTTTGTATAGACTTCCTTAAATTGATTTGCCTGACTGTTCTTTGAAACAGAAAACACACTCCAAAAACCAAAAGAAACCAACATAGCCAGAATGGCTACACTCATGGGAAAATACCGAAGTTGCTTTCTCTTGCTAAATAAAACATACAAGGTCATTCCTAAAATCCAAAAGGCAAGTAGTAAAACCAAGTATCTATTTTCTGTGATACCATATTCCGAAATTCGTTTGTAAATAGCAATAAAAAGTAAAATAATTAATGGCAATAATGCATAGTAAAACCAAGGATAAAAACGTTTTATTATACGTGATTTACTGTTTTTTTGAATAGGATTAATAAGAATATGTATTAAAAACCCTAATATAGATAATGCGACTACAAGGTAGGAAACCCAACCTTTTGGCAGATTCCAATTGATTATTATTTTAAAACTATAAGCATATAAAATCACTAAATAAAGTATACTGAGAGGTATGAGTATATATTTTACCAAAACCAAAAGTGATTTAGGATAATCTATTGTTTTATTTTGATGAATATTCATAGGTAGATCACCAACAAAAAGCCAAGTATTGATTATTCCTAGGCAAAAAATAAAGAGTTCGGCAAATATTTTATCTTTAAAATCGAATTTAAAAAGATATTTTAAAGCGAGTAATGCCAAGCTTAGCCCAAAGTAAATCACTAATGAAAAGAGAGCACTTTTAGCAAAAGAAGCAAATACACTTTTCAGGTAACTCCAATATGCATTTTTATCCCAAACAAAAATAAAAGGGCTAAAAAACAGCACCAAATGTCCTGTGATTAGAAATAAAACAAATCTATAAGGAACTGTATAATCATCAAAAGCTATTGTATCATTGGGTAGACTTAAATAATAGATCCCTAAAAAAAGTAATGGAATACCTATAAGCCAAAATATATTTTTTCCTCTTTCCTTATTAAAATAGTTGATTACTAATCTAGTAGCAATCAGCCAACTAACACCAAGAATAGCAGTTAAAATTATTTTTATAAAAATATACTCTAGATCTCTTTCAATCTTTTGATCCACAAACCAAATTGTGAAAAATGTGCCGACACTTGCCCATAGCAAAGTAATTGGAAAACCTAAAACAGCTTTTTTAGCTTTATGGAGCATTTCGTTAAATGATGCTAGTAAGTTCATATGTTTTTTTGGTTTCAATTCTTTTAATACCTGATTAATCTAGATTCAAGAGTTTGCCATGTCATTCCTCCTCAAAAGACGGAACTTCAGTTGTAGTTTGGTTTTGCCAATCAACTAAATCCCATTTCCACATCACCCAAAATTACTAATAACAAATAAAATATCTTGTTAAATTAGCTATTTTTACCGATTCATACAACTAACTTGATTTTACTAACTAAAATAACACAATCCTACAAAGGGCTTTCTGTACAGATTTGGTATTTGGCATTAATCACACTTGTCAATAGAGCTGGTGCAATGGTAATAACCTGAGTTCGACCTAAGATTTACTATACAGAATGCAAAGAAAAGGTGAGATTTGAAGAATAAATTTTAAGAAATAACGAGTATTGTGCAAGATTTATTCAAAAAAGATTGCCTCTTCTTTGCATTTCCTTTGGACTTGATGAATTTTCCCCAATTCTTGTTATATTTTATCAAATTAACTAGTTAGTCCTTCAAAAATATAACTTCGAATTGATTAAAAATTCGTTCAA
>DQTL01000174.1 GCA_015662775.1 Lutibacter sp.
AACACCTTCTAATAAATGTCTTCCACGTGTTCCTTCGGCTTGATAACCAACTAAAATAACGGTGGTTTCGGGTTCGTCGATCATTTGCTTTAAATAAGTTAAAACACGGCCTCCTGTTACCATACCACTGCCGGCAATGACAATTTTGCTTTTCTTAATATCAATGGTTTCCCATGTTTGTTTAAAGGATGTTATAATATTCACCTTCTTTAACATTTGTCGGAATTCATCAACAGGTAATTTGTGCCATTTTGGGTAGTTTTCAAATACATGTAATACATTGTTACCCATAGGACTATCGGCATAAATGGCTATTTCTGGTATTTCTTGTTCTTTTTGAAGATTCCAAAGTAAATACATCAATAATTGTAAGCGTTCTACTGAAAAACTAGGTATAATTATATTTCCATTCTCACGAATTGCGGTTTGTATGGCTGCTGCAAAGAAGGCAGGTAAATCTTCTTCAGGATGTAAACGATCACCATAGGTGGTTTCCATAAAAAGATAATCTGCTTTTTCAGGTTTTTTGGGAGCTCGTAATAACACATCTTCTTCACGCCCAATATCACCTGAAAATACAAATCGTTTCCCATAAATATCTAGCTCAATAAAGGTGGCTCCAATAATATGTCCGTTGTACATAAACCTTGCTTGAATATCTTCAGATAAAGAAATCCACTCGCCTTCTTCTGTAGAGGTGAAATATTTTATAGTTTCTTCTGCATCTTTTAAGGTGTAAAAAGGTTTGGGGTTTTTGTGCTTACTAAATCCTTCTTTTTTGGCTCTTGAAGCGTCTTCTTCGTGAATTTTACCACTGTCTTTTAATATTATTTCGGCGATTGATAAAGTAGGTTCTGTTCCTATAATATCGCCTCTAAATCCTTCTTTTATTAATCGGGGCAAATAACCGACATGGTCAAGATGTCCGTGGGTTAATAATACCAAATCTACTTTTGGCACATCAATATCTAAGGGTTTCCAGTTGAGTTCTCTCAACTCTTTGACTCCTTGAAACATACCACAATCAATTAGAATATTTTTTTGTTCTGTTTCAATGAGAAATTTTGATCCTGTAACGGTTCCTGTAGCACCTAAAAACTTAATATTGATTCTTTTTTTCATTTTGATGAATGTCTTATATGTATTTGTTTGGATTAATGATTTTTTGTTTCTTTATCTTCAATTTTGTGGCATAATTCCTTTATTTCTGAAATAATTTTTTGCTTTCTTTTTTCATGCACTCCAATTTTATTGAGTAAATAATGATTTTGAATTAATTCATGACATAAAACGACATTTTGTTTTAATAACTGTTGTTTTTCGTCTTTGGTCAATAAAGTTAAAACGGTTATAGGGTAGAAACCCAAATCATTCATCCTTTTTTTAATTCCGTTATTTTCTGGGTAATTCCAACTTAAAAGTTTGATTCCATTACACTGGGAATACTCAATAGCATCTGATGAAAATCGGGTGTTGGTGACAATCCAAACTTCTTTTAGTGGTGTACTTCTATTCCAACCTTTTTTAAGGTCGTGATATCTTGAATGGATGTATAATGGAATTCTTATATTACAAATATAATCATCATTAGAATGAAATTTACATTCTATTGCCACATACTTTTCTTTATCTTTAGCAAGAACATCTATTTCGTGTTTCACACATTTTCCTTTAATAATTTCACCTACTTTGGTTGTGTAACCACTTTTATTTAAAATATTAGCAACTAAATGTTCGAATGGGAAACCCGAAGGTCCTAATTGATAAATTGCTTTTTTAAGTTTGTATTTTGATGCAAATACAGTCTTAATGTTTTTTAGTTTTTTATAGGCTAATTTATAGACCTGTTTTGAAGGGATTTTATCATAGGCATTTGCTAACACATATTTTAAGACTCGATCAATTTCCTCTTTATTTGCACCACTGTGTTGTAATGATTTTCTTAATTTATTTTCAGAAAAATCTACTACTTGTCCAGTTGCTTTTGTAATGGTAAAACCTGTTGTGTAAAGCATAATTTATTACTGCTATTTTATATAGTAGTAAAAGTAATGAATTTTTATATAACGAAAGTTTAAGTGATTATATACAAATACACACCCAAAACAAAACACATATTACACGAGAAACCATCGGTACTATGGAGCTAAAACTACCTAAAACCTCCTTTTTAAGAGTTCACAGATCTTTTATTATCTCTATAACTAAAATTATCTCTTTTACCAATGAATATATTGAAATAGAAAAAAAAGCAATTCCTATTAGCCGAAGTTATAAAAAAGGAATCTTACAAAAGTTGGAATCAATTTAGAGATATAATCATTTTAACAATTAAACTCAGCTCAAAAACAGGTAATATTTCCAGTGTAGTGGAAATATTTACACTAATATTTCCATTAAATAGGAAATATTTGTACTTTTGAGGTATTAATTAACAATTAATTTAAAAATGAATTATCAAAGATCTCTTCAAACTTCATTGAGTAAATTACTTTTTAAAGGAAAAGCATTAATTATTATCGGTGCAAGACAAGTAGGCAAAACAACCATGCTTAAAGATTTTGTAAGTAAAATGGACAATACACTTTGGCTCAATGCTGATGAAAATAATGTTAGAGAACGTCTAACAGGCGCTTCTTTAAATACGTTAAAAAATATAATTGGCTCTTATAAAATTGTAGTAATTGATGAGATACAGCGTGTTAAAAATGCGGGATTATTATTAAAACTGATGGTTGATAATTTTAAAGACACACAATTTATTGCTACGGGATCATCTGCGTTAGAAATTTCTGACACTATTTTTGAACCTTTAACGGGTAGGCAATTTTTATTTAATTTACATCCATTTAGCATTTCAGAATTATACCCAACACAATCTCCTTTTGAAATAGAACAAGAATTACAATTTCATTTAGTTTATGGTAATTATCCTGAAGTATGTATGAAAAGAGAAATTGCAAAAGACATACTCAAAAACTTGGCAGAACAATATTTATACAAAGATGTGTTAGTATGGAAAGACATCAGAAAACCTGAAATGCTAGACAAACTATTAAAGCTTTTGGCCTATCAAATTGGTTCTGAAGTCTCTATTCATGAATTAGCAAATCAGCTAAAAGTAAAATCGGAAACGGTAGAAAATTATATAGATTTACTAGAAAAATCATATGTTATTTACAGGTTAAAATCATATACCACAAACAAAAGAAAAGAAGTGAGTAAAATGAGTAAAATCCTATTTTGGGATAATGGAATTAGGAATGCAATTATTAATGATTATAGCGAATTATCAACGAGAAATGACCAAGATCAATTATTTGAAAATTTTATAATTAGTGAACGAATAAAAAAGAATGTATTGTCAAGGACTTCCATACAAAGTTATTTTTGGCGACATTATAATCAAAGTGAAATTGATTATATTGAAAAATCAAACGATGATCTCTCTGCATTTGAAATAAAATGGAATGCCAAGAAAAAGCACCGTATTACCAAATCATTTACCAATTTATATACAAATGCAAAAACACAAATACTTACACCTGAAAATTTTGTAGATTTTTTAAGATAAATGGAGACTGCTATTGAACTACTTAACCCGCATTATTCATGAATTTTTCAGGTTAATTAACTAGTCTTATTCGCCAATTGTCCGCAAGCGGCATCAATATCTTTTCCTCTACTGCGTCTTACATTGACAATAATATTATTTTTTTCTAATTCTGCGATATACTTATCGGTCACAGCTTCGTCAGCTTGTTGAAACTCGCCATCATCAATTGGGTTGTATTCTATTAAATTGACTTTCGCCGGAACTCGTTTACAATAAGCAACCAAGGCGTCAATATCTTTTTGTTTGTCATTGATATCTCTCCAAATAATATATTCAAAAGTGATACGATTACCCGTAATATTATGCCAATATTGTAGGGATTCCATTAATTCATCTAAATTATTAGAAATATTAACAGGCATCATAGCCGAACGCATTTCATCAATTGCCGAATGTAAAGAAACAGCCAAGTTAAACTTCACCTTTTCATCTGCCATTCGCTTAATCATCTTTGGAATCCCTACCGTAGAAAGGGTGATACGCCTTGGTGACATCGCTAAACCTTCATCAGACGTTATCATTTCAATGGATTTCAACACATTCTCATAGTTAAGAAGTGGCTCTCCCATTCCCATAAAAACAATGTTACTTAATTTATGACCGTGATAGAGTTCGCTTTCACGATTAATAGCTGCTACTTGATCATAAATCTCATCAGGATTTAAATTACGTTGTTTTTTAAGCCTAGCTGTAGCACAAAAAGTGCAACCCATCGCACAACCCACTTGACTAGAAATACAAGCTGTTGTTCTAGTATCTGTTGGAATTAATACCGATTCGACCACCAAACCATCAAACAGCTTAACTGCATTTTTTACAGTTCCGTCACTACTGCGTTGCATATCATCAACGGCTATGTGGTTAATCACAAAATATTCGTCTAAAAAAACACGTGTATCTTTTGATAAATTTGTCATTTCATCAAAAGTATGGGCATTTTTTTTCCACAACCACTCGTAAACTTGATTGCCTCTAAAGGCTTGTTGTCCTTTTTCTACAAAAAAATCTCGTAGTTGGTCTTTGGAATAGGCTCTGATGTCTTTTTTATCCAATTTAATTTGTGTTTAATATCATTTCATCGTACAAAAGTACGGTTTCAAATCCTTTCTTTTTAAAATATTTTGGTGTATCGTCATTTCCAGTCGCTAATATAAAATCGCCGCCCCATGCTCCGAGGCTTTTTGTTTGTCCGAAATAATCTTTAAAAAGAAGCTCTTGAACTGTAGGTCGTTGTAAAACAGAAGCTAGTAGTTTTTCATGTTCTTTTATCAGTTTTTCAAAATCGTCTAGTTTCGTTGTTTTCACTAATAATTCTGTAATTTCTGAAATTGTTTTTATTGCCTCTTCTTTACCTTTTTGCATCTCTTTAAAACGTTGAATTTCTTTAGAACTTATTTGTTTTTTGTTAAGGTGTACAAAGTACAATTGATCTGAAAACTTGGGTTTGTAATTAATCGTAGTTACTTGAGGTTTTAAAAAAGTATCAGCTACAGATGGCGTTAGCTTGTATAATATAGGCGATTCGTTTTGTGCACAAGCAATATCATAACCGCTTCCTCCCATAGTTTTTTGGAGTAATTCAAAAGCATTAATATTTGACCATTTAGCTATGTTATTGATTAAGGTGGAAGAACTTCCTAATCCCCAATCTCTTGGGAAATCAAGATTTGTTTTGACTTTAAAACCTTGTTTCCCACTTAAAAAATTAGGATTTTGTTTTTGCGCTTGTTGTAGTATTTGAAATAAAGTTAAAGCTATTTTCTCGTGTGCTAATAGATTAGTTAAAGGCAATTGAAAAATGGTATGAAACCAAATTTGTCCTTTATCATCATAACTTTCCCAATACAATTTTGGTTCTTCTATAAATTCAACAACCAAATCTTGACCGAACTTAGTGGGTAAAGCTAATGCTTTGGCACCTTCTAAAACTAGGTATTCTCCTGTAAATAGGAGTTTTCCGTTGGAGTTGTATGTTTGGGTGTTTTTCAAATGAATGCCGTATTCAGAACTTAACTTAAAATGAAGCCCTGACTTGTAAATTGTTATGGTATAGAAAAAGAAAAAAGATTGTGATTGCTCAGACAAAAATACAATTTTGAAATCAATTCACAACAATTATTTCTTTTCTTTTTTATCTTTTTTCGTGTGATTGCTCACACAAAAATACAATTTGAAATCAATAGTCTTTTATCACTACATCCCTACTTAGTCAGAGATTCTCTCTTCAAATAATTCTTTTCTCCTTTCTTCTTTGCAAATGCCAAAATAGCTCCTAAAGCTATAGACAAAAAAGCTGCCATAAGCACTCTATATTCACTTGGCAATAAAAAAGTTATCGTATGAGCTGGAATCCAAAAAAATGGAATTGTTTTAAATATAACAAATTTAATAAAAGCATTCCAATCAATTTTTTCGAGAATATGGGAGATTTTACTGGTTTTTTTAATGTATTTATTATCAATAATTGTATCAGTTACTCTATGAAAAGCCATCATAGTTGGTGCAAAGGTAGTATTCATCAAAAGACTTGTAAAGAATGCAAAACTAAGTGTACTGTTTTTAAATGGCAATAATCCTGTATCGAGTAACCCGTGAACACCTACAGAAAATATTCTAAAAATGATTACGATAACTACCCCAATAAATCCCCAAACAAAAGCTTTATAGAGCAATCCTATTGGTTTGGTATAAACTCCTGTTGTAATTCTTATGGCTAGTAGCTCGCCCATACTTGCTAATAAGGCAAATTTAAAGAAACCCATACAATAAGGATGCGCAGCTGTAGCTTCTAAAAACAAAACTTTCGTTTTTGATAGTACGAGTAATGCAATTATTAGTAGTAAGAATCCGCCCCATATAAAATCCCCTTTTTTCATCTAATAACTTCCAGAAATAGCTTCTCCATCTGCGATTTTCTTCGCTGAAGAAGTACCAATACGGCTTACACCTAGCTCAATCATTTTAACAGCATCTTCGTAATTACGTACACCACCTGCTGCTTTTATGGAAAGTTTACCTGCATGGTCTTTGATGATTTGCATGCCTTCAAAAGTTGCACCTACAGGTTTCCCATCTGTTGTTTTAAAAAAACCAGTTGATGATTTTACAAAAACATCCGCATGTTGTTCTTTATTAAAATGACTTGTTACGACATCATGAATCAATTGGGTTATACTGGCTATTTGTTCATCGTTTAAAGCGGCTATTTCAATAATCCATTTTACTTTTTTATTATGTTCTAGACCCAATGCAGTTCCTTCTAAAACTTCGTCTTTTACTAAATCTAAATCACCTTTTATAAAAGCGGTGTAGTTGACAACGTAGTCTAATTCATCTACTCCATCATCTATGGCTTTTTGAGCTTCTACTAGTTTGTCTTCTATTTTAGCCGTTCCTTCATGAAAGCCAATCACAGTTCCCACAACTACATTTGAATTAGCATCTACAATCATTTTTTTTGCCATTTTCACAAACTTAGGTCGTATCATGGCTAACACAAATTTATTATCTATACATTCTTCTACAAGATTAACAACATTTTGTTTTGTTTCTTCTTCAGAAATTCCTGCTTGTTTTGCTGTTTTTAAATAAGTAGAATCTAGGTGATTTTGAATTATAATTTTCATGAAATGGATTTGTTTTTTAAGAAGGGCAAGTTACAAATAAAAAACGCCCCAAAAATGGAGCGTTTATTCATGAAAATTTAAAAAAACTACTTAACAGCTTTTTCAATATTTTTTGCAGTTTCTTTGACACCTTCTTTTAAAGCATCAGCTGCTTTTTCAGTTTTAGAAGCTAATGAATCAGCTGCTTTAACCACGCCATCTTTTAGATCTTTTGCACCATCTTTAACTGCATCAACACCATCTTTGGCTGTTTCCTTTACTGCATCTGCTCCGTCTTTTGCAGCATCTTTTACATTTTCTACGCCATCAGCAGTTTTGTCTTTGGCTTTTTTTGCTTGTTCGCATGAAGTTAAAAATAAACTAACTAAAGCGACCATAAGTATTCCTTTGAGTACTTTCATAATTCGTTTGGTTTTAATTATTGATTAATAATATACAAATAAACAACATTTTTTATTAATTCTCAAAAACACAATCTTCACACAAGTGCCTGATAATCTTATTGATGAGTTGATTAAAAAGATGAAAAGGTCTTTTTTTAAGCTCTGTTTTTATTATTATATCATCTTAAGTAGTAGTTAATAATATTCGTTAGCAAATAAAAAACGATATTTGTTTTTTAATTGTACTTATGCAAGGCAAACAACTTAAATGGATATTTTTAATTGGATTAGCCCTAGTTTGGGGTAGTTCATTTATTTTAATGAAATTGGCTTTGAACGGATTAACACCTGTTCAAGTTGGTGCATTACGTATGATTATTTCTGCTCTATTTTTATTACTTATTGCTTATAATAAGATTACACTTATCCATAAAAAACATTGGAAATACATTTTCTTAAACGCCATTTTAGGCACTTTTATTCCTGTCTTTTTGTTTGCTTTTGCTGTGAAAAATATTGATAGCACCATAGTAGCAATTCTTAACTCAACAACTCCTTTAAACACATTGATTTTTGGATTCCTTTTTTTTGGTTTTCTATTTAAGAAAAAACAAGTATTAGGTATATTTATTGGGTTAGCAGGAACATTATATTTAATTATGAGAAGTGCTTCTTTAAACCCTAATGATAATTATTGGTTTGCTCTTGCTGTTGTGATTGCTTCTGTAGGTTACGCCTTGAATGTTAATATTTTAAAAAAGTATTTGTCTGATTTAGATGCTATGGCAATTGCTGTAGGAAATTTTTTAATTGTCTTAATTCCTGCAAGTATTGTTCTTATATCAACTGGATTTTTAAAACAAGACTTATTGTCTGAAACCATGTTACCCGCTATAGGATACATAAGTATTCTTGCCATTTTAGGAACTGCAATTGCAAAAGTATTTTTTAACCGTCTGGTACAATTATCTTCACCAATATTTGCTTCTTCGGTTACTTATTTAATTCCTATTGTGGCACTTTTATGGGGACTTTGGGA